>JAYUZE010000058.1:0-19982 GCA_043752035.1 Gammaproteobacteria bacterium
GTGCTGGTCACCGGTGCCAGTACTGGCATCGGCCGCAGCATCAGCGAACATCTGGCGGCTGCGGGCTACTTTGTGTATGCCGGCGCGCGCAAGGATAGCGATCTCGCGGCGCTGAACGCCATCAAGAACGTGCAGGCGCTGCATCTGGATGTCACCAGCGCCACGGACATTGCTGCAGCCGTGCAGACTGTCACCAAGGGTGGGCGTGGACTCTACGCGCTGGTGAACAATGCCGGTGTCGCCACGGTTGGCAGCTTCGCCGATATGAAGGACGAAGAGTTCGATCTGGTGATGGCCGTCAATCTCTATGGCCCGTACCGCATGACCAGGGCCTTTCTGCCGCTCATCGTGGCGCAGCAGGGACGCATTACAACTATCGGTTCGATCTCGGGCATTCTCGCCAGCGAGGATTTGGGCGCCTACAGCATGAGCAAACACGCGATGGAGGCATTCACCGATTCACTGGCCGCGGAGCTGGCACCGCAGGGCGTGAAGGTGAGCATCGTCGAACCGGGCAACTACGACTCTGCGATAGGCAAGAGCGCGAGCAAGCGCCTGGGCGGAGACTCCCGCATCACCGATCGTTCAATCTACAAGAAGCCCGATGAAGTTGCCGCTGCCGTGGCGCTGGCGCTGTTCGAGCCGAACCCGAAGCTGCGCTACATGGTGGTTCCGGATCAGCACGAAGCGAAACTGACGATCGGCAAACAGATCTCGCAGCTGGTGCAGCTCAACGAGCGCCAGGCCTACAGCTACGATCGTGCGGCGCTGATCAGGATGCTCGATGAGGCACTTGCGAGTGCATCCGGTCATCAGCCTTGAAAAAGCGGCGCGCCAGGGCTACCAGCATGCCATCAGTAGGATGATCAAGCGTCTCGACGCCTGAGATGCGCTGCGCCAGGTCGGCGCGGTGTTCGTCGATGTAGTTCTTCAGTTCGGTCTTGGCATTACCGGGGCCGGTAACCAGAATCGCGCCGGTATGCGTCAGCGCGCCGATGATCCGGTTGAAAAAATCCTTGTCGACACCCTTGTGGCCACTGCCGGTGGTGTTGGCCTTGTGCTGCAGGTGACGTCCCGTGGCATTGGAGTGCACGACCAGACGCTCGACGTCCGTGGCATCGACGTGGAAGATCTTGGCCTCGCGGTGATCGACCCAGACGATGGCGTGGTAGTGCTCACTCATGATATCTCCTGCATGCTCAGTTCTCGCCAACTTAGTATGCCTCGAATGCTGCAGCCTGTAACTACGTAGGTGCCCCTAGCGAAAGCTCCGCGGCAACTGCGCGCGTACCTGCTCCAGCTCGGCCTGCAGATCGCGAATGCGCTCCAGCAGCGTCACCGCCAGTGCCAGCCCATGCGGCTCGAGCTCAAAGCCCTGGCGCAGGCGCGTGGCCGTGCGCACGGTCAGCAGGCAATGGCTGGCGAATACCAGCGGGGCGGCCGGCCCGTGGAGCGGCGTCAGCGCGCCACAGTCGATCAGCTCCTGCAGTTCGTGAATGGACAGTCCCGAGAGCTCTTGCAGTTCGCCGATCGACAGCTCGCGCAATTCGCCGGGCCAGGCGCCCGCTTCCGTTTCACTGGGCACGATCTTTCTCCAGGTCGAAGTGCCGCCGCGGATTGAACGTCGCACCCGCTCGCAGTTGTTCGTACAGTTTCGTTTCTGTCTCGCTGTTGGTGGCGGGCACCGCGATCTGTGTGATCGCATACAGGTCGCCGCCGCCACCGGCAGGCCGGGGCAGGCCGCGCCCGCTCAGGCGCAGTTGCCTGCCACTATCGGTGTGTGCCGGTACCTTCAGTTGCACCGTGCCGCCCAGTGTCGGCAACTCGATGCTGGTACCCAGCGCCGCTTCCCAGGGCGCGAGCGGCAGATCGATGAACAGATCGTGGCCACTGACGCGAAACAGGGGATGCGGCTGCAGGCTGATGTTGAGCCACAGATCGCCGTCGCGGCCGCCGTTGTGACCCTTGCCACCGCGGCCTGCCAGCCGCAGTCGCTGCCCATCACTCGCGCCTTTCGGGATGCGCACTTTGAGCGTGCGCGGCACACGCTGTATGAAGCCCTGCGCGTTGAGCTCGGGCATCGACAATTGCAATTCCACTTCGGTGCCGCTGTAAGCCGCGGTCAGTGGAATGCTGACTTTCGCCTCGAAATCTTCACCCGGCATGCGCTGTGATGCGTGGCCGGCGCGGCCGTGACTGCGTGCCAGGCCTGCCAGCAGATCGGCGAGGTCCAGATCTTCGAAGCCTTGCGCCGCCGCGCCGGATTGCCGGCCCCAGTCGGGCGGCGGGCGGAATTCCTCGCCGGCCGAGTGCGCGCCCAGCTGATCGTAGGCGGCACGCTTCTCGCTGTCCTTGAGCGTCTCGTAGGCTTCGGCAACTTCCTTGAATTTCTCTTCGCCGGCCGGATCCTTCGACACATCCGGATGATATTTCTGGGCGAGCTTGCGGTAGGCCTTCTTGATCTGCTCGGCGCTGGCGCTGCGCTCAGCGCCGAGTACGCTGTAGTAGTCCTTGTATTTCATTCACGTCGCGCACAGGGCGCTGCGTTCAATTGCCGCCAGTGACCAGCACTGAAGCACGCGCATTGGCACCAAGCTCGGCACCGCCGCCGGGTGTGCCGATAGTCACATAGAACACGCGCGATTCGTTGCGGGTGCCGTCGCTGACGATGGGCACCAGCAGCGTGACGCTGTTGACGCCCGCCGGGATCTGCTCGGCGCGCGGCCCCGAGGCGATGAAATCACGCTCGGGCAGGGCACTGGCGCCTTCAGTGGACCATACGAAGCTGACATCACCCTGCAGGCTGCCACGGCGACGCACCACGACGTGCGCCGCGGGCTCTCCGGGTAGTACCGTGTAGTTGTCGGCGGTCAGTTCGATGTGTGGCGGCGGATTCGCGGACGTGGCTGCAGCGGCGTGCAGCGCGCTGCCTGGTGGGCTACCCTGGTTTTCAGCACGAGGCGCATCCGTCGTTCGGGTAGCTTCGGCCGCTGTTGCCGCGACGGATGTATTCGCGGGCGCCGTGTCGGTCACGACTTCCGCCAGGTCTTCGTCGCGCGCAGGCGCTGCCGGGCCCGTGCCGCCCACATGTGCGTGCCTCTGAATGCTGCCGGTCGTCGCGGGCGTGTGGCGCCGGGTGTTCACGATCGTATGCGGGGTCGCCGGGGTCGCCGCGGGTGCCGGACTCAGCCAGTCACCGAGCCGCTGCAGCGGGTTGCCGAAACTCGTGGCGCGAAATTCTCGCCAGCCATTTGCCAGACGTTGCGGAGTCGGCAGGCGATCGAGCGCCGCTGCCGCTGCAATGGCGACACCCAGACCACACAGCAGCACTACCGGTCGAGGCGGGATGCGCCGTGCCGGCGGGCGCGGAATGCAAAGCTCGCGCAGCGTCGGCAGATGCGCTGCCGCGCCACCCAGATTCATGCGTGACATCCACCAGCCGATGCCCACCGTGCGATTCTCGCGACGCCATGCGAGGCCGGCACGCAGTGCCCGCCAGGTGCCGTTCGTCAATTGCGGTGGTCGCCGCGGTACCAGCGAGCGACCGCGCGCCTGCGCCGCGCTCAGGCGATTGAAAGGATGGTGACCGGCGAGCAGTTCGTAGCTGATACAGGCCAGCGCGTACAGATCGTCGCGGCGATCGGGCACCTGGCCCTCGAGCGCTTCGCAGCTCGCGTAGACATTGGCTTCAGGTGCAGTCTCGAGATAGTTGGCGCGCGCGGCGGCGAAGTTGGTCACGCGTACTTCGCCGTTCGCGGTGATCATGATGTGCCGCGGCTGCAGATTGCCATGCACCACGCCGCGTTCGTGCGCGTGCACCAGCGCTGCGCCGAGATCGCGGATAATCGCCAGCGCCGCGGAATGTGGCAACGGCTGCCGGCCGTGGCGCTCCAGCAGCGTGCCCAGCGGTTCGCCGTCGAGCAGCTCCATGGTCATGAAAGTGAACGGCCCATCCTGCTCGAGCTCATACACGTTGACGACGTTCGGGTGCGACATGGACTGAGCGCACTGGAACTCGACCCTCAGGTTCGCCTGCGCACCCGGCCCCGCCATTGCCGCAGCGCGCAGAATCTTCAACGCCAGCTGCTGGTTGGCCTGTGGCAGTTTGCGGCGCTCGCGATCGAGCGCGCGATACACGCAACTGCGCGTGCCGCGGCCCAGCAGCTCCCCAAGCACGTAGCGATCGCGCAGCACCGTGCCCGGCGGCAGAGTCATCACGGGTGCCGGTGCCGGTGCCGGCGCCGGTGCGGGTGCGGGCGGTTTTGCCGGCGCAGGTGCTCGGGCAGTCGCCACGGGTGCAGGCGGCGGCGTTGCCGGCGGCGCGCCCTGGCGGCCGAGGCTGCGGCGATCCGCCGAAGCCTTGAGCGACTTGAACAGGGTGGTAGGCAGCAGGCCGCGACGGTGGTACTGATCGAGCAGTGCCAGCACGGTCCAAATCTCTTCGCCGTTGGCCTGGCAAAGCCGCGTCACGTCCGCTTCGAAATTCTCCAGCGTGATGGCGTGTTGCAGCAGCAGGTCGAGCCGCGCGCGCAGGCTCCCAGGTCCGTTGGCGGCAATGTCCGGGCGTGTGGCGTTGACAGCATTCATGGTTCTAATTCTTGGTGCGGCCGCGCAGTGGTTTTTACCCCAATTCGGCGCTGCGAACTGGCCTTTCTACGCAAGGCGCTGCCGTTTGGCAACCTCCATCGCTACCGTGCAGCGGCTGCCGCCGGCGCCGGGCTGCCAGGCAACACGGGCAGGGGGACGCCACGGTCGACACTGTCGACAAAATAGGGCGTATCGCCAAAACAGCTCGAGGGCAGGCCACGATGCTCGTCGTAGTGCAGGCGAATGCGCTCGCCCAGCACCGTATTGAGATGGGCGGCGACTCTCGGGTCGCGGACGGTGAAGGTCCAGATCTGCGGCGCCATGCCGCTGACGACGTAGAGTGCCAGTTCGCCCTCGTAGGTCTTGCACACCCAGCCCTTGCGCGAGAGCTTCTGCAGCACACCGACGCGCTCGCCCTCCGAATAGGACCAGGACAAAGCCAGCAGGGTATAGCCGACGAACAGTGCCACTAGCACCAGAAAAAGCAGGGGCCAGCGGCGGCGCCGCGGAATAGGGGTCGTGGTGGCTTGCGTCATGCGCTCTCCGGGAGAAGTGCGGATGATGCAGGAGCCGCAGGCGGCGTACAACCGCCAGACGACGGCCGCGGCGCTCTACGGCCGAATCGCCGGGTGCTAGAAGGCGCTACGGCCCGTGAGTTCGCGGCCGACGGCCAGCTGGTGGATGGTCTCGGTGCCTTCGTAAGTGATCACGCTCTCGAGATTCAGCATGTGGCGGATCGGCGCAAATTCCGCGCTGATGCCGGAGCCTCCCAGCATGTCGCGACAGTCGCGGGCGATGTCGAGTGCGGTGCGGCAGTTGTGCCATTTGGCCATGGAGACCTGCACCGGCTTGAGCTCACCCTTATCCTTCAGGCGCGCGAGCTGGAGCGCGAGCAGCTGCGAGGTGGTGATGCCGCGCGCCATCTCGGCCAGGCGGATCTGGATGGCCTGGTTCTGCGCCAACGGGCGGCCGAACAGCTCGCGCGTGGCGGTGTATTCCAGCATCTGTGCGAGGCAGGCCTGGGCGGCGCCGATCACGCCCCAGGCGATGCCATAGCGCGCCTGCGTCAGGCAGGAAAGCGGGCCCTTGAGGCCCGCGGCGCCCGGCAGGCGCTGCGATTCCGGTACGCACACCTCATCGAAAAACAGTGCGCCGGTGTTCGAAGCGCGCAGTGAGAATTTATTTTCAATTTCAGTGCTGCTAAAGCCGCGCGTGCCCTTGTCGATGATGAAACCGCGCACGCCTTCATCGGTATCGGCCCAGGCGATACACACATCGGCGATGGCGCCGTTGGTGATCCACATCTTCGAGCCACTGATTAGCCAGTCGCCGCCGCTTTTGCGTGCACGCGTCTTCATGTTGCCGGGATCCGAGCCGCCGTGCGGCTCGGTGAGACCGAAGCAACCAATCAGTTCTCCGCGCGCCAGGCGCGGCAGGTAGTGCTGCTTGTGCGCTTCACTGCCATAGGCCCAGATTGGGTACATCACCAGCGAAGATTGCACCGAAACAAAACTGCGCAACGCCGAATCACCACGCTCCAGCTCCTGGCAGATCAGGCCGGAAGAGGCGGCATTGAGGCCCGCGCAGCCGTAGCCCTCAAGGCTCGCGCCGAGCAAACCGAGCCCGGCTAGCTCCGCCACCAGCTCGCGCGGAAAGCGATGCTGTTCGAAGCATTCGCGGATGATCGGCAGCACGCGCGTATCGACTAGGCGTGCAACACTTTCCTGCACCAGCTGCTCATCACTGCTCAGTTGTCCGCGCAGGTCGAAGAAATCGAGAGCGTTCATGCTTGTGAATCCGTTGCTGCGAGCAGCTCTTGGTCAGTCGACGGGAAATTCAACGCCCTGCGCCAGCTGCACGGCGGAGGAGTAATTTACCGTCTGCGTCTGCCGGCGCATATAGGCTTTCCAGGCATCGCTGCCCGATTCGCGGCCGCCGCCGGTGTCCTTTTCACCGCCGAAAGCGCCGCCGATCTCGGCGCCGCTCGGACCGGTATTCACATTGGCGATGCCGCAATCGCTCCCGGTGGCCGAGAGAAAGGTTTCGGCCTCGCGCATGTCGTTGGTGAATATGGCCGAGGAGAGGCCCTGGCGCACGCCGTTCTGCATCTGTAGCGCGTCGGCAAAGGAATCGTAAGGCACCACATAGAGTATGGGCGCGAAGGTCTCCTCGCTCATCACCGCGAGGGGTTTATCGGCCTCAACGAGCGCCGGCCGCACGTACCAGCCGCCGTTGAGGCCTGCGGGCTTGGCGCGCTCACCGCCTATCACGGTGGCGCCCTGTGAGCGCGCGGCCGCCAGGGTTGCCTGCATGCGCTCGTAGGAGGTGGCATCGATCAACGGACCGATCAGCGTGCCGGCTTCGAGCGGCGAGCCGATTGCCAGGCTGGCGTAGCTCTTGCGCAGCATCTGGCGCAGGCGCGCGCACAACGATTGGTGTACGAACAGCCGGCGCAGGGTGGTGCAGCGCTGGCCGGCCGTGCCGGCAGCCGCAAATACCACCGCGCGCAAAGTCAGGTTCAGATCGGCCGTGGGCGCGACAATCGCGGCGTTATTGCCGCCGAGTTCCAGCAGCGAGCGGCCGAAGCGCGCCGCAACGCGCGGACCGAGTGCGCGGCCCATCGCGGTGCTGCCGGTGGCGCTGATCAGTGGCAGCAACTCGGAATCGGCGAGCTGTTCGCCAGCTTCGCGCTTGCCGATGGTCAGTTGCGAGATCGCGGCCGGAGCAGCCGGGAAATCGGCAATGGTTTCCACCATCAATCGGTGCAGCGCCAGCGCGCTCAACGGCGTCTTTTCCGAGGGCTTCCAGAGCACAGTATCGCCACAGACCAGCGCGAGTGCGGCATTCCAGGCCCACACTGCCATTGGAAAATTGAAGGCGCTGATCACAGCTACCGGGCCCAGCGGCTGCCAGCGCTCGAGCAGGTGGTGGCCGGGGCGCTCGGAGGCGATCGTCAGCCCGTAGATCTGACGCGAGAGGCCCACTGCGAAATCGCAGATGTCGATGACTTCCTGTACTTCGCCCAAGCCCTCGCTGAGGATCTTGCCGGCTTCCAGTGAGATGAGTCTGCCGAGTGCCTGCTTGTCGGCACGCACGCGCAGCGCGAAGCGGCGCAGCAGCTCACCGCGCTGTGGGCCCGGTACTTCGCGCCAGCGCCGGAAGGCTGCGGCCGAAGCCTGGATCTTCGCGGCCACCTCGCTGCTGCTATCGATGGGGAGCCGCGCCAGCAGCGTGCCGTCGATCGGTGTGTGCACCTCGAGGCTGGCCGGCGCAGCGGCTGGGCCGGCGGCGCCGGCGTTCGCTGCGATCCCCGCCTGCTGCAGGATGCTGTGATAATTCATACTCAAGCCGCCTCCCTCTGGCCAGGTTGACGCATGGCGTAAATCCGGCCGAAGCGATTGTTCAGAAAATCAGCCAGCGGCACATCTTCCTGGCGGACGAAGCCGCGCTGCGGCAGACGGCCACCGGCCAAGAGGTCCAGTACACCACAGATTCCCGCCGCCGTGGTCAGCTGGATCGCGCTGCGATCGACGCCGTTGACGCGCTGGCCGTAGACCTTGTTGGCATAGGTTTCCTGCACCAGGCTGCCCTTCTTGATGCCGGTAACCGTGACGAACACGATGACCACATCCTGCAGGGTCGTGGGCAGCGCATGTTCGAGGATGTCCTTGAGCACATCGCGGCGCTCGCGCAGTCGCAAATCCTGCAGCAGCGCCTTCATGATGGCCGCATGGCCTGGATAGCGAATCGTGCGGTAGTTGAGGTTGCGTACTTTGCCACGCAGCGTCTCGCACAAGGTGCCCACGCCACCGGAGGTGTTGAAGGCCTCGTAGGTCACCCCGTCGAGCGAGAATTCCTCACGCTCTTCGAGCGGCGGTGCGTTTACCAGCTCGCCGTTGGCGATTTCCTCGCAGGGCTCGCAGTATTCGTTGATGACGCCATCGGTGCTCCAGGTGAGGTTGTAGTTGAGGGCGTTTGACGGATACTGTGGCAGCGCGCCGACGCGCAGACGCACGTCCTGCAGTTTGTCGAAGTGCTTCGCCAGCTCGTAACCGACGATCGTGATGAAGCCGGGCGCCAGGCCGCACTGCGGAATGAATGCCGTGGTGGCGCTGGTGGCCAGCTGGCGCACGCGCCGGGTATTGGCGACATCTTCCGTGAGATCGAGGTAGTGCACGCCCGCCAGGGCTGCGGCCTCGGCGATTTTGCCGGTCACCTGGAAGGGCGCGGCGCTGAGCACGGCGAAGCGGCCGCGCAGCGCAGCGGCGACACTCGGCGGGTCATTCACATCGATCGCCAGGGTTTCGACCGGCACGCCGCCTTGCAGGCGTGCGAGCTGTTCGGCCGATTTGTCGATTACGGCAACCTGGTAATCCCCGCTGTGTACGAGCAGGTCGGCGATCATCTGGCCGATCTTCCCGGCGCCTACAATGGCTACGCGTTTCATGGCACACCTCGCAAGTAATTCAGCCGCCTATGTTCGTCATTGCCAGGACGAAAAGCAGCCCCGAAAACGTCCGTCTGACGACACATTCTCGTCGTTATGCCGTACAATATCGGCATTATGACGACAGACGCCACCGACCAGCGCATCATCGCGCTGCTGCGCGAAAACGCTCGTGCCTCCACCGCACAATTGGGCCGCCGGCTCGGTCTCGCGCGCACCACCGTGCAGAGCCGCATCGAAAGGCTGCTGCACAACAAGGTGATCGCCGGCTTTACGCTGCGCATGGGCGTGGAGCGCGAGCGCGGGCAACTGCTCGCACACGTGATGATTACCGCGATTCCCAAGCTGCTTACGCGCGTCGAATCCACGCTCCGTGGCCTGCCTGAGGTGCGCAAGCTCTACTCGGTCAGCGGCCAGCATGATTTCATCGCAGTACTGGTAACCGATTCCGTCGGTGAGATGGATAAACTCCTCGATCGCATCGGTGCGCTACCCGGTGTCGATCGCACCGACTCCTCGATCGTGCTCTCTACTCGCATTGATCGCTGATAAATTTCCAGAGGCGCGAGCTGCGACGCCGCGGCCGCGGCGATTGAGTTGCTGGCGCCGATCGACATGCAATTGCCCGAGCGGCCGGCGCTGAACGTGCGCGTCATAGGTCCTCGTACGCAGCCCCGCGCCGCGTTTCTCGAGGACTGTCAGGCCAGCGTGTGAAACACGCGCTGCACGTCCTCGTCCTGTTCGAGCTGATCGATGAGTTCCAGCACCTCGGCTGCCGGCGCCTCGGCCAGTTCGGTGGGCACCGAGCAGATATATTCGTGCTCTGCCGATAGGGGCGTGACGCGCCGCGCCTCCAGCGCTTCCTGCAGCCGGCCGAAGTTTGCGAACTCGCAGCGCAACACCAGCTGCGGCTCGCCTTTCTCGCCAACGCTCTCGCCCATTTCTTCGAGCCCGTGATCGATCATGTCGAGTTCGAGCGAGTCCTGGTCGATACCGGCCGGATCGAGCCGGAACACGCCCATCTTGCGGAACTGGAAGGCGACGCTGCCGTTGGTGCCGAGATTCCCGCCGTGCTTGCTGATGATGTTGCGCACATGGGCTACGGTACGGGTCGGGTTGTCGGTGGCGGTTTCTACCAGCATCGCGACGCCATGGGGTGCATAACCCTCGTAGAGCACCTCATGGTAGTTGGTAGCGTCGCGCCCGCTGGCACGCTTGATCGCGGCCTCGACCTTGTCCTTAGGCATGTTGACCGCGCGCGCATTCTGAATAATGCGGCGCAGCGTGGGGTTCGAGGCCGGATCGGCCCCGCCGCTCTTCACGGTCATCGCGATGTCTTTGGCCACGCGCGCAAACTGCTTGGCCATGCGGTTCCAGCGCGCGAACATGGCGTGTTTACGGACTTCGAAGATGCGCCCCATGATTTTCGGTAACCTTGCGCTGCCATGCCGCGGGCATGGCGTTACTTTGGCGAGCGGATAGCTGTAGTGTATACGGGCCGGTGGGGGAAAGCGTAGCGTGAAGACCTTTGTAGCAGAAGATCAGGCGGATATCGCCAGCGCGGTCGGCGCGGCCATCAACGGCGACTACCTGGCCGACGAAGTCCAACTGATCAACAAACTGGCCAGCCAGGCGCGCCTGGATGCGCCGGCGCGCGAGCGCGTGGCAGTGCGCGCGGTGCAGCTGGTCGAAGCGGTGCGCGCCGGTGCCGATGCAGCCGCGGGCATCGATGAATTTCTGCAAAGTTACGGACTCGATTCGCAGGAAGGCATCCTGCTGCTGTGCCTGGCCGAGGCGCTGCTGCGCATACCCGATGCGGCGACCGCCGATCGGCTGATCGCCGATCGCTTGGGGCGCGGCGATTGGCGTGGACATCTGGACGACTCGGCCTCGCTGTTCGTGAATGCCTCCACCTTCGGTCTGATGCTCACCGGCGCGCTGCTGACGCCCGATGGCGCGCTCAGTCGCGACCCGCAGGGGTGGCTGCGGGCGCTGGTCGGGCGCATCGGCGAGCCCGTGGCGCGCACCGCACTGCGCCAGGCGATGCGCATCCTCAGCCAGCAGTTCATCTTCGGCACCGACCTCGAGGCCGCGTTGAAGCGTGCGCAGCGTGCGCGCAGTGGCGAGCGCTATTCCTTCGACATGCTGGGCGAAGCGGCGATGAATACCCGCGACGCGCGCCATCACCTCGAGGCCTATCGCGATGCCATTGCGCAGGTAGGTCATGCCGCGCGGCAATCCGCCGCCGCCACGGCCATCACCGCCGAGCTGCCGCTGGCGGTGCGCAACAGCGTGTCGGTGAAACTCTCGGCGCTGCATCCGCGCTATGAACTGGCGCAGCGCGAGCGCGTGCATGCCGAGTTACTGCCGGTGATCAGCGAGTTGCTGGCGCAGGCGGAGCAGGTTGGCATCGGGCTCACCATCGACGCCGAGGAATGCGAGCGGCTGGAACTCTCGCTGCAATTGTTTGAGCGCCTGCTGCAGACACCCGCCGCTGCACGTCCCGGGCAACTGGGTCTGGCGGTGCAGGCCTACCAGAAGCGCTCACTGCGCGTGGTCGACTGGCTGGTGGCGCGGGTGCGCGCCAGCGGGTGCCACATCACGATGCGGCTGGTCAAGGGCGCCTACTGGGACACTGAGGTCAAGCGTACGCAGCAGGCTGGTTTGACCAGCTATCCGGTGTTCACGCGCAAGCAGCACACCGACATTGCCTATCTCGCCTGCGCGCGGCACCTGGCAGCCAATCGCGATGTGATCAGTGCGCAGTTCGCCACGCACAATGCGCACACCGTGGCCTATGTGGCCGAGCTCTACGGTGCCGATGCGAATGCCTTCGAATTCCAGCGGCTGCACGGTATGGGCGAGGCGCTCTACAGCGCGGTACACGCCGGCGCCGCCGGTGGGCAACATGCCTGCCGCATCTATGCGCCGGTAGGCCCGCAGTCCGAGCTGCTGCCCTACCTGGTGAGGCGACTTCTGGAGAACGGCGCCAACACTTCTTTCGTGCATCGTGCCGGTGATCGCGGCCAGGCTGCCAGCGAAGTAGTGCGCGACCCGACCGATCCTGCGCCGGGGACCGGTGCGCCGTTCGTGACCACGCTGCCCGAGCCGGGCAGCATGTTCGCACCCGGGCGTCGCAACTCAATCGGCATCAATGTCTACGACAGCGGCGTGCTGGCGCAGCTGGCCGGTGAGTTCGCCGCCGCAAGCCGTACCGAATGGCTGGCGCGGCCCGTGATCGGCGGAACTGCCGAGAGCGGCCAGACCACGCCCGTGATCAATCCAGCCGACCATTCGGACCTGGTCGGCGAATGCGTGAGCGCGACGGCCGAGCAGGTGGGTCTGGCGGCGAAGATCGCCGTCGACAGCTGGCCCGAGTGGGACAGTGCCGGCGGCGCGCAGCGCGCGGCGGTGCTCGAGCGCGCTGCCGACCTGTTCGAGCGCGAACGCGCCGCGCTGCTGGCGCGCTGCGTGCGCGAGGCGGGCAAGACGCTTGCCGATAGCGTTTCCGAGTGGCGCGAGGCGATTGATTTCCTGCGCTACTACGCCGCGCAGGCGCGCGGCGAATTCAGCACCGATCTGGCACTGCCTGGTCCTGCCGGTGAGGCCAACACCCTGCGGCTGCGCGCGCGCGGCGTGTTCGGCTGCATCAGCCCGTGGAATTTTCCGCTGGCGATCTTTACCGGGCAGATCGCCGCGGCACTGGCGGCGGGCAACAGCGTACTGGCTAAACCCGCCGAGCAGACGCCACTCACGGCGGCCTTCGCCACCGAGCTTTTGCATCGGGCGGGCGTGCCCGGGGGCGTATTGCAACTGCTGCCGGGCGATGGCGTAGTGGGCACCGCGATCAGCCGCCTCGACTGCCTGGCCGGTGTGGCGTTCACCGGCTCGAGCGACACTGCGCAGCTGATCGCGCGTAGTCTCGCGGCGCGCAATGGCCCGATCGCGACCTTGATCGCCGAGACTGGCGGTCAGAACGTGCTAATCGCCGACAGTTCGGCGCTGGTCGAACAGGTGGTACAGGATCTGCTGGCTTCCTCGTACAACAGCGCCGGGCAGCGCTGCTCTGCGGTGCGCGTGCTGTACGTGCAGGAAGAGCTGGCGCCGCGCCTGCTTGAGGCACTGTGCGGCGCGATGGACGAGCTGGTGCTGGGCGACCCGGCGCTGCTCGCCACCGACATCGGTCCACTGATCGATGCGCAGGCGCTGGCCGGGCTCGAGCTGCATGCGCGGCGCCTGGGCGCGGCGGGGCAGGTGTTGCATCGTGGACGTCCGCCGCGCGCCGGACTGGTGGGCCATTATTTTGCGCCGCTGCTGGCTGAGATCGGCAGCATCGCCGAGCTCGAGTCCGAAGTGTTCGGACCCGCGCTGCATGTGGTGCGTTTCCGCGCCGCCGACATCGCCCGCGTGGTCGATGCCATCAACGCCACCGGCTACGGCCTCACGCTCGGCATCCACACGCGCATTGAAACCCGAGCGCAGCAGATCGCGCAGCGTGCGCGGGTCGGCAATGTCTACGTGAATCGCAATACTATCGGCGCGGTGGTGGGTGTGCAGCCCTTTGGTGGCTGCAACCGTTCGGGCACCGGGCCCAAGGCGGGCGGACCGCACTACCTGCACCGCTTCGCCAGTGAACAGTGCGTCACGGTCAATACCGCTGCGGTGGGCGGCAACGCTGCGCTGCTCAGCCAGGCCTGAAGGGCATCAGCCAGCCGTTGCTCAGGCGCTGTGCAGGACGCGCGTGATCAGCGTCTCGGTCAGCGGCCGTTCGAGCTTGAGCTTCTCCAGCAGCGTGCGGCAATGCTGCGCGCTCACCGGCCTGCTGTAGAAGTAGCCCTGCGCGAAGTCGCAGCCCTGTTCCTGCAGGATGAACGCCTGCTGCTGCGTTTCCACGCCTTCGGCCACGACCGTCATGTTGAGTTTGCGCGCTATCTCGATTACCGCATCGATGATTGGCGTGCGCGCGGCATTCTTGCCCAGGTCGCTGATGAAACTGCGATCGATCTTGATGGAGTCGACCGGCAGTCGCGCCAGGTAGCTCAGGCCTGAGTAGCCGGTGCCAAAGTCGTCGATCAGCACCTGGGAACCGAGCGCACGCAGCGTCTGCAAAGTGCCGACCAGGCCGTCCGGATCCTTGAGCAACGCGGTCTCGGTGATCTCGAAATGCAGCCAGCGCGGATCGACCTGGTGTTCAGTGGCAAGCTGCAACACCGATGAACAGAAATCGGATTGCTCGAGCTGTACCGGCGAGATGTTGACCGCGATCGGCACGATGGGTACGTCGGCATCCTGCCAGGCGCGCAGTTGTGCCAGCACGATACGCAATCCCTGCAGGCCGAGTTCGACCGTCAGGCCGCTACTGTCGGCCACCGGAATGAACTGGCCGGGGGGTACCTGGCCGAGATCCGGATGGCGCCAGCGCATCAAAGCTTCGAGCGAGGAGACGCGCCCGGTCTTCATGTCTATGACCGGCTGGTAGTCCATGCTGAACTGTTCGGTGCCGATGCCGCGGCGCAGCGCCTGCTCCATCGCCACGCTCTCGCTGACCCGCACCAGCATGTCCGGCGAGAATAAGCGGTGGCAGCGGCGCCCGGCGGCCTTGGCCTGGTAGAGCGCGATGTCCGCGTGCTTGAGCAGGGCTTCCATGTCGAGGCCGTCGTTCGGATAGAGTGCGATACCGAGACTGGCGGAAATCTCCAGCGGTGCGTCATCGAGTTTCAGCGGCGCCTGGATCGCCGCCTGCAAGCGCATGGCAAGGCTATGGACGGCTTCGACGTCAGGCAGGAGCGAGGCGATGATCACGAACTCATCGCCCCCCATGCGCAGCACCGCATCCTGGACCTGTACCGTGGAGCGCAGCCGCTTGGCGATCACCTGCAACAGTGCGTCGCCGGCGCCGTGGCCGCGCGAGTCGTTGATGTTCTTGAAGTGATCAACATCGAGATAGATCAGCGCCAGCATGCGCTTGGACTGTGCCGCCAGGCGCAGGGCGCGCGGCAGTCGCGCGCTGAGGTAAAGCCGGTTGGGCAGCCCCGTGAGCGGATCGTGCTGTGCGATATGCACCAGCTTCTTGTGACTGGCGCGCTGCTGCAGCTGCGCTTCGCGGCGGTGACTGACATCGCGCCCGACCAGGCACCAGAGCCGGTTGGCCGAGTCGCTCATATGGGTGACGGCGACCTCGGCGTCGGTAGTGCAGCCGCCGGGGTTACGCATGCGCGATTCGAGCACCACGCGCGCGCTGCCGTCAGTGGCCACCTTGTCGAGCGCCTCGCGGGTCAGATCCGGATACAGATCGAAGACCGTGTGCTCACGAATGGCCTCCAGCGTGCAATCCATCGCGCGCAATACCGCCCCATTGGCTTCGATGATGCGCCCGGTGCCCGGCTCGGCCAGCGTGATGGCCTCGTGCAGCTGCGCGGCAATACTCGCGTATCGCTGCTCGGCCGCATCGGTGGCGGCAAAGCTGCGCCGCAGGCGCAGCGCCAGCCACAATACGCAGCTGCTGCCGATCAGCAGCAGCAGGGCAATGCTGGCTACCATCAGGCCGGTGGCGTGCTGTCCCAGCCGGTAGATGCTGCGCGGCGCGCTGCTGCTGAACAGCACCAGCGGATCGCCGTCGATATCGTGCGCCATCGCATAGGCGGTGGTCTGATCGCTCCCGGAATTCCATACCATGGTCGAGGCGGGATGGGGTCTGCGGATCCACTGGCGCACCGGGGAGGGGAGGTTCGGCGACATCGGCTCGATGGCTGTTCCCAGGGCATCGAGGTGCACAGTCATTCGCAAGGTCGCGCTGATGCGTCCGACATCGTCGGCATCGATGTACCGGGCGAACAGTATCACCGCGCCGGTCGGCCCGGAAAGATCCGAACGGCTGATCTCCATTGCCGAGAACCCCACCGGACCGGAGTGCGTGCGCAGCAGCCGCTCGACCGGCTGGCTCTTGTCCAGGGCTGCATCGATGCGTATCACCCGTCTGAGGTCGACCAGCAGCGCAGCAGGCGCCGGTTCAATCAGCTTATCCGCGTGCCTGTCGTGGAAGCTCGAGTAGAGGTCGTTGCCGTCGCGATCGACGATCCATACCAAATCGACGTGCATGGCGCTCATGGTTTCGCGTGTGAAATTGCCGACCAGGAAATTCGGGTTGCGGCCGGTCACGAAGTCGGCAGCGCTGTCCCACTGCGTGTAGTCACGGGTGCTGATGCTGAGCTGGCGCAGGTCGGAGTTGAAGGCCTGGTAGAGCTGCTGCGCCTTCTGCTCGGTGGCCGCAGTCTCGATGTCCTCGAAGTTGCGGGTCAGCACCCGCGCAGCGACCGCCAGGCTCAGGCCCAAAGCCAGCACCATGCCCACGGCAACAACCGACAGCCAGCGCTGCTGGCGCCGGGCCGTGGAGCCCGCAGCCTGGGATTGGCGACCCGAGTTGTTCACTCCTTAAGTATCGACGTGTGCCCTGCTACTTGGGAGTGTGGCCGCCGAGTCCGGTGGCCATTCAGCGGTCAATCTGGGCAGTACGTCACATTTTGGGGGCGGATGGTGCGATCGCTCGCACCGGCAAGGGTACGTTGCACAATTCGATGTAGCCGGCCGGCCGCAGGTACCAGGTGTCGTGGCGATCGCGGCGCGCGGCGACTACCGCGGCAAAAGTTGTTGAGTCGCTGCGCAGCACTTCAAGGCGCGTGCGCTGCGGCGCAGGCACTGCGCTGGCCAGCTGCACACTGGTGATCGGCACCCGTTGCGTCGGTTTGTCGTAGAAACCCATTTCAGCCGTACCGCGCGGCAGGCTGGAGAGCAGCTCGATGCCCTGGCGTACCTGGCCGACGATAGTGACATTGCGATCCAGGTGGCGCGGGGCGTTACCGATCACGGTATACAGTTCGCCGCCGTTGCCGCTGGCAGGATCGTTATCGCGCCCGACCCCGACGGCGCCGTAGCAGTGCGTCAGCCATGCCGTGCCAGTGGCCGGATCGCGCGCGGCCGCGAAGCTGTCGACGAACCCGACCTGCGGCGCGTAGCCATCGCGGTCGGGCAGCTGTGTGAAGGCCGCAGCGCCCAGCGGCACCGAGAATTCCGGCGCCAGCTTCTGCATGTTGTCCGGCACCTTGCGCACACCGTCCGGATCGCCCCATTGCACGACGTAGTTGTCCTGTACCCGCAGGATCGCCAAGCCATCGAAGTAGTGCAGGCGGGCCAGCGCTTCGATGTTTGCCACGGTGCGCGGCGCCAGCGCCGGTTGCAGCTCGATCACTACGCGTCCGCCTGGCATCTCCATGTACAGCGTGTGCTCGTCATTGAGTGGCCGCCAGGCGCTGGCAGGCGAGGCGGCCAGGATTTCCGCCATCGAGCGTGCTGGTGCTGGTGCCGACGCCGGCGCGGTCGCCGCGGTATCGGCGGACGCGACAGTCTGCGTGCCCAGCAGACCTGTCAACATGAAAAGGCAAAGCCTGACTGTGCGCATGAGCTCTACTCCCCGCTGGTCGGCCGCCCCAACCGGCGGCCGCACTCATTCTGACTCAGGCCGCCAATGAAGCGCAAAGCCGACTTTGCCGGTCTGCTTTTGTGCATACTTCGGTGCCTCAGGGAGGGAGCCATGAGTGCACCGTCGGAAACCGAGCGCTGGTACACATCGCTGTACGTGCAGGTACTGAGCGCCGTCATTGCCGGCATTGCGCTCGGCATCCTGGCGCCCAAGGCCGCTGTCGCACTCAAGCCGCTGGGCGATGGCTTCATCAAGCTGGTGAAAATGATCATCGCTCCCGTGATCTTCTGCTCCGTGGTCGGCGGCATCGGCGGCATTGGCGGTGTGCGTAAGCTCGGGCGCGTGGGGCTCAAGGCGCTCGGGTATTTTCTGGTAGTCTCAACGCTGGCGCTGGCGATCGGCCTGCTGGTCGGTAACTTGCTGCGTCCCGGGAGCGGCTTGAATGCCGATCCCAGCGTGCTGGATACCAGCGCGATCGCGGGGTATCAGGGCCAGGCGCACCGGCGCACGGTAACCGAGTTCCTGCTGCAGATCATTCCGGACACCGCCGTCGGCGCCTTCACCAGTGGCGAGATCCTGCAGGTGCTGCTGTTCTCGCTGCTCTTCGGTCTCGGGCTGATGCTGGCCGGCGAGCGTGCGCGGCCGGCCGCGCAACTCATCGATGCCGTCGGTGCCGTCGTCTTCCGCGTGGTCAGTCTGATCATGCGTGTCGCGCCGATCGGTGCGTTCGGCGCAATGGCCTACACCGTCGGTCAGTTTGGTGTTGCCACGCTGGCGCACCTGGGTGGCCTGATGGCCTGCTTCTATCTCACCAGCTTGCTGTTCGTGCTGGGCGTGCTGGGCGCGATTGCCCGCTGGTGCGGCTTCTCGCTGTGGCGACTGCTGCGCTATCTGCGCGCCGAACTGCTGCTGGTGCTGGGCACGGCCTCGTCCGAGGCAGCGCTGCCGCCGCTGATCGACAAGCTGGAGCGTGCCGGCTGCGCGCGCTCGGTGGCGGGGCTCGTGGTTCCCGCCGGCTATTCATTCAATCTCGATGGCACCAACATCTACATGACGCTGGCGGCGCTGTTCATTGCCCAGGCCACCAATGTGCCGCTGACGCTGGCCGATCAATGCCTGCTGCTGCTGGTCGCGGCAGTGAGTTCCAAAGGTGCGGCCGGGGTCAGTGGCTCGGGCTTCATTACCCTCGCGGCCACGCTGGCGGTGGTGCCGTCCGTGCCGGTGGCTGGTATGGCGCTCATCCTCGGCATCGATCGCTTCATGAGCGAATGCCGGGCGCTCACCAATTTCATCGGCAACGCGGTCGCGACGCTGGTCATTGCGCGCTGGGAGGGCGAGCTCGACGCGGTGGCGCTGCGCAGCGCGCTCGCCGGAAGTCAGCCCGCGATCACCGATTCAGTGCGCTCATGAGTGGCGCAGCCATATTCAAGCTGTATCGCGCTGTACTGCTACGCGGCTGGCCGGCGGCGCTGCTGCTCGCGTTGATGATCAGTTTCCTGATCGATCGGCTGATGCTGCAATTGCCCGATGCCTTGTCACCCGACGCGCTTGAACAACTGCTCGCCTTTATGAGCTCGGCGACCTTGTGGCGTTCACTGTTGGCCTTGTGTCTCCTGTCGTTGTGGCCGAGCTGTGCGCTGGTGCTGTGTGCATACCGCCTGGCCGACGGCTCGGGCCCGCCGGCGGCCGGCGGTCTGGTGGCAGCGTTGCGCGCCTTTCCCGCAGCGCTGCTGATTGCGCTGTTGTTTGTCGTGCTGGTATCGGTGGGCCTGGTGCTGTTGGTGGTTCCGGGCATCATTCTCGCTGGCGCATTGCAGTTGTGGGTGGTGCCGCTGATGGTCGGCGACGCCGGCGGCTCGCAGTGTCTGCAGGCCAGCTGGCGACTGGTGCAAGGTCGCTGGTGGCGCAGCAACAGCATGGTGGCGATCGTATTGCTCTGCGGCCTGGGTGCCGGTGCGCTCGTCAGCCTGCTCGCGGGAATCGTGGCGCACTTACTGGCCGCGGCGCTGTCTCTGGACGCCGGTACGCAGCGCGTCGCCGCACTGGCGGTGTCGATACTCGCCAATTTCGTTACGGCCCCGGCCTATCCGGTCGCGCTGGTGGCCAGCTACCGTGACCTGGCGTCGCCACCGAAGTAAGTCAGCCGGACCGATCCGGTTCCGGTTGACTTCTGCGCGTGCGAGTATTCTCCTGTGCAGATGGCACTGGTGGCGGTTACCGGCATGGTGCGAATCAGGGCGCTGCTTGCGGGTAGCGCGGGTCTGTTGCTCATAGCCTGCGCGAGTCCATTCCGGCCGGCACCGCGGGCGGTCAGTGCGCCAATCGCGATCACACCGATCGATGTAACCACGACCTACATTGCAACCTATGGGCATCACTACGCGCTCGGCCAGTACGCCGTGGTGCAGGTGTGCGTCCAGGCTGATGGTGCGATTGCCAGCACCCGCATCGTGGTCTCGTCCGCGCAGAGGA
>JAYUZE010000059.1:0-26408 GCA_043752035.1 Gammaproteobacteria bacterium
CCTCGGCTGGGCGCACGGCGACCAGGAAGTGTTCACGCGTGAAGAGATGATCGCCGCTTTCGACATCGCGCAGGTCGGCCGCGCCGCCTCGGCCTTCAATGCCGAGAAACTGCTGTGGTTGAACCAGCAGCACATGATGAAGGCGCCGGTGGCAGTGCTGGCCGCGGGCCTGCGTGCGCAGCTCGCGCTGCTCGGCATCGTCAGCGACGACCAGTCGCTGCTCGAGGGCGTGGCCAATGCCCAGCGCGAACGCTCCAAGACCTTCAAGGACATGGCCGCGCTCAGCGCGTTCTTTTTCCTTGCCGTGGAGGCGATCGATCCGGCGGCCGCGAAGAAGCACCTGGGCGCCGAAGCGGTGCCGCTGCTGGAGACGCTGCGCGCTGCGCTCGCTGAACTGCCGCCCGCGGAATGGAATGCTGGCGCCATCCACGACCTGATCGCGAAAGTAGCCAATCGCTATGGCGTGGGTCTGGGCAAGGTGGCGCAGCCGCTGCGCGTGGCGTTGACCGGCACCACGGTATCGCCGCCAATCGATGTGACGGTGGCGCTGATGGATCCGGCCGAAGTGCTGCGGCGCGTGGATCGGGCGCTGGCGCACAGTCGCGGCGCCTAGCAGCGGCGAGGCCGAATGCTCTTCAATTCGTTTGCGTTCCTGCTGGTCTTCCTGCCGCTGGTACTGCTGGTATATTTCCTGTTGCCGCACCGGGGCCAGAATGCCTGGCTGGTGATCGCCAGCTGCGTGTTCTATGCAAGCTGGGACTGGCGCTTCCTGCTGCCGCTGATCTGCACGACCACGCTCGATTACTGGGTCTCGCGCCGGCTCGAGCACCTGAGCGCAACCCACGCGCCACGCGAGCGGCGGCGGCGTTACCTGATCATCAGCCTGGTCGCGAATCTCGGTCTGCTTGGCTTCTTCAAGTACTGCAACTTCTTCATCGCATCCGCTGGCCAGCTGCTGCAGGCCCTGGGGATCGATGTGCCGCTGCCGGCGCTCAACATCATCCTGCCGGTGGCGATTTCCTTCTACACCTTCCAGGCGATGTCTTACACGATCGATGTGTATCGTGGCGAGCTGCACGCTACGCGCTCGTTCTGGGATTTTTTCCTGGGCGTGCTGTACTTCCCGCACCTGGTCGCGGGGCCGATTCAGCGCGCGGCCACGCTGCTGCCACAGGTGTGCAATCCACGCCGGTTCGAGCGCAACCGCTTCGTAGACGGTCTGCACTTGATGCTGTGGGGGTATTTCAAGAAGGTATTCATTGCCGACAATCTCTCGCCTATCGTCAATCATGTGTTCGCGCAGCCCGCGATCAGTGGCGGCGCGACCGTGCTCGGGGTGCTGGCGTTCGCGTTCCAGATTTACGGCGATTTTTCCGGCTATACGGATATCGCCCGCGGCATAGCCAAGGTCATGGGCTTCGACTTCGTCCTCAATTTCAATCTGCCATATTTCGCAACCAATCCCGCCGATTTCTGGAAGCGCTGGCATATCAGCTTGTCGAGCTGGCTGCGCGACTACCTTTACAAGTCGCTGGGCGGCAATCGCGATGGTGCGCGGCGCACCTACCGCAACCTGATGATCACCATGTTGCTGGGCGGGCTGTGGCACGGCGCGGCCTGGAATTTCGTGCTCTGGGGTTTCTTCCACGGCGCGATACTGGTGATACATCGGGCGACGCAGCGCTGGCTGGCTGCGCTGGGCGCCGTATTCTCAGCCTGGCCTGCAGCCTGGAGCGCACTCAGGATAGGCTGCATGTTTGCACTCACCTGCTACGGCTGGTTGCTGTTCCGCGCGAGCTCGCTCCACCAGGTCTTCGCCATGAGCCGCTCGCTGGCACATCCGATGCAGGGTCTGGAATGGGGTCGCCTTGGCCGGGTAGGGCTCGTCGTTGCGCCACTGCTCGCTATACAGCTGTTGCAGTGGCGTAGTGGCGAACTCCAGTTTGGACGCATCGCCTGGATCCCGGCGCCGCTGAAGGTCATCGCCTATGCCCTGATGGTATACGCGATACTGTTCCTCGGCGGTGCTCCGCAGTCCTTCGTTTATTTTCAGTTCTGAGCCATGACAACCCAGCGAATGCAATCCCTGGTTGTAGTTGTAGCGTATGTGCTGCTGGGCTTGCTGACGCTGGAGGTGGCCGCACGCATCGAAGACCGCTTGCGGTTCCGGGCGCCGCTGCTGAGCGCTTATTCGATCAACACGATTTTTGAACCGAGCCCTTATGGCCGCTCCGGCCGGCCCGGCGCCCGCTATGCCAAGTGGTCGATCAACTCGCTGGGCTATCGCGGACCCGAGCCCGTGCCGGGTAGCACCAGTATGCTGGCATTTGGCGCCTCGGAGACCTTTGGCTTGTACGAGCAGCCAGATGGCGAGTATCCGCGCCTGCTGGAGCAGCGCCTCAATGCCCCCGGCGGCGCGCGCTACAACGTGATCAATATCGCGGTGCCGGGCATAAGTATCGGCCGCGTGGACTACCTCGACCATGCCCTGGAAGTCAGTGCGGCAAGATACGTACTCGTGTATCCGGCACCAGCCAATTACATTGGTCGCGAGGAGGCCTACTGCGGGCAACGTGCGACGCCGGTCCCGACGGAGCTGGGCTTGAGTGACCGTGTCCGGCTGGCGGGCAAGCTCACGCAGCTGATCAAGGCGCAGATCCCCACCACGATCATGACGGCAGTGCGGAAATTCAGCATCTGGCTCGACACCCGTCATTTGAGCGTGATTGAGCGGGTGCCGGATGCCACGGTCGATGCCTACCGGCGTGATCTGGAGTGTGTAGTGGAGCACGTGCGACAACACGGGGCTGAGCCGATACTGCTCACGCA
Source organism: Gammaproteobacteria bacterium (assembly GCA_043752035.1). Lineage (GTDB taxonomy): Bacteria > Pseudomonadota > Gammaproteobacteria > Steroidobacterales > Steroidobacteraceae > FEN-1191. The sequence goes on from JAYUZE010000059.1 coordinate 2,830, forward strand.
TGCCACGTATTTCCACGGTACCACAGGACCAGAAGACGTGGCCCTGCTGACCGCCTGGCGGCGCTTCTATCCGCAGTTGGCGGAATCGGGTTTTCTCGATCTTGAAGAGCGCGCCAACGTGGCTGTGCGTCAAGTAGCTGCGGCCAGCGCAGCGCAGCTTATAGATGTGGCACTGCAGATGCCGCGGGGCCCGCGCTATTTCGCAGATTTCGTTCACTTCAGTGATGCAGGTGCAGCGCGTATGGCAGAAATCATAGCTACGGCGCTGGCCGCGAACCGGTCCGCATTGTCGTCGCTGGCAATTCCCAGCGGCGGTGCCACGTGAGGGCGCTGCGCTTGGTTGCCGCGCTGCTGGCGCTGGTCGGCGCTACCGCAATGGGGGGCGTGAGCGCGCCATCGCAGCCACGCGCTGCGGCCGCCAGCACTGCCGCCGCTCCTGCCGCAACCACTGCCGCCGCCACGCGCTTGAGTGCGGTTTGGGCAAACGAAGGCGGCGACAAGGTCTGGCAGGAGGAAATGCGTGCCACGACCGGCCAGCGTGTCGCGAATTCGGTGTGGGATGGGGCGAAGATTCATATCGTCGGCGCCCGCAACGAGGTAGTGTCCTTCGTCGTGCAGCTCGAGTCCAAGCAGGGCGCTCAGCATGTGAGCATGAAGTTTGCCGAGCTGCGCGGGCCGGGCAAGGCGCGCATCGCCAGCAGCGTGACGGCCACGGGCGATCAGCTGTGGCGCTATGTCGGCCGGAATATCGAGGGCTTCTACCTGCGCTATCTGAAGATCACCGGCATCAACCGCACTAATTTCGGTTACGACGCCTATTACGATGAACGCCACGTGCCCTCGCCCATGCGGCGCCCGTTGCAGTCACCGGGCTCGCGCTATGCCAATGGCGGCTGGAAGGACCGGCCGATGGCGGACAAGTCCGTGCCCGACATCGCGGTGCCGATCGAGCTGGTCAGCCGCTTCGATGTGGCAGCGAATCGCACCCAGGGCATCTGGTACGACGTATACATTCCGCGCGATGCAACGCCCGGTGACTACACCGGGACAGTCAGCGTATTTGAGGACGGCGTGGCGACCCGTAGCCTGCCGGTCATTTTGCATGTGTATTCGTTCGCATTGCCCGATCAGCCCGCGGCCAAGACCATGGCGTTCGCCGGGCTCACGGAAATACTGAATCGCTATACGGGTGTCCCCTATTCGGGCAATGGCGACCCGCGTACGGCCCTTGCCACCAAGGCGCTCGAGAACCATTTTCGCCTGTTCAAGCGTCACAAAATCTCGCTGACTGCCGAAAACTGCGACACGATTGATATCTGCCCGAAATTCGCACCCGCAGCCTACATGCGCAAGAAGTTGAGTGGCGAGTTTTACAGTGCCGCCAACGGTTACGATGGCCCGGGGCGCGACACTCCCGACAACGTCTTCGTGATCGGCGCCTACGGCAGCTGGAGTCGTGACGGCATCGACAGTCGCGCCAAGATGCAGCAATACATGGACGCCTGGGAATCCTGGTTCCAGAAGAACGCGCCGGCCGTCGAGCGCTTCATCTACGTTGCGGATGAATCCAACGACTACAAGCAGCTCAATCAGTGGCTCGACTGGATGAAGGAAGGCAACAACACCGTGGGCCGCTCGCTGCGCGGATTGCTGACCATTCCCCTGGAGGTGGCGGTCAACAAAACGCCGCGGGTCGACATCGTGGCCTCGAACTATGCCTGCTCGGAACCCATCGGCTACGCCAATGCCTATCGCAAGATGATTACCGAAAGCCACAAGGCACTCTGGCATTACAATGGCAAGCGGCCAGCCTCGGGTTCCTTTGTCACCGAAGATGACGGTGTCGCCACGCGCATGATGCCCTGGGCGGCTTACAAGATGGGTATCAGCCGCTGGTTCTACTGGGCGACCACGTACTACAGTGATTTTCAGGCCAACCACGGCAATCACACCGACGTCTTCAACAACGCCGTGACTTTCGGCCAGGACACCGCCAGCGATGCCATCTTCGGGCGCACCGGCTACAATCGCAGCAATGGTGAGGGCGTGTTGGTTTACCCGGGTCGCGATGCGCATTTTCCCGCAAGCTCCTACGGCGTCGATGGGCCCTTCGCCTCGGTGCGTCTGAAGAACTGGCGCCGTGGCGTGCAGGATGTCGACTACATCGCCCTGGCCGCGAAGAAAGACCCGGCGACGACGCGCCAGATTGTGCAATCCATGGTGCCCAAGGTACTGGGCGACACTGGGGTCGAAACCTTGCGCGACCCGAGCTACGTGCTGACGGACATCTCCTGGCCCGTCGACCCTGCAGCCTGGGAGGCTGCGCGAGCGCGGTTGGCGGCCATCATCGAGAAACCATGAGACTGGCAGGCGTACTCAGTGAGCCGCCCCTGGATCCGGCCAGCTGGTCGGGTACGGCCGTGCACTTCTTTGGCGCGCTCGACCGGGCCGGCATTCTTGCCGGTGCCATCGATGCACGCGTCAGCGGCCTCACCGACAAACTGTATCGGGCGGTGAATTTTTCACTGCCAGTAGCCCGCTGGCGCGAGCGTTACCACCTCGACCCGCGCCGCTTCCGTGCCCAAACCCGCGTGGCGGGACGCAAATTCCTCGATAGCAGGCTGAATGCGGAAGGCGTACTGCAGATCGGCGCATGGTATTGCATGCCCGATGTCACCACGCTCCCGTGCTATTCGTATCACGATGGCAACTTCGCGCTGCGTTTGCGTTCCGGTCGGGTGGCGCTCGATGCGCAGGACGCCCGTGTGCAGGCTACGTTGCGCTGGGAGCGTGAAACCTACGCCAAACTGCGTGGTGTCTTCGTGATGAGCGCCTGGCTCGGCGATTCCTTTATCAAGGATTTTGGCGTGCCGGCCAGCAAGGTGCATGTAGTTGGCGCCGGCACCAATTTCGAGCGCCTGCCCGCGGAGCGGCGCCGCACCGAGTCGGCGCCGCGCTTCCTGATGGTCGGCAAGGATTTCGTACGCAAGGGCGGCGAGATACTACTCACGGCGTTTGCCGCTGTGCGCAGCGCCGTGCCCGGGGCCGAACTGGTGCTGATCGGTCCGAACATCAGCAATCCGCCACCCGGCGTTCGTTGTCTGGGCTTTCTGTCGAAGAAAAACCCGCAGGATGTGCTGGCAATTGAGAACGCCTATCAGCAGGCCGGCATCTACGTGCTGCCTTCACTCTATGAGCCCTTCGGCATTTCGCTGCTGGAGGCGATGTCCTATTCGCTGCCCTGCGTAGTGGCCAATCACTGCGCGATGCCGGAAATCGTCGGGCACAACGAGTCCGGCCTGGTGGTGAAACCGGGCGATGCGGATTCCCTGGCGGCGGCCATGCTCGAGCTGGCGCGCGATCCGGCGCGGGCGCTGAGCTTTGGCGCTGCCGGCCGCCGACGCTTGCTGCAGCGCTATACCTGGGATACAGTCGCTGCGAAGATCAAAGCTGTGGTTGGCTGACCATGCGCCAACTGAGCGATTCGCAATTGGCGAGCTTCGACACCGAATATGTTGATGCCGATCGCTGGCGTCTGGTGAAAGCCAACATAGACCGTGACTTCCCCGACGGCAGGTTCCGATTTCTCGATCTGGGCGGTGGCACGGGCCGGTTTGCCGATCTGCTGCTGGCCAACTATCCCTTGGCAGAAGGCTGTGTCTTCGACAATTCCGAATTGCTGTTGGCGAAGAACAAACCTGACGTGCGCAAACAGCTGATTTGCGATTCCGCCGAGCATCTCGGGCAGCTCGAGGGCCGCTTTGACCTGGTTTCCGTGCACTGGCTGCTGCATCACCTGGTGAGCGATTCGTATGCGCAGACCACGGCCAATCAGCACGGTGTGCTGCGCGGGCTCGCCGCATTGTTGAGCGAGCGCGGGCGCGTCAGTGTGTACGAGAATAACTACCAGGGGCTGTTGATTGGCGCGCTGCCCGGCTGGTTGATCTATCAAGCAACTTTGCTGCGATCGCTTGCCACGCTTACCCGGCGGCTGGGCGCCAATACCGCGGGGGTGGGCGTCTGCTTCCGCTCCGAACGCCAGTGGCGCGCGATGATCGCGGCGACCGGCTTCAATATCGTCGACTACGGCGAGCCTGATCAATGGATCTGGCCGCTGCGCTGGTACTGGCGCGTGTTCCTGTTCCTGCGCCGGGTGAGGGTGGGCCACTACTGGCTGGCACCCCGGCGTTCCCACTAGGCAATACTGCCAATTGGGTCACATCCGCAGGTGCGCTGGCCAGCCCGCGCAACGGCGGGAATAGGGCAGAGTAGCGCCCCATGTGTGGCATAGCCGGATACTTCGATCGCTCGGGCGACAGCGCGCCTACACGGGTGCAGCTCGAGCGCATGATCCGCGCCTTGCACCACCGCGGGCCCGATGGCTACGGCTTCCATCTGGCGCCGCCGGTCGGTCTGGCGCATGCGCGCCTCAGCATCATCGATCTGGCCACCGGCGAGCAACCGATTCACAACGAAGACCGCAGCGTGTGGGTGGTCTTCAACGGTGAGATTTTCAACTACGTGGAGCTGCGTGCCGAACTCGTCACGCAAGGCCATGTATTTGTCACCCAGTCCGACACCGAAGTAATCGTGCACCTGTATGAGCAGCATGGCTTGCGCTTTGTCGAACATCTCAATGGGCAATTCGCCATTGCCCTGTGGGATCAAAAACTGCGCCGGCTGGTGCTGTGCCGCGATCGGGTGGGTATACGACCGCTGTTCTACAGCGCCGATGAACGCACGCTGGCCTTCGCCTCCGAAATAAAGGCACTGCAGGCGGCGGGATTCGCCCGTTCGGGCCTGCGCCCTTCAGGTCTCGCCGAAGTGTTTTCGCTGTGGAGTGCCTTTCCGGGTCGCAGCGTATTCAACGGCGTGCAATCGCTCCCGCCCGGCCACCTGCTGACGCTGCAGGATGGCGCGCTGAAGCTTGAGAAATACTGGGACTGGGATTTCGATCCCGCCTGCATCGATGAGCGCGCCAGCTTCGATGACGCCGCCGCGCAGCTGCAGGATCTGCTTACCGACGCCGTGCGCCTGCAGCTGCGTGCCGATGTGCCTGTCGGTGCCTATCTGAGTGGTGGGCTCGATTCATCGATCATCACCGCCATCATCAAGCGCATCAGCATGACCCGCATGACTTCCTACTCGCTGGCCTTCGAGGATGCCGAGTTCGATGAGCGTGAATTCCAGCAGGTCATGGTCGCGCACCTCGACACTGAACATATCGAGCGGCTGTGCACCCAGGCCGACATCGGCCGCAGCTTTCCACTGGCGATCTGGCATACCGAGACACCGTTGGTGCGTACCGCGCCCACGCCACTGATGCTGCTGGCCGAACGTGTGCATCAGCAGGGCCGCAAGGTGGTGTTGACGGGTGAGGGCGCGGACGAAGTGTTCGCGGGGTACGACCTGTACAAGGAAGCCAAGGTGCGGCGCTACATCGCCGCGCACCCGGGTTCCGCTGCGCGCCGGCGCCTGGTGGAGAAACTCTACCCCTATCTGAAGCATTCGCCCGCCGCCGGCAAGGCGATGACGCAGAGTTTCTTCATGCAGGGTACGCTGCCGGTGACGCATCCGGCCTATGCGCATTTCACGCGCCTGGACATTACCCGGCGCATCTGGCGCTTCCTTTCTGCCGATACGCGCGCGGCCATCGGCGCCTGGAATCCTGAGCAGGCCATCGCGGAGTGGGTGCCGCCCTCGAGCGCCCACTGGAGTGACCTGGGGCGCGATCAGTACGTCGAGGCGCAGCTGCTGATGAGCGGGTATCTGCTGGCCTCGCAGGGTGATCGCGTCGCCATGGCGCACTCGGTCGAGGGCCGCTATCCCTATCTGGATCATCGGGTGATCGAGTTCGCCGGTCGCCTGCCGCCACGTTACAAGCTGGGCGGCTTGCACGAGAAACGCATACTGCGCAGCGCCTTCGCCGAGTACTTGCCGCCTTCGATCGCGCAGCGCGTGAAGCAGCCCTACCGTAGTCCCGACAGCGCGAGCTTCTTCCGTGACGGTGAGCCACTGGCCTACGTGGCGCAACTACTGAGCCCGGAGGCCATTCGCCACGCCGGCTATTTTGATGCCGCCGCGGTCGGATTGCTGGTGAAGAAATGCCGCGCCGGCAAAGTGGTCGGATTCGCGGACAATATGGCGCTGGTCGGCATACTGTCGACCATGCTGACGCACGAGCTGTTCGTCAACGGGGAAAGCCCCGGCGCGCTCGCGGCCTGAGGATTGGCGCGCTCCACCTAAACTGTGACTTTGTGCGAAACCCCCGGCTGGCCGGGCATGGGAAGATTGGGGATCATGGGCTTTCTGCATACATCTCTGGACGAGTGCGTCCGTCGCCATCCCGACAAGGAGGTCATCGTCACGCGCGAGCGGCGCTGCAGCTATGCGCAGCTGTCGCGCGCCGCGGATCTGCTCGGTGCGGCCTTGCAGCGCCGCGGTGTGCGCAAGGGCGATCGGGTCGCCATCCTGCTGGAGAACAGCATCGAGGTAGCGGCCGCGCTCTACGGCATTCTGCGCATCGGTGGCGTGTTTATGGTCATCAACCCGCAGACCAAGGCCGACAAGCTGGCGTACCTGTTGCAGGACTCCGGTGCTATGGCGCTGATTAGCGGGCACGGGTTCGAGGCGACATACACCAGCGCGATCGCGGTCGCGCCGGAATGCCACACACTCATCGTCGCAGGTCTCGCCGCGGATACGCAGCTCGGACTTTGCCACCTGCTGTCCATGGAGGCTGCGCTGGGCAGCAGCGCCGCAGACATCGCGCCCAGCGGGCTCATCGACTATGACCTCGCGAGTCTCGTGTACACCTCCGGCTCGACTGGTAAACCCAAGGGCGTGATGCTCTCGCACGTCAACATGTGCGCAGCGGCGGATGCGATTGCCACCTACCTCGAGCTGCGCAACGACGATCGCATCCTGTGCGCGCTGCCGATGGCATTCGACTATGGCCTCTACCAGCTGCTGCTCAGTGTGCACGTTGGCGCCACGCTGATACTGGAGAAATCCTTCGTGTTCCCCGCCAAGGTGCTGGAACTGATGGTGCAGGAGCGCGTGACGGTGCTGCCCGGCATTCCCACCATCTTTTCGATGCTGCTGGGATTCAGTGCGCTGGCAAAATACGATCTCAGTGCACTACGCACACTGACCAACACGGCCGCGGCGCTGCCGCTGCGGCAGATTACCGACCTCAGGGCCGCATTTCCGCAGGCGCACATTTTTTCGATGTATGGCCTCACCGAATGCAAGCGCGTCACCTACCTGCCGCCTGATCAGCTGGACATCCGCCCCGACAGTGTCGGCCGCGGCATGCCCAATGAGGAGTTATGGCTGGTGGACGAGAACGGTCAACGCCTGCCCAACGGCTCGACCGGGGAACTCGTGGTCCGAGGCAGTCATGTGATGCGCGGCTACTGGCGCGATCCGGCCGCGACGGCGCAGCGGCTGCGGCCAGGGCCCCTGCAGGGTGAAACAGTGCTCTATTCGGGCGATATCTTCCGTACCGATGCCGAGGGTTACCTTTACTTCGTCGGGCGACGCGACGATATCATCAAGAGCCGCGGGCAGAAGGTGAGCCCGCGCGAAATCGAGGACGTGCTGTACCGGCTCGATGGCGTGCAGGAAGCCGCTGCCATCGGCATCGACGATGAAGTCTGGGGGCAGGCGATCAAGGTGTTCGTGGTGGCGCGCCCCGGAGTCACGCTGGCCGGGAAGCAGGTGCTGTTGCATTGCCGGCAGCACCTCGAGGACTACATGATGCCCAAGGAAGTGGCGATCGTGTCCGAGCTGCCCAAGACCGACACCGGCAAGATCCGCAAGACAGGCTTGAAGTAAGGTTTTTGAGTGCCCATTCCAACAAGAGTATTTTCTGACATGAGCGACATCAAGCAGCACGTGCGCGGCTTCATAGCCAGCAACTTCATCATCACTGACCTGGACAAGCTGGCCGACGGCGATTCGCTGCTCGAACACCGCATCCTCGATTCCACGGGCTTCATCGAGCTGGTGAGCTTCCTCGAGGAAACCTTCAAGCTGCAGATCCAGGATGAAGAGATGATCCCCGAGAACCTCGATTCGCTGAACAACATCGAGGCCTACGTCAATCGCAAGCGGGCCGGCTGAAGTCCATGGTCAGTCACTACCCGGCCGACGCGCTGCGTCTCGATTGCGCTGCAGAAGTGCGCCGCATCGCCGGCTGGATGCTGCAGGCCGTTGGCACCACGCTGCGCCGGCGCGGAGTGATCATCGCCATGTCGGGCGGAGTCGACAGCTCGGTATGCGCGGCGCTGGCGGTTCAGGCCTTCGGTCGCGAGCGCGTGCAGGGCCTGCTTTTGCCCGACCGGGAGTCCTCTTCCAGCAGCGGTAGCCTCGGTGCCATGGTGGCCGATCAGCTCGGCATTACGCATCAGACTGAAAGCATCGCCGAAGCCCTCGAAGGGCTGGGTTGCTATCGCTGGCGTGACGAGGCGATCCGCGGGGTCGTGCCCGCGTACAGCGCGGGTTGGAAAAGCAAGATCGTCATTGCCGCTGCGGCCAGTTCCGGATTGTCGTATTTCAAGCTGGTGGTACAGTCACCCGCTGGCGAGCTGCAGGAGAAGCGGCTGCCCGCCAGACAGTATCTGCAGATCGTGGCGGCCACCAACTACAAGCAACGGATGCGCAAGGCGATCGAGTATTTTCATGCCGACCGCCTGGGCTACGCGGTCATTGGCACCCCAAACCGCCTCGAATTCGACCAGGGTTTTTTCGTCAAAGGTGGCGACGGACTCGCCGACCTCAAGCCGATCGCGCACCTGTACAAGACCCAGGTCTACCAGCTCGCGAGGCACTTCGATCTGCCCGCCGAAGTGTGCAACGCCAAGCCCACGACCGATACCTATTCGCTCGCGCAGGGCCAGGACGAGTTCTATTTCGGCCTGCCCTACGACAAGATGGATATCGCGCTCTGGTGTCACAACCACCAGGTGCCAGTGGCCGAGTTCGCCAATGCAGTGTCGTTGAGTGAGTCGGCGGCAACGCGCGTCTATCAGGATATTGTTTCCAAGCGAGCCACTACGGCGTACCTGCATAGCGGCGCGCTGCTGGTCGAGGCGGTGACCCAGTTGCAGAGGCTTGAGTCGCCGCCGCCGCCGCCGTGACAGCGGGGATCACTTTCGATGAGGCCGCCGCGCTGTTGCGCAGTGGTTTCGTCCCGGCGCCCGATAAGCCCGACGAGACCCTGCAGGCAACGCTGTGCGCGCTATGGTTCGCGGCAGCGGACGACCCTCACCCGGTCAGTCGGGCGCGGCCGCCGCTCCCATCCCTCGATGTGGATCAGGCCGTGAAGCTGCAGGCACTCATAGGGCGTCGGCTGTCCGGCGAGCCGCTCGCCTACCTGGTCGGCTTGCAGGAATTCATGGGGCTCGAATTCATCGCGGCGCCCGGGGCGCTGATTCCACGGCGTGAGACCGAGCTGCTGGGTGGCGCCGTGCTGTCGGCTTTGTCTGAAGTAGGACCCAGTTCGCAACGGCCACGCCTGCTGGATCTGTGCACGGGCTGCGGCAATCTTGCCGTGATACTGGCGCATCACGTGCCGGAGGCAGAGGTGGTGGCGACCGACCTCGAGCAGGCCGCGTTGGATATTGCAGCCCGCAATGTCCGGCACCATCGCTTCGGCGAGCGCATTCGCCTGCTGCAGGGCGATCTTTTCGGCGCGTTGGCGCCCCTGGGTGCGGGAATTCGGTTCGACCTCATTAGCTGCAATCCTCCCTACCTCTCGAGCCGGCACGCCGCGCATATGCCCGCCGAGGTCGGTGCCGCGGAGCCGGTCGCAGCCTTTGATGGGGGCCCCTTCGGCCTGTCTATCGTGCTGCGGCTCCTGAAGGAGGCACCACCCTGGCTAGCGCCGGGAGGCTGGCTGTGCTTCGAGATCGGGGCCGGTCAGCAGACCCTGGTCGAATCGCGCGTCAGGCACCAGCCCGGTTACTGTGACATGCGTCGCGCATACGATTCTCAGGGGGTAGTCCGGGCCTACCAGCTCCACTGGCAACCCTGACCCGCCGGCCGGCCTCCAGGCCCGTTTATGTTGACACCGGAGCAGCGTTTGCTTACCGTTCCGGCCCCTTGGCACGGGGCCATAGCTCAGCTGGGAGAGCGCTTGCATGGCATGCAAGAGGTCGGCGGTTCGATCCCGCCTGGCTCCACCAATTTTTCAAGTCCCGCATATTTTCAAGTCCCTATTTAATGTGACCTGCGTCCCCATCGTCTAGAGGCCTAGGACATCGCCCTTTCACGGCGGTAACGGGGGTTCGAATCCCCCTGGGGACGCCAATCTTGCTTCCCGTGATGCTAGTCTGATTATGTAAGCGCATCACTGGGTACACTTCCGCAATGCATTTCAAGCTTTTCCGACGCTACTGGCAGCTCCCGCTGGTCATGCTATGGCTGGGCGAGGCAGCGGCGCTGGTGCTGGCGGGAGTCCTGGCGCAGCGTGTGGCCGGCGTGCCGGCAGGTAGAATCTACAGTCCGGCATCTGCGGTGCTGTTCTGCGTCTGTGTGCTGCTGAGCATGATCGGCATGGGCCTGTTCAGCCGGCGCCTGCGCGAGCGCACGGCGGGCATCGTGGTACGACTGACTTTTAGCGTGATCCTCGGTGGCATCGTGGCAGGTGGTCTGCTGATATTGCTGCCGTTGGAGAGCTGGTCGCCTCGCACGTTGCTGATCGCCATGCTGCTGGCCTGGTTCGCACTACTGCTGGTGTGGCTGATCCGCCGCAGCATCGTCGATGAGGAAAAATTCAAGCGCCGGGTGCTGGCCTTCGGCGCCGGCCGCAATGCGCATCGCATCACCGAGTTGCGCCGGCGCGCCGACCGGCGCGGTTTCAAACTGGTCGGCTATGTGCGCGTCGAGGGCGAAGACCTGCAGGTGCCTCCCAACAAGATCGTCGCTACCGGCGATTCGCTGCGCGAATACGTCAAAGAAAACGAGGTCGATGAAATTGTCGTGGCGATGGACGACCGACGCCGCAATTTTCCGCTCAAGGAGCTGCTGAACTGCCGACTGGACGGCGTCGAAATCAGCGAGCTGGTCAGCTTCCTGGAGCGCGAGGCCGGCAAGGTCTATCTCGAAGTGCTCAACCCGAGCTGGATCATATTCTCCGACGGATTCCGTCGTGACCGTACCCGCCAGTTCTCCGAGCGCATTTTCGATCTGCTGGCCAGTACCGTGGTTCTGGCAGTGTCCACACCCGTGATGCTGCTGACCGCCATGGCCATCAAACTGGAGGAGGGGCTGCGAGCGCCGGTGTTCTATTCGCAGGCGCGCGTCGGCATCAACGGGCAACTCTTCAATGTGCTCAAATTTCGCAGTATGCGCATCGATGCCGAGAGCGACGGCAAGGCGCGCTGGGCGCAGGCCGATGACAATCGCATCACGCGCGTCGGCGGGCTGATCCGCAAGCTGCGCATCGACGAGCTGCCGCAGATCCTCAACGTTTTCAAGGGCGACATGAGTTTCGTCGGACCGCGCCCGGAGCGGCCGGAGTTCGTACGTGAGCTGACCGAGCAGATTCCGTACTACGACGAGCGCCACTCGGTAAAACCAGGCATCACCGGCTGGGCGCAGCTTTGCTATCCCTACGGATCATCGGTGCAGGATGCCACCGAGAAGCTGCAGTACGACCTGTTCTACGTCAAGAACCACAACCTGTTGTTCGACGTGCTGATCCTGCTGCAAACGCTGGAAGTGATCGTCATGGGCAAGGGTGCGCGGTGAGCGGCAACCTGGCAGCCGCGACACGACTTCCTGATCTGCCGTTTCTCGATGCCCTGCGCGGGCTGCTGATTGTGTTCGTCGTGGGCATTCACGCTGGCAGCTACGCGCAACTGCCGAGTGGCTGGCAACTCGATGTAACGATGTTCGTGGTCTCTACCGCGACCGTGAAATGCTTCTTTCTCGTCGATGGTTTCCTGTTGGCGCGTTCGCTGGAAAAGCCCGTGCAGCCAGCAGCGCTATCGCGCTTGCAAGCCAGCACCACGCGCCTGCTGCTGCCGTGGCTGCTGTTTAGCGCCATTTACCTGCTGCTACGCATGTACGGCGCTCGCCTGGGCATGTTGCCGCCCGCTTCAATGCCTGAAGGACACTGGTCGTTCACTGGTGCCGTTTCGGCGCTTTGGTATTCAGAGACATCGGCGCAGATGTATTTCCTGGTTTCGCTGTTCGCGGTACGCGTAGTGGCGATTGCCTGCCACGCGTTGCTGCAGCGTTGCGGTGCCAGTGCGCTGGCGCTGATGGCCATAGCACTAGCATTGCTGTTTCGAATGGCCGTTGAGCCCTGGGCGCTGGCCGCCAATCCGCGCAGCGTGATGGATCCCCTGCTGCTCGCGTTGGGCGGCAGCGCGTTCTTCGTGGCCGGCATGGCGATGTGGCGCGCTCGCTGGCATGAATTCCCGCAGCGGCTGGCGTTGGCCGTCGCGCTGCTGCTCGTGAGCATTGCCGCGACCCGGATTGAGGCTGGCTGGGGGCGCGCGGCGTCCGAGTTCGGCTATAGCGCGGCCCTGTTCCTGGTATTCGCCATGCTCGCCGGGATGCCTGCCTGGCTGGCGGCCATGGGGCGCCGAACCATGGGCATCTACCTGCTGCACCTGCCAATCATCATGCACCTGGTGACCTCGCTGATTCATCGGCTGGCCGGTGCCAGTGGCTTTCCGGCCTATTTCCTGATCGTGCCGTTGACGGCGCTGGCAAGCCTGCTGACCGTTCTGGTCTGCGAACACCTGGGAGTGGCGGCCCGGTTGTTCGGTGAAACCCGTGTTGCCGTGCGCGCGCAAGCTTGAATCGATGCGCTGTGGCGACCAAAGTGTGACCGGTTTCACTGCCTGCCCACGTGGCTATCTGGCTGAGATTCCAATATAAATCTGGTACTTGCGCGTTGTACTGCTACCGGGTCTATAGGATATATTGGCGCTCTTCGCAGGAGCGGTAAACATGTTCAGCAACTCAGGGCGGGTCGCGCGCGGATTGCCGGCCCTCGCGGCCTTGGCCGCCATGGTGTGGATCGGGCCGGCGCGGCCGGCAGTGGGCGCCGACGCGCCGGTGGCTGCGCCCTCCGTCGCCCCACAGTCGCCCGCTCCGCCGGTGGCGGACAATTACATCATCGGCCCCGGCGACACCATCCAGGTATTCGTGTGGCGCAACCCGGACCTGTCCGTCACTGTGCCGGTACGCCCCGACGGCAAGATTTCCACGCCACTCGCCGAAGACGTGGTCGCCATCGGCAAGACCCCTTCGCAGCTCGCCCGCGAGATGGAAAAAGTGCTGTCCGAGTTCGTGCGCACGCCACAGGTGAACATTATCGTCAGCCAGGCGGTCAGCTCCTACAGCAAGGTCACGGTCGTGGGGCAGGTGAAGAATCCACAGGCCTTGCCCTATCGCGAAGGTCTGAAGGTAATGGATGTAGTGCTCGCCTCGGGGGGGCTCACCGATTTTGCAGCACCGAATCGCGCCAAGGTGGTTCGCAAGGTCGGTGTCGGTGAGCAGGACTTGCCCGTGCGCTTAGGCGACCTGATGAACCGGGGCGCCATGAAGTACAACATCGACCTGAAGCCGGGCGATGTACTTATCGTACCGCAGTCACGCTTCTGAGCCGAAGCCGAGCCATCTGCATGAGTGAAGCCACGCAACAGATTCAGGCCATGATCGGTGCCATGCGCCGGCGCCGCTGGCTGATCGTCAAGATTGCCGGCGCGCTGAGCATCGCCGTGTGGCTGGTGCTGCTGGCATTGCCGAGCCGCTACGAGGCGAGCGCACGCATGTTCGTCGATATCCGTACGGCGCTGCAGCCGGTGCTCAAGGGTATTGCTGTTGATGAGCAGGTCGACTCCGAAGTCTCGCTGGTGCGTGAGGCGCTGCTGTCATACCCAAAGCTCGCCGCGGTGGCCAACAAGAACGGCCTGGTGAGCGGTGGGCGCAACGTCGATGACGTGGTCCGCGAACTTCAGAAAAAAGTTGTAGTCACGGCCGAAGGGCGCCGCGCCGAGGATGGTGGCGACGGCAAGAGCAGTGTCGTCTATGTCATCACCTATCGCGATCGCAGCGCGGTGCGCAGCGTCGCAATCGTCAGCTCGCTCCTCGACGTGTTCGTCAAGGATACCCAGGCGGGTAATCGCAGCGGCAGCAGTCAGGCACAGGAATTCCTCGCCGGACAGATTGCCGACTACGAGAAGCGCCTGTCGGCGGCCGAGGCGAGACTGGCGGAATTCAAGCGCCGCAACGTCGGCATGATCCCTGGCGACAAGGGCGATTACTTTTCGCGCCTCGACAAGGAAATCAGCGATCAACAGGCGGCCGAAACCAATCTGGCGATCGCGCAGAGCCGCAAAGAGGCCCTGCAGCACCAGCTGGCCAATACCAAGCCCTATCTGCCGGGCGCCTCAGGGGGTGGCGCCGGGGCTGGCAATGGCAATACTGCCGACGTCTCCACGCGCCTGCAGGAAAACGAGGCCAGGCTCGCCGACCTGCTCAGTCGCTACACCGAAAAACATCCTGAGGTGATTGCGCTGCGTGCCACGATCGCCGACCAGAAGGTAGCGCAGGCGCGCGAGCTCGCCGAGCTCGAGCATGGCGGCACAGGCACCGGTGCGATCCGCTCGCTCAGCGCCAATCCGGTGTATCAGTCAATCCAGGTGCAGCTCAATCAGGTCGATGTCGAACTGGCTTCCTACCGTGGCGCCATCGCCCAGCATTCCGGCGAGATCCAGACGTTGCGCAAGTTCGTGAACTCGGCGCCCGCAGTCGAGCAGGAGTACTCGCGCCTGAACCGCGACTACGGTGTGACCAAACAGCAATACGAGGCGCTGGTGCAGCGGCTCGAGCAGGCCAGGGTTTCCGAGAACGCAGCCGAGGCGGGCTCGGTGCGATTCGAAGTCATCGATCCGCCGCGTGCCGAACGCTACCCGGTGTGGCCGAATCGGCGCCTGCTGGCGCTCGCCGGGTTGTTCGCGGGACTCGCCGCTGGCGTCGGCCTGGTGCTCGGTCATTTCCTGCTGGCGCCTACCGTCAACAGCGTCGAGGCGCTGGGCTCGCTCGGTGTTCCGGTGTTGGGTGCATTGACTTTGCAGCGTGACCAACAGACCTTGAGCGCCTTGCGTCGCGATGAACGCCTGGCTCTGTGGAGCGTGGCTGGTCTGGTCGGTGCCGGCCTGTTCATGGCGCTGACCAGCGATGTGCTCGCCGGCTGGCTGAACGCGATCCTGTCGTGGAGGTCAGCGACATGAGTCTGGTCGAGAAGGCCCTGGGCAAAGCCCGCTCCAACAGTCTGCGCAAAGCGGCAGACACCACCGAAGCTGTTGCGCCAGCCGAGGCTCAACGCGTTGTCAGTCCGCCTGCGGAGCGTGTATCCCGCAAACCGCAACTGCTGGTCAGCGACGAACAGCTACGGCGCGCCGGTCTGTTTCCGCCCAACGAGCTGCCCCATCAGCTCGCAGCCGAATGCCGCAACATCAAGCGCGGCTTGCTGCTCGAGCTGGAGCGCGCCGAGGGGCGACGCTCGAATGTCACGCTGGTGACCAGCGTGCTGGCGGGCGAGGGCAAGACCTTCACCGCATTCCATCTGGCGATGTCGATGGCGAAAGATCCTGACTTCACCGTGCTGTTGGTCGATGCCGACACCGTGCGACCACGCATCAGCCGCTCGCTGGGAGTGAGCGAGCGACCTGGCCTGGTCGATGCCGCTTTCGATGCCATGGTCGACGTGGAATCGCTGGTGTTGACTACCAACATCGAAGGGCTGTCGTTCCTGCCTGTGGGCCGACACGACATGGACGCCACCGACCTGTTTGCGAGCCACCAGATGCAACGGGTCATGAGCAGGTTGGCTGAGACCTCGGGGCGACTGATCGTGATGGATTCCCTGCCGCTGCTGCAGACCACTGAGGCCCTGGCCCTGGTGTCGAATGCCGATGCGGTACTGGTGGTGGTACGTGCCGGCGTCACGCCGCGTGCGGCCATTGTCGAGGCGCTCGAGCAGCTGTCGGATCATCCGCGCGTGGTGACAGTGCTCAACGGTGCCGAGCCGACTTTGTTGGGCAGATACCTTGGACACGATTACGGTTACCATGATTACTCGGCATATGCAGTCCCTAAAAATCCTTGAGTCTCTGGGTATGCGCGCTGGCAGTTGCTGCGCGGCGCTGCTAATGCTGGCGCCGGCGTTGGCGCAGGCGCAGACGGCATCGCCCGACGATGTGTACTTGGTGAAAGCCGGCGCTCTCTACTCCGACAACATCGGTCGGGCGCCAGTCAATGGCCAGTCGGCCACCACGCTGGTGGTCGGCACCGAGCTCGCGCTGGCCGATGCCGCCGGGCCGCTGCAGGGCAAGATCGCTGGCGATCTGAGCTTCAACGACTATCTCGGTACCAACTACCGCAGGCAGCTGGTCGGGTCCATGGTGGGCAACGGCTTCTGGCAGATGGTCCCGAACCTCGTGAGCTGGAATGGCGATATCAGCTTCGGCCAGGTGCGCCGCGACCAGTTGCAGCCCGCGCAACCCGGCAACGTCGAAAACGTGTTCACATTCAGCACTGGCCCGCAGTTGCATGCGCGACTCGGCAATGCGGCGGAAGTCGACCTCCAGGTTTTTTACGCGAGCACGATCTACCAGGACCGCCCATTCGACAATCACGATGTGGGTGGCCGGCTGGTATTGAGCCGACTGGTCACGCCGCATTTCCGGCTTGGTGTGGGCGGTACCGCCGATCGCAACACTTACCAGAACGGCAGTGGCCTGGCGACGCCTGAGCTCGACCACAGCGAAGCGTTCCTGCGCCTTGGGATCAACGGCGTGCGAACCACGCTCGATCTCGATGGTGGCGTGGGCAGGCTCCGTGGCGGCGTCGTTGACAGCCAGGAGACCATCGGCAGATTCACCGCCACGCGCCGCCTGACGCCATTCGTGACCGCACACGCCTCGTTCAGCCGCGACTACTCCAATTCCGGTACGCCGGCCAACCTGGCCACAGTGCAGAATCCCGGCGGGGCGGTGGGCGATCTGTCGCTGCTTACCGCCGGCCCGCGCCTGGTCGATGCCGCGGACGTGGGTCTGACCGTGGCGACCTTGCTGACCAAGGCCGATCTGTCGGCCGGGCATACGCGCGAGCAGAGCCTGCTGGGCCTGTTCGACAGCCGCACGAGTGACGGGATCAGCCTGGCGCTAACCCGCCGCCTGGGCGCGCGCAGCGATGCTGGTGCGTTTGCGAGCTTCACGCGCGAAGACATCACGCCGGCGATCCTGCATGCACAGGAACATTTGTACGGCGTTGCCGGCAGCATCTCGCTCGGTGGCGTCCTTGGTCTGGACGGCCTGCTGGAGCGGCGCACGCGTAGCGGCGGCGTCAATGCCAACCCGTACACCGAGACGGTGATCGGGCTTTATCTGCGCTACGGTAAGGCCGACAAGTTCCATCTGCCGCGCTAGGCGGCGTGCCCCCGCCTGGTATGGCGGCCTGCGCGGCCGCTAGTATGGCAGCCAGCGCGTGAACGAAGCGTCGAACACCTGCACGTTCCCAAAGCGGTTGTAGGTGTGCACGGCGATCGCATCGGCTGCCCAGTCGGGCGTGACGCGCGAGAGCCGTGTCTCCTGGTATTTTTCCGCGTCGAGTAGGTCGATACGGTTGAAGTTGATGCGCCAGCCGTACTTCGCGCTGCAGTCCTGCGATGGCCGATACCAGGCGCCATCGCCTCCCTGGAAAATGGCGCCCGCGGCCCGTGCGCTGCGCACGTCTGAAACGATCGGGTTGGCGGCATGCGCTGTCCACTGGCTGGTCGGAAAAGTATCGGCATGGAATGCGAACAGCTCATCATTGGACGAAGCACCCGGGTTCTCGACGACATTGGTGAACAGCCACCAACGGCCTTCCTGGTAGTGCACCACGGTATCCACCGCGATGATGTTGCTCATCAGGTCGGGCAGGCGCTCCCACTGGTGCGGGAATTTCACGCAGCGGTACAACGGAATGCAGTTCGTGGCACGCGACTCGGGGATCATGTACAACTCGCCATCGAGCTCGAGCAGGAACGGAAACGACAGGTGCGTTCCCGCGTCGATCACGGTCGATGACTTGAACTCACCGTCAATGTCGGCTTCCAGCACCGAGATGTGACCAATTTGGTGCGCATGCGGCATTTCCTCCACGTATATGCAGGTCCTGCCATCGCGCCGGATGACGAAAGGATCGGCCCAGATGCGATCGCGCGGTGGCATGATCCGGCGGAAGCGCCACAATGAATCGGCCTGTTCGGGCCGCTCGGCCAGCAGCACTCCCCACTGCTCGCCGCTGAAGCGTTCCTGCGCGCGCACTAGCGCACTGCGCGCGGTGGTTGAGGCCCAGACCCTGGCCTGCACCAGCAGGCTCGGGTTGCGATAGAGCGGCTTTGAATAGAATTCCGGGTGCGAGTTGGCCGCGCGCGCCTCTGAGAAATACAGATCGGGGCCGAGCCGATGCAGCTTCTCGAGCTCGCGCGGCAGCAAGGATAGCGATTTCCAGTAGCTGCCGATATTGGTGCGCGCCACCGAATCGAGATGCACAGACGACCAGGTGCGCGCCAGGATCAGGCCGCCGTCGAGCCGTTCGGACAGCACTTGCAGCACGCAGCCGATGCAGGTCTCCTTTTCGTAGACCTCCCAGAAACCCGGCGGCAGCCCGCGCTTGACGCGATTGTCGCCGTGATGGAAGGACCAGGTCCCGTAGCGGGCCACCGACAGGATTTCGCCGCGCAGGATATTGAAGCCGAGGCGCACGATGATGTCGGGGCCATGGGCACGGATCCGCTCCAGATCAGAGACGCTGATCCGGTCGATGGCGCCCTTGCGCTCCGGTACCACGTCGATGACTTCGGCCCCGGGCACAATGTCATCCAGATCGCTGGGTTCGAATGGGTCGGGCAGATGACCGGTGCGATCCAGCCGGTTGCGGAACGCGATCAGCGGCCGTGTCAGCAGGCGCCGCAGGCGACGCCCCACTGTGGCGTTCCTGGGCGGGTCTGGGAGGGCATTGGCCTGGGGGCTGGCATCCACGATCAGTAGGGAGAGCTCGGCGTAATGGCTCTCCTGGATGCGCTCCAGCATCCGCCGATGCCAGGCGGTCACGGTATGGCCGTTCAACAACAGCCCGATGCGCAATTTGCGGGACATTTGGGTCATTTCAGAGTGAGATACAGGTTGAAGTTTGTGGCCACCGGCCGTGATTATACTTAACGACTGCCGGGTTCCCGGCTAATGTGATCAGGGAAGTTGCCGTGTCGCCGTCGCGTCTGAAAGTGCTGGTTCTGATCGAAGCCAGTCGCCTCGATGGCCCGATACGCAACCTGCTCTATGCGGTCGCGCTGCTGCGCGCCACGACCGATTTCACCTTTGTCACTTTTGCGCGTCCGGGCCTCGAGGACAACGCGCTGGTGAGTCATTTGCGCTCGGCGGGCTGGCCGGTGGTCGTGATTCAGGAGCGCGGACGTTTTGATTTCGGTGCGCTGCGGATCCTGGCCGCCACGATTCGCGATCAGGCTCCGGATATCTGCCAGGTGCACAATACCAAGTCGCGACTGTTCGTGGGCTGGTGCACGCTGATCCTGAGGATCGTGCCACGCCGGCGCCTGCTGTTCTTCTACCACGGCGAAACCTGGACCACCTCACTCCAGCGAATCTACAACTGGATTGATCGGCGTCTGTTCCGGCTGGCTGCTCGCGTGGTGGTGGTGACCGGGACGCAGCTGCCTCTGCTGCGATCCTGGGGCGTGCGCGCGGATTGCATTCGCGTCATCGTCAATGCGATTCCCGAATCTGTGCCGCGCTCAGCGCAGAGTTCCGCGGCGCCACAGCCGCTGCGCCTGATGACCGCCGGCAGGTTGTCGGCCGAAAAGGGCCATGCCGTGCTGGTCGCCGCATTGGCTGAATTGCGTAAGCGCAGCACGCGGACGCTGCTGCTCGATATCTACGGCGACGGGCCGGAAGCGTGGGCGCTGCAGTCCGCCATAAAGGCAGCGGATCTTGAAAGTGCCATCCGGATGCGCGGCTACCAGACGGATCTGCGCGCAGCGTATCTGGAGTCCGAGCTGTTCGTGCTGCCTTCATTCTCCGAGGGCCTGCCCAATGTGCTGCTGGAGGCAGCGATGGCCGGAGTGCCGATCGTAGCCACTGCCGTGGGTGGCGTGCCCGCGTTGTTTGCCGACGGCCTCGAGGCGCGGCTGGTAAATCCCGCTGATCCGTTGGCGCTGGCACTGGCCATCGAGGAATACCTGCAGCAGCCGGCGCGGTTCCTTGGGTTTTCTGAGCGTGCACGCGCGGTGGTCATTGCGCGCCACGGTCCGCGTGCCAAGGCCGATGCCCTGGCTGCTGTCTACGCCGAGATGAATGCCGCCGCCATGGCTGCTGATCCGCACCGTGCCGCGGAGCCGATCGCATGAGCACCACGCCGCGTCTACTGCAGGTGCTGTATTCCTACGAGATCGGCGGCTCCGAAATCGTCGGCCTCGAACTGGCGCGCCAGATGGCGGCCACTGGCGCCAAGGTCATGTGTGCGGCGCTCAAGCCCGGGGATGGCCCCTTGCAGGCGAAGTGTGTCGAGTACGGTGTCGAGCCTCTGGAACTCAGGATACGCGAGCAGAGCTATTTTGGGCGCAATGGCTGCAGCCTGGAACTTGTGCGTTGGATAAAGAAACTCGGTCTCTCGGGTATTCACCTGCATCATTTTCTGGGTCTGCACCGCCTGGGTCTGCCCGCTCGCCTGGCCGGCGTGCCGCACATCGTGATGACCGAGCATTCCATTGCTTCCCTGCAGGCGAGCGCCTATTCGCGCTTGCGGGCGCGAGCGGCCTGGCGACTTGCCCATCATCTGACTGCCGTGAGTGACAACATCAGGGATTACCTGGTCGGCGAGCTCGGGGTCAGGCCAGCGCGCATCAGCGTAGTCCAGAACGGTATAGAGCTCAGGCATTGGCATCGCCTCGATCGCGACCTGCGACGTCG
Source organism: Gammaproteobacteria bacterium (assembly GCA_043752035.1). Lineage (GTDB taxonomy): Bacteria > Pseudomonadota > Gammaproteobacteria > Steroidobacterales > Steroidobacteraceae > FEN-1191. The sequence goes on from JAYUZE010000059.1 coordinate 23,829, forward strand.
CGAGTTCGGGTTGGACCAGCAGTTCGTATTTGCTTTTGTCGGTCGGCTCGCCGACGTCAAGAACGTACCTGGCCTGCTGCGCGCCTTCCTGCGTATGCAATCGGAGCACAGCGACCTGGATTGCGGCCTGCTGATCGTCGGTGATGGCGTCGATATGACCGAATGTCGCGGTATCTTGGCGCAGCATCCGCAGGGCGCTCGTGTGCGGTTGCTCGGCGAGCGCACCGATGCCAGGACTCCGCTGGCCGCCGCCGATGCCTTCGTGATGAACTCGCTCAGCGAGGGATCACCGCGCGCAATGATCGAGGCGATGGCCATAGGGCTGCCGTGCGGTTGCCCTGCTGTCGGTGGCGTGCCGGCATTGCTGCGCGGTCGCGGTTGGTTGACAGCACCACAGGATGAGGCGGATCTGGCGCGCGCGCTGGCGGAAATCGCCGCGGATCCTACCAATGCGGCGCGCGTCGGCGCACTGGGTCAAGCGCACGTGCTGGAACAATTCGATGCGCGCCACTCGCTGGTCCGCTACCTGCAGCTATTCGGGCTCGCGGCGCCGTAGCTGCTGCAGTCGGCGACGGCTGTAGCGCACGATCTTTTCCAGCGTTGCTTCTACCAACAGTGCCGGCCGGTGGTTCTGCACGCTGCCCCACCACAGTTCGGCGTGCGGCGTGCCCAGGATCTGCTTGTACTGCGAATCACCGGCCAGCAAATCGTAGTGGCGCAGCCCCAGGCTCGCGCACAGATCGATGGCCTGCACGTGCGCCAGCATGCCAGGTGATTGGGTCTTGCCGACCAGCGCGTAGTTGATCCCGGACTGATAGGCGTACGCGACCTGCTGCCACACTAGGTTGTAGAGCACCGCGACGGTGATATTGCCAGCGCGCACCCGCAGGAGCTGAAGCAAGCCGCTGGTAAATTCAGTGTTGATCAGCGCCCGGTGAAACTTCAGGAAATAGTCTGGAGCGAAGGCGCCGCCAGACTCGTGCTGCGCCCAGCGGCGCTCGTGCAGTTCACGCAACTCATCAAGGAACGCGCTGGCCTGCGCGGCTGTGGCTGCCGCTTCGATGGTGATTGCGCCGCAGGATTCCGCCAGCGCCTCCTCGGTACGGCGCAGAGTCTTGCGCGTGGAGTGTCGCAGCAGCCCGCGCAGGCCCTGGGGATGCACGCGCACATCTGCAAGTTCGAGATGGCGTACCGGCAGCCTGCCGGTTTCGCGCAGGCTGAAGCCCAGGGTTTGTGCCAGCTGCACGACCTCGACATTGACGCCGTGCAGGTACAGCTCGGCAACCTTGCGAGGCGACTCGCGGAACTGCTCGAACAGCGCGCGCCACACGGCGAGCCGGTGCTGATCGCCCACCAACAGGCCGTTGTGCTCGATGCACAAGGCGTTGTGCTCGGCATCGCCGGTGGTGTGCAGGAACCAGCTGGGAACCGGCAGCCAGCGCCGCCGGCGCACGGTGCGCCTGACGATGACGGCCACCGCGACCAGCTCCGCCCCAGCGTGCGCGAGCATGAGTTCCGGATGCATTTGCGTGGGCAAAGTGGCCAGCCAGGTGCGGGTCCAGGGCCAGGAATTGAAGGCTGACACCCGGGCGCTCAGCTCCAGATCTTGCCAGAGGGCAGCGATTTCGGCGTCCCCGGGTAGCGGGGCGAAGCTGATGGTGATTTTCGGCGCGGCCGGCGTATCGTTCACCGGGTCCATTCTAGTCCATGGCGCTACGCTTGACTGACCATGCCCGTGGCAATGCCGATTCGTGACCCATGACCTTGCCCTGCGGCGGCCATGGGCTAGCGTGGGAACGATATGAGTGCGGCAGTTCACAACAATGACAGTACCGGGAGCGAGCGGATTGCCTCGCTGGATGGGCTGCGCGCGATCTCGATTCTGCTGGTTATTGTGGGCCACCTGTTTGGCCGCTCGGGCGCCATCGCCGATGAGCGTGCCCGCATCTTCAGCAAGACGGCGCATTTTGGCGTCGAGGTATTCTTTGTCATCTCCGGGTTCCTGATCACCACGCTGCTGCTCAATGAGCGCACACGTTCGGGCACGACCGACCTGCTGGCGTTCTACATGCGCCGTTCCTTGCGCATCATTCCGCCGTTGCTGGTGTTCATGGTCGCGATCGTCGTTGCCAGCCAGCTGGGCTGGATACACACTACACGTGCGGATGTCGTGCATGCGTTGACCTACACCACCAACTACCAGTTCGATCCCTCCTGGCCGCTCGGTCACCTGTGGTCGCTGTCGGTGGAGGAGCAGTTCTATCTGCTGTGGCCGCTGTTGTTCCTGCGGTTGAGTTACCGCGGCGCGATCATCGCGGCCCTAGCGATGTTTGCCGCCGCGCCGCTGGTGCGAGCTGTCATGCATCTGCTGATCCACCACGATACCTACCGCGATCTGCCGATCTTTCCGGCCGTAGCCGACGCCATAGCAGCGGGGTGCCTCGTGGCGCTGCTGCGGCCCTGGCTCCTCGCGTGGAGCACCTACCTGCGCTTCACCAATTCACCGGCGCTGCTGTGGTTACTGCTGCCTACGGTGGTGGTCAATATGTTCGACGGCTATACATTGGTCAATCTGTTCGG
>JAYUZE010000060.1:0-6774 GCA_043752035.1 Gammaproteobacteria bacterium
CAATCGCCGCGTGATCGTACAGGTCTGGTCCTCAGTCGGCCCGCGCTATCTGCTGGTCGATATGGCTGACACCCGTATCACCACCCTCGGACCGCAGTACCGCCAGCTACCATCGGTGGCCGAAGTGCGTGCCATGGAATATGCAGCGGGTGATGGACTGAAAATTCCCGCCTACCTGACTTTGCCTGCGGGTCGGGAACCCAAGGGTCTACCGTTGGTGATGCTGCCGCACGGCGGTCCGGAGGCCCGTGACTACGACGGCTTCGACTGGTGGGCGCAGGCCCTTGCCCATCAGGGCTACGCGGTGATGCAGCCAAATTTCCGCGGCTCGAGCATCTCGAATGAGTTCGTGGCCGCGGGTCACGGTGAGTGGGGTCGAAAGATGCAGACCGACCTCTCCGATGGTGTGCGCTATCTCGCGAGCCAGGGCATCGTCGATCCGGCGCGGGTGTGCATCGTCGGCGCCAGTTACGGCGGCTACGCGGCGCTGGCTGGCGTCAGCATGCAGCACGACATCTACCGTTGCGCGGTATCAGTGGCTGGCGTGTCCGATTTGCACCGCTTGATAAAGCCCGGTGCCGGCTTTCGCAGCGAAGAGAGCATGGCGGTGCGCTATATGGATCGCTGGCTGGGAGTCAAGGATATTGATGATCCCTCAGTCGATGAGCGTTCACCACTCCGTCATGTTGATGCGATCCACGTGCCCTTGCTGCTGATACACGGTCGCGATGACATGGTGGTGCCTTACCAGCAATCGCGCTTGCTAGCCGATGCGCTCGATAAATTGCACAAGCCCTACCGGTTTGTGGAACTGAAGGCTGAAGACCACTGGCTGTCGCACAGCGCGACCCGCCTGCAGATGCTGACCGAGGTGGCGGCGTTCCTGAAGCTCAACAATCCTGCGCCGTCGGCTCAGTGATCGCGCGCCGCTTCCTGGATGAGTTCCGCTTCCATCAGTGGCACCGGAATCATGCCCTCGCTGTTGAATAGATCCATGAAATCACGCAGTACGAAAGCCTTGCCGCCGAGTTCCTGCTGGCGCGAGTACTCGGTGAGCAGGCGATCGAACAGCAATTTGCCGGTGATGTAGCTGGTGCCATAGCCGGGCTGGCGCAGGTAAAGTAGTTGCTCGAAAGTGGTCAGCTGGTCCTTGGCCACCGCCCAGCTGCGCGGCGTCCAGGCGGCGTGGAATTTTCCGGCCTGCTCCAGGTTGAGCTCGTTGGTCTGCACATAGAGTGACGCAAGACCGCGTGCGGCGCGATTGGCGAGCATCATCCACACCAGCTCACGCGCGCGCGGGTTGTCGTCGTAAAGGCCCGCGTGCATCACCAGCTCTTCGAAGGCCGTGGCAAAGCCTTCAGCGCGGTTATCCCAGATGTTCGACAGCGAGGCGAGGCGCCGCACCGGGCTGGCGTTGGGCTCGTCGCGCATGCGTGCCAGATCGAACCAGTGATACTGGTGCGACATCAGCAGCATCGGCTCGCGATGGGTCACGCGGGTAAAGAACACGCGCTGCTCCTCCGGCACGAAATGCCCGCGCTGCGGTTCCAGCGCCGCCTTCAGATAGGGCTTGTCGGGAATGATCTCGTGACTCACCAGGAAGTCGACGAATTTATCGAGTCGCGCACCCGTCAGCTGATCGAATGCTGCCGCCTCGGTTACCGCGTTCAGTGGCGGGAGCGAACGATTGTTGTGTTCCTCGAGGCGCAGCGCAGCCTGGGCGCGTTCGAGCTCACGGCGCAGCAGGGTAACTTCTTCATCCCAGGTGTAGGGAATGAAGTGCACGTTCTGCTGGTACCAGCTGTAGTTTTCCTTGCCGACACCGGACGGCCCGGTCTTGCCGGGCGCGAGCCGTACCAGCCACGTGACTAAATCATCGGTCGCCGCCCTGGCTTGTCCGACCGCTGTGCGCAGCGCCTTGGAAGTGCCGGCCAGATCGGCATGCTGGATGCCTTCCAGCGTCATGACGCTCAGCGTGCCGGCCTGTAATTCGGCCAGCGCCGCGGACTGGTTGCGCAGTTCCTGTTGACCATAGACCCACAGGTCGCGGGCGTTGCTGTCCTTGAGATTGACCTTCGCCTGCGCGAGCAGGCCGGGAATGGCGCTCAGCGCGCCGCCGAGCTGTTGCTGCGCAGCCGCCGACAGCGGGAAGTGGTAGTTGTACAGCTCGATGCTGGGATAGGCGATCGGCCCTTCGCGCAGCGGTACGTCTGAACGCTCGGGCAATACGGTGACATAGAAGGCCGGGTCGCGTGCCCAGGGCCTAAGTATCCGCAGGTTGAAGTCGAGGCCGTTCATCTCGGCCGTGACGAGTTGGTAGTCGTTGAGTTGGGCGGTGCTCCAGCCGCTGCGATCAATCGCCTGCAGGCGAGCGCGCCACTGTGGCAGCGCAGCCGCCTTCACTGCCATCGCACTGGCCGAGTAATCGGGGATGCCGTGGGTGATGCGGGGATGCTCGAATTCTCGCCAATGCGCGAACAGCTGCGTCAACCCGCCGTAGCTGCCCGGTTCGGCAGCGGCGGCCCAGCCCGCGCCCGTGAGCTGGCAGCACAGCGCGGCCGCCAGCATAGCGCGACCAATCAATCGATGAATCATGTGATGAGTCATGCTTGTTTACCCCTGCGCGCCGAATTCAGCATCTGTACGGCTGCATACAGCACCACGATCAACACCAGCCATCGAAGCCAGAATACCGGCAGTGACTTGACGATGAAAGCCGCCACCAGCACGCCGGGTATGCCACCCAGCGCCAGCCCCATGGCAGCCGATAGATTGTAACGACCGGTGCGTATGAAGCGCGCGCCGCCGACCGGCATCAGCAGCCCGCAGGAACCCATCATGATCGGAAAGGCTGCCAGCGGGCTCATGCCCAGCAGGCTGACCAGGATCAGGCAGGGCGCGTACAGGCCGACTCCCAACATCATCAGCGCTCCCAGCAACGCATTGATCGCGATCGCAAAGACCAGCCGCGATCCTGTTAGGCCCAGCGCGCTGCCGCCGCCGGGCATCCAGCCCATATTGCTGGCCAGGAATAGCATTGCCGCGCATAGCAGTGCTGCCCCCATGCCCAGCTGTATCGAGCGGCGCGAGAGCCGCGACACCAGGCCCACGCCCAGCCACGCACCCAGCACTGCCGCTGCGATCATGCCGACAAGGGTAGTGAGATCCACGCTCACGGTGGCGATGAAGATCAGCGCCTGTGCCATCGTGGGCAGCGCCTGCCCGCTGTTGAGCGTGCCCGGTATCTGCTCATCGGGCATACGTGCGCGCAGCTTGAACCAGGCAGTGGTGGGTGCAAAGGAGCCGATGCCCAGCGTGTCGAGGAAGTTGGTGATGAAGCCTACCAGCAGGTCGCTGGGTCGTGGCCGGCGCGGCTGCCCAGCTTGCGCACGTGCACGCTCCAGCAGCCACCAGCGGACGATGTAAGTCACGCCCACCACGGCCAGCAACGCGATCAGGGCGAGCGCACCGCGATTGGCGACCATCGGTCTATTCCAAGTCCGGATAGGGACCGACACCGCCCCCGGCGATGAACCGATCCACGCGCTCGTCCAGCACCGGCAAGGGCACCGAACCCAGCTCCAGCACGGTATCGTGGAAGGCGCGCAGATTGAAGCGCGTACCCAACGCTTTCTCGGCGCGCGTGCGCGCCTTCAGAATCGTGTCTTCACCAAGGTAATAAGAAAGTGCCTGCGCGGGCCAGGCGATATAGCGATCCACCTCAGTCTGGATCTCGTGCTCGGCCAGCGCCGTGTATTCGCGCATGTAGCCGATGGCCTGCTCACGTGTCCAGCCTTGCGAATGAATGCCGGTATCGACCACCAGCCGCACCGCGCGCCAGATCTGGTAGTTCAGCATGCCGAAGCGATCGTAGGGCGTGGCATACATGCCCATCTCTACGCCCAGCAGTTCGCTGTACAGCGCCCAGCCCTCACCATAGGCCGAAAGATAACTGTGCTGGCGAAACTCCGGCTGGTGCTTGTGCTCCATCGCCAGCGGAATCTGGAAGCAGTGGCCCGGCGCCGACTCGTGCAGCGTCAGCGCCGTAAGGTTGTACATCGGGCGGCTCGGCAGATCATAGGTGTTGAGCAGGTATTCGCCCGGACCGCCGCGCCCGGCGGTGTAGAACGGCGCCAGGTCGTCCGGCACCGGCACAATCGCGAAGCGCTGGCGCGGCAGCATGCCGAAGTATTGCGGTGCCTTGCCATCGAAGCGCTTGGCGATGTAGGCCGCATGCATCAGCAGGTCCTCGGCCGAGGTCGGCTGGAAGCGCGTATCGGTGCGCAGGAATTTCAGGAATTCGGGGAAGTCGCCCGCGAAGCCGGTCTCCTTCATGACATCGAGCATCTGCTGGTGCAGGCGCGCGACTTCGGCGACCCCGAAGTCGTGTATCGATGCCGGGTCGCGATCGATGGTGACGAATTCCCTGATCTTGGCGCGGTAGAAGGCCTTGCCGTCCGGCAGATCGTCGGCCGCCAGCGTGGTGCGCGTTGCCGGCAGGTATTCCTCGCGCATGAACTTCAGCAGCTCGCGATAGGCCGGCTGCACTGTGTCGCGGATCGTCACCACCGCCCGGGCACGCAGGCTGGTCTGATCCGCCGCGGTGATGCCCTGCATTTCCCTGAACGGTGTGTAGAACAGGCTGGCCTCGGGCGTGGCATCGGTGACCGCCGTAATGGAGCCATCGCGGCCGTTGAGCGTGACGCGCGGTGGCGTGAAGCCGCGGCGCATGCCGGCGCGCATCTCGTCCATCTGCTCGTGGAAATAGCGCGGTATGTCCTGCATCTGCGCCATGAAACTGCGGTAATCCTGCAGCGTCCGGTACGGCCGCCGCGCTGAGGCGCCAAGGTCAGTCCAGAACGTGGTGTCCGAGTTCGCCGGCATTTCATATTCGCGGAACAACTGGCTGCTGATCAGCGTTTCGATCTGTGGCCGATAGACATCGTAGTTGAGGCGCTCGGCCGCCGAGAGATCGCTGCGGCGTATGTCCTTGAGCTGTTTCAGCACCTGCTGCCAATGTTGCAGACGCATGAGCTGTGAGGCCGGATCCACCTTCGGCAGATGGTTCTCGACCGGCTTGTAAGTGTCTTCCAGGTCGGGCAATTGCTGCTGGCGCCATTGCCATTCGGCGCGGTACAGGGTTTGCAGGCGCCGGTCGGCCACGTTCGCGCTCGTGGCGTGTGCTACGCTCGCCGATCCACTCAGTGCAACAGCGAGTACCGCCAGCCCCAGGGCAGAGCAACGCGTAATTAACGGCATGACAGCTCCTAAGTATGCGCGCAATTGGATTCAGATCGTCTATCCAGCCATTCAATTCATACAGCCGGCGGGCCGGTCGATGTCTTGCCGAAGCGCCGCAGGTCGAAGGCGGCAACCGGGTGCCTCGGTGTCCGCTCCGCCACCAGGTCGGCGATCAGATCGCCAGTAACGGGTGCCATAGTAAGGCCGATATGTTGATGACCTACGGCATAAAAGAGCCGTGTCGGGCCGGGCGCGCGGCCGATGCCTGGCAGATAATCCGGCAGTATCGGTCGCGAACCCACCCAGCTCGGGCCATCGGGCGCGCACTGATAGCCCAGTGCGCGCAATCTGTGACGCAACTGCGTGGGCTTGTTGGCGTCGGCGGGCGCGTCGCTGTCGGCAAACTCCATGTAGCTCGAAGCCCTGAGTCGCCCCGCCAGCGGTGTGACCAGCAGGTGTTCATGGGTGTACAGCAACGGCGCATCGATGAACGCCGGCTGGCCGGCCAACTCGACGTGATAGCCGCGCACCGCCTGTAGCGGCGCGTGCAAGCCCAAGGGCGCCAGCAAGGCCTGCGAGCCCATGCCGGCGCAGACGATCGCGGCACTCACGCGCTGTGCACCCTCGGCCGTAACGATCTCGAGCGCATCACCGCGTGCCAGCACGGCCCGCACCTCGCTCCGCTGCAGCGTCGAGCCGCGCTCGAGCGCCGCACCCGCAAAAGCCTGTACGGCCGCAAGCGGGTCGCTCAGGTGCGCCGAATCCTGGAACCACAGGCCATTCGCGGTGTTTGCACCGCCGGCGAGTTGCAGCGCTGCCAGCTGCGAGGCTGGCACCGGCGCCGTCCTGATGCCGAGCTGCGCCATGTTGGCAGCCTGGCGTTGCATGACTCTGGCACTGCGCTCGCCGAAGCCAATCTCGTAGTGACCGTGGCGCCGCAGTATTTCCGGGCGGCCGATCTCGCGCAGCCAACGCTCCCAGGTGCCGGCCGCAGGCTGCACCAGCGGCGCCAGTGCGCGCGTGTGGGCGGCGCGCTGGAATGCTGCCACTGAGAAACGCCGGATCCAGGGAAGCATCCGCACTGCCTGCCGCAGTGGCAGATCCAGCGGCCCGCCAAAGCGCAGCAGTTCGCGCCAGAAGCCGAACAGCAGCGCCGGCGAGGGCAGTGGCTGCACCAGTTCGGCGGCGATATGGCTTACGTTGCCGTAGCTGGCGCCGGCGAGGCCAGGTTCGGCGCGATCGTACAGCAGCACGCGATGGCCTTCGCGCGCCAGTGCCAGCGCCACCGCCGTGCCGATGATGCCGGCGCCAATCACGGCGATGCTATCTTGCTGGGTCACGCCCATACCGTATACGATCTACGATCCTTCAATCAATGCCGCCAGGCAGGATTGCCATGACGAACTCCATGCCCTGTAGCTGGTCGGGGGTTTACCCGGCTGCCACGACCCAGTTCGACGCCGGGCTCGCGCTCGACCTGCCCGCCACGCAGCGCGTGCAGTCGGCGCTGATCGGCGACGGCGTACACGGCCT
>JAYUZE010000061.1:0-3205 GCA_043752035.1 Gammaproteobacteria bacterium
GCGCATTGGTTCCGGGCGCCGATGCGGCGATCGGCGAGCTGCTCAAGGGAGATGAAGGACGTCACACCACCAGCGTGAGCTGCCTGCATGAGCTGCCGGGCGGGGGCGCCCTGATCGATTCTCCAGGCGTGCGCGACTTCGCGCCGGCGCTGGAATACCTGGATGCGCGCACGCTCGGCTTCGCGGAAGTGGCGCTGCTCGCGCCGCGCTGCCGGTTTGCCGATTGTGCCCATCTGCAGGAACCCGACTGCGCAGTGCGCGTGGCGGTCGACAGCGGCGCGATGAGCGCGCGCCGCTACGAAAGCTACCGACGCCTGTATCGCCTGCACCAGCAGTTGCGTGAACGTGCGCAGCGCGGGCGCAGGAAACACTAGAGCGCCAGGCGCCCGGCCATCGCATGCGCGAGCGTGCCGCCGTCAACATACTCGAGCTCGCCGCCCACCGGCACTCCGTGAGCGATGCGGCTGGCCTGCAGATGGTGCGCCCGCACCAGCTGCGAGAGCAGATGCGCGGTCGCCTCGCCCTCCACCGTCGGATTGGTGGCCAGGATCACCTCGCGCACTTGGCCCTGTTCCAGCAAGGCTTCGAACTCACGCACACCCAGCTGCTCGGGACCGATGCCATCGAGCGGCGAGAGATGGCCCATCAGCACGAAGTAACGTCCGCGATAGCCACCCGACTGCTCGATCGCGACGACATCGGCCGGCGATTCGACTACGCACAGCAGCGCGGCGTCGCGCTGCGGGTTCGCGCATACGCTGCACAGCTCGTCTTCCGTGAGCATGCGGCACTGACGACAGCGGCCGACGCGTTCGAGCGCGCGCTGCAAGGCCTTTTCGAGCGTCCGCGCGCTGCCGCGTCCCTCCTGCAACAGATGGAAGGCCATGCGCTGGGCACTTTTCGGGCCCACGCCAGGCAGGCCACGCAGGGCGTCGATCAGGGCTGCCAGGGCCGGCGAATGCTGCATCAGCGCGCCTGACTCAGAACGGCATCTTCATGCCGGGCGGTAGTTTGATACCACCCATCGCATTGCTCATTAATGCCTGCGTGGCAGCTTCCAGCTTGTGGGCCGCGTCGTTGAATGCGGCCGCCAACAGGTCTTCGAGCATCTCACGATCTTCGCCATGCACGCTGGGCTCGATCTGCACGCGCCGCGCTTCGTGGCGCCCGTTGATGGTGACCTTGACCATGCCACCGCCCGCTTCACCGGTGATCTCCAGCTGGGCAATCTCCGCCTGCACCTTCTGCATGTCGTTCTGCAGGGCCTGGGCCTGTTTCATCATGTTGCCGATATCGCCGCGCATAGGGCTGCTCCTCGTATCTGTAGCTGTGAATTCAGGGCGCTGACCGCGCCTTCAACCGGGTCCGCGCAGGTGCACTGAATCAGGATTGAGCGTCGCCGCGAAGCGCTCCTGCAGTGCCTGCACCGTGGGCTCAGCCAGCAGCTGCGCACGCGCCGTCGCCAGTGCCTCCTGGGTCTGCCGCTCGCCAGCCTGCGCCGGCGTTTCGGCGACGCTGGCGCCCACTTCGATCTCCAAACGCAGCGATTCACCGAGGCTGCGCGCCAGCGCCTGCGTGAGTTTTTCTTCGCGCGAGCGCGTGTGCGCACCCTGCTGGCGCGGATCGAGCTGCAGGCGCAGCAGACCCGGCGCGCGCGAACGCAGTACGCAGTTCTGCGCGAGCATGCGCGTGGGCCCATCGAGCTCGAGCGCGCCGATCATCTCGCTCCAGTTTGCCAAGCCGGCTGCAGCGCCAGCGACCGTGTTGGCTGTAGTGTTGGTGGCTGCGCTGCCGGCGGCATGGGCAGCCGGGGGCCGTGCCGGCGCCGAGCCGCGGGCACCGGGCACCTGGCCAGTGGACTCCGGACGAAACGCCAGCATGCGGATCAGCGTCATGCGAAACCCGGTGCGCGGATCGGGAGCCAGCGCCAGATCACGCCTGCCGAGAATAGCGGTCTGATAGTAGAGCTGTACGTCTTCAGGCGCGAGGCGCGCGGCCAGCTCCCTGACCAGCTCGAGCTCGAACAATTCATCGCCGGCGTAGTCGGGCAGCAATTGTTGCAGGGCGACGCGCTCGAGCAGCGCCGCAAGCTGATCGAGCAAGCCTCCGAAATCGGGCGACAAGTCTTCGAGCGTCTGCAGGCCAGCCAGCAGCGCAGCGGGATCAGCCTCCGCGAGCAGCCGCGCAATCTGGGCCACATGATCGAAGGCCACCGTGCCCAGCATCGCGCGCGCCTCGGCCTCACGCACGGCGCCGTTGCCGAAGGCCAGCAGCTGATCGAGCAGCGACAGCGCGTCGCGCAGGCTGCCGTCGGCAGCCTGCGCCAGCAGCTGCAACGCCGGCGCTTCGAAGGCGATGCCTTCGGCCTCGAGGATATGTGTGAGACGTGCTCTGATCAGCGGTACTGACAGGCGCTTGAGATTGAACTGCAGACAGCGCGAGAGCACCGTGACCGGGAGTTTGTGCGGATCGGTGGTGGCCAGCAGGAATTTCACGTGCGGCGGCGGCTCTTCGAGGGTCTTCAGCAGCGCATTGAAGGACTGCGTGGTCAGCATGTGTACTTCGTCGATCAGGTACACCTTGTAGCGGCTGCGCGTGGGGGCGTACTGCACATTGTCGAGCAGCTCGCGCGTGTCGTCGACTTTGGTGCGCGAAGCGGCGTCGACTTCGATCACATCGACACTGCGACCGGCATCGATCTCGCGGCAGCTGGCGCACTCACCACAAGGCTCGGCACTGACGCCGCGTTCGCAGTTCAGGCACTTGGCGAGGATGCGTGCCACTGTGGTCTTGCCGACTCCGCGGGTGCCGGCAAACAGGAAGGCATGGTGCACGCGATCGGTGTTGAGGGAATTGCTGAGCGCGCGCAGCACGTGCTCCTGCCCGGTCATCTCGGCAAAGGTGCGCGGCCGCCAGCGGCGCGCGAGGGCTGTATAGGCCATGATTGCTACGCCCTAAGCACTGTGGAGCCGATCGGCTGTCGGGGAGGCAGCCCGCGCCGGCCGAACTTCGGCGCACGACATCACCGTTACCGCTGCTCCCTTCCGGGCCTGACGGGATTGGCGGCTCGTCGTCGCGAAGGAACCGGCGCGGACCACCACGGAATCATGGCGGAGAGGGTGGGATTCGAACCCACGAACACCCGTGAAGATGTTACTGGAATTCCAGTCCAGCGCCTTCGACCGCTCGGCCACCTCTCCTTTCA
>JAYUZE010000062.1:0-16967 GCA_043752035.1 Gammaproteobacteria bacterium
CGGCCCGCTGTCGTTCATGGATATCTACGACAAGATGTGCTTCACCGTGTCCTCGGCCGGTGGCCGGCGCGGCGCGCAGATGGGCACCTTCGATGTCGGTCATCCCGACGCGCTGGATTTCATCCGTTCCAAGCGCGAAGCCGGGCGGCTGCGGCAGTTCAATCTATCACTGCTGGTGACCGACGAATTCATGCAGGTGGTGCGCGAAGATCGCGAATGGCGCCTGGCGTTTCCGATCGGCCGTGGCGAATACCAGGCCGAGCGGCCCGATCTCGCCGATGCCGAACAGTTCGTGTGGCGCGAATGGCCAGTGCACGAGGGCTACGTGGTCAACGACGAAGGCCTGGTCGCCTGCCGCATCTACAAGCGGGTGCCGGCGCGTCGCATGTGGGACGTGATCATGTCCTCGACCTACGATTTCGCCGAGCCCGGGTTCATCCTGATCGATCGTGTGAATGAGATGAACAACAACTGGTGGTGCGAGAATATCCGCGCTACCAACCCGTGCGGCGAACAGCCGTTGCCGCCCTACGGCTCCTGCCTGCTCGGTTCGGTGAATCTCACGCTGTTCGTGCGCGAGCCGTTCACCGACAAGGCGCGCTTCGACTGGGAGGAATATCGCGAAGTGGTGCGCGTATTCACGCGCGCGCTCGACAACGTGTGTGAGATCAACGGCCTGCCGCTGGCGCCGCAACGCGATGAGATCTTGCGCAAGCGTCGTCACGGCATGGGCTACCTGGGCCTGGGTTCGACCATCACGCTGCTGGGCATGAAATATGGTTCGCCCGAGTCGGTGCAGTTCACCGAAGACGCGTCGCGAGAAATGGCAGTAGCCGGCTGGGAGGCCGCGCTTGAACTGGCGCGCGAGAAGGGCCCGGCACCGATCATGAACGAGGAGTTCAGCGTCACGAAGGAGATGCTGCGCAAGCGACCGGAGATGGTGCGGGATGGCTGGAAGCCGGGCGCGAAAATACCCGGGCGACTGCTGCACGCGCGCTACAGCCGTTACATGCAGCGCGTGGCGGGTGTGGCCCCGCAGCTGGTAGAGCAGCTTGCGCAGGTCGGCGCACGCTTCACCCATCACAGCTCGATCGCACCGACCGGCACCATTTCGCTGTCGCTGGCCAACAACGCCAGTAACGGCATCGAACCGACTTTCGCCCACTACTACATTCGCAACGTGCTGCGCGAGGGCAAGAAATCGAAGGAGCGCGTCGACGTCTATTCCTTCGAGCTGCTGGCCTATCGCGAACTGGTTAACGAGCGCGCCATGCCGGCGGCCGCCGCGGGCGAGAAGCCGGTGGGCGCCAGCGAGGCGCTACCCGACTACTTCACCACCGCCAATGATGTCACGCCGCGCATGCATGTCGACATCCAGGCGGCCGCTCAGAAATGGATCGATTCCTCGATCTCCAAAACGGCCAACGTGCCCAAGGATTACCCCTACGAGGATTTCAAGGGCATCTACCGCTACGCGCACGAGCAGGGCTTGAAGGGTTGCACCACCTTCCGCTTCAATCCCGAGGCCCACCAGGGCGTGCTGGTCAAGGAAGAAGACCTTAAGAACACCAAGTACGTGTTCACGCTCGAGGATGGCAGCGAGATCGAAGTGCGTGGCGACGAGCAGATCGACTACGACGGCGAATCGCACAGCGCCGCCAACTTGTTCGACGCCCTGAAAGAAGGTTACTACGGCAAATTCTGACCCATGAACACCAAAATAGAAAAGAAGATCGTCAAGTACCGCGTCGCCAGGCCACCCGAGTCCAATGTGGTCGCCATCAAGGTCAAAGATCTGGAGATAGCCACGCACCGCGATGGTCACACGTCCAAAGTCGTTCACATGACCGAGGAAGTCCAGCGCCCCGAGGTACTGATCGGCTCCACCTACAAGATCAAAACGCCGGTCTCCGATCACGCCATGTACGTGACCATCAACGACATCATCCTCAACGAAGGCACCGAGCACGAACAGCGCCGCCCCTTCGAGGTCTTCATCAACTCGAAGAACCTCGATCATTTCCAGTGGATCGTGGCGCTGACGCGCATCATTTCGGCCGTGTTCCGCAAGGGCGGTGACGTGGCCTTCATGGTCGATGAGCTCAAGGCGGTGTTCGATCCGCGCGGCGGCTACTGGCAACCGGGCGGCAAGTTCATGCCCTCGATCATCGCCGAGCTCGGTTACGTGATCGAAAAGCACCTGCAGACCATCGGCCTGTTGCGTAAGACCGAGCTCGATGTACACCAGAAGAAACTGATCGACGAGAAGCGCGCCGAGTTCGAGGCGCGCCAGAAGCAGCAGGATGCCTTCGCCAAGTCGCACTTTCCCGACGGCGCCCAACTGTGCATCAAATGCAGCACGGCGGCGGTGGTGATGATGGATGGCTGCATGACCTGCCTGAACTGCGGCGAATCAAAATGCGGATGATCGGCCACGCTCAACTAACCGGCTGATCGCGGCGCCCGGAGGCGTCGCTTGACGGGAAGCGCCGGAGTCGCTTCCCGTTTTTTTATCCACGATTTTTTGCCCTTTTTTTGCGAATGCCAAATTGCGCAGTTTGACGGCGCCGCAACTGTGATATGCAGCTGACCATGAAACCCGACTCATTATGTAGCGCCGGCCGACACGCGCGTTGGCGTACCAGACAGCGATTGGTTCGGTCCGGCCGCGGGCCAGGCTTTTGCCTGTCGGCGCTGGTTCTGGCGCTGCTCCTGCCCGTGCTGCTGCCCCGGGCGTTGGCCGCCGCCGAGCCTGGCATTGTGCAGCCCGCCGAGCTCGAGCCCGATGTGCGCTTCTGGATGCGAGTCTACAGCGAGGTCTCGACCAACGAGGGCTACATCCACGACCAGCGCCGCCTGAGCGTGGTCTACCAGACGCTGCATTTCGCGCCCAATCTGCCGCCCAGCCAGCGCGCGGCACAGGTCGAGGAAGCGCGCGAGCACTACCGGCAGATCCTGCGCCACCTCGCCAGTGGCGCCGCGCCGCAGGACGACGACGAGCGACGCGTGCAGGGCCTGTGGGCCGATGCGAGTCCCGCACAGCTGCTGCAGTCGGCCGACGATGTGCGCTTCCAGCTGGGGCAATCCGATCGCTTCCGCGCCGGCCTCGAGCGCGCCGGCATCTGGGAAGAGCACATCGCCAAAAGCCTCGCTGCCCAGGGCTTACCCGCAGAGATCGCGGTGTTGCCGCATGTCGAGTCTTCATTCCAGCCGCAGGCAATGTCCAAGGCGGGCGCTGCGGGCATGTGGCAGTTCATCCGCTCCACGGGCCGCCGTTTCCTGCGCATCGACAAGGCGGTCGATGAACGGCTCGATCCCTATCGCGAGACCGATGCGGCCGCGCAGCTGTTGGCCTACAACTACCGGGTGCTGGGCAGCTGGCCGCTGGCGATCACGGCCTACAATCACGGCGCCGAGGGCATGCGCCGCGCGCGCGACCAGCTCGGCACTGACGACATCGTCAAGATCGTGCGCAACTACCACAGCCCGAGCTTCGGCTTCGCCTCGCGTAACTATTACGCCTCGTTCCTCGCCGCCTTGCGCCTCGATCGCGAGCCGGAGAAATATTTCGGCGCCATGCAGCGCCGGCCACCCGCGCCGACGCAGGAGCTGGCGCTGCCCGCGGCTACGCGCGTCGATGTGCTGCAGCGGGTGCTGGGCGTCGATGCGCAGCAGTTGCGTGAACTCAATCCGGCGCTGCGGCCGCCGGTGTGGAATCTGCAGCGGTCGGTGCCTCTCGGCTATCACCTGCGATTGCCGGCCGAGGGCAAGCAGTGGACCACGCAGTTGCTGGCCAAGCATCTGGCGGGAGCGCCCAGCCAGCCCGTGGTACTGGCCAGTGTCACGACGCACCAGGCAGGCAAGCCCGCGGCAGCGACAGTGTTCAAGCCTGCAACCGCCACCGCGCCACCCGTCATCGTGGCGGCTGTCAGCGCGCCGGCCATCGCGCCAGCCGCCGCAGAGCCTGTCGCCGCCGAGACCTTGAGCAGTGGCGAGCTCTACGCCGTACAGCGCGGCGATTCACTGGCATCGATCGCGCTGGCAGCCGGATTGCCGCCCGAGGTATTGCTGAATCTCAACGCGCTGCATGTGGAAGATCGCATCTACGAAGGCCAGCAGCTGGTGATTGCGGGTCTCTCGGGCGAGGCGCTGGCCGAGGCCACGCGCGCTGCCGAGATCGAACAACACGAAGAGACCCAGGCCTTCGCCGCCGCGGCGCGCGCGCCGGCGCCGGTGACAGTGGCCGAAGCGCAGGAGCGGGGGCCCTCGCTGGTGCAGGAAGACGGCGCACCGGCGTCGGCCGATCCGCTCGACTACAGCGTGCGCAGCGCCGACAATACGCTGGTGGTGGTGGCCGACGAAACCATGGGTCACTACGCCGACTGGCTGGGCGTGCCGACCGGCACGCTGCGCTCGCTCAATCATATGCGCGGGCACAGCACGGTGCTGATGGGGCGACGCTTCAAGCTGTCATTTGCGAAGGTCGCGCGCGAGCAGTTCGAGACGCGCCGGCGCGCGTATCACCAGAAACTGCAGACCGATTTCTTCGCGGTGCATCGCATTGTCGGCGCGGAGCCCTATGTGGCGCGGCGCGGCGATTCGCTGTGGAGCGTCACCCAGCGGGGCACCCTGCCGGCCTGGTTGCTGCAGCAATACAACCCGGATGTCGATTTCGCCGTTTTGCGACCCGGCACGCAGATTATGCTGCCGCGCGTCGGCGAGACCTCCTGAGCCGGAGGGTGTGAACCCTGCACGCTCGCGGCCGGGCGGCGTGAACCCTATAATCCCGGCATGAGACGCTGGAGCCTGCCCCTGGTGCTGTGCTGTGCGGTGGCCACGCTGGCCGGCGCCAGCACGCCCTTTAGCGCCCAGATCGTCAGCAATGACGGCGACGGCGGCGCTCGCACGGTGGCCGGCGCGCAGCTGCCCGAGGCCGAGCGTGTGGTGGTGCGCAAGGGCGAGCGGCGCATGTACCTGCTGAACGGCAGTGAAGTGCTGCGCAGCTACCGGGTCGCGCTCGGACTGATGCCCGCTGGCAGCAAGGAGCGCTCGGGCGACTATCGCACGCCGGAAGGCCGCTACCGGCTCACGCGGCGTAACACCCACAGCGATTTCTTCCTGGCGATCCAGGTGTCCTACCCGAACGAAGACGATCTGCAGCGCGCGCGCCGCAATCGCTGGAACCCGGGTGGGTCGATCATGGTGCACGGCCTGCCCAACACGCTGAAGCACGCGCCCGACTACTACGCCAACCAGGACTGGACCGACGGCTGCATTGCGCTTTCCAATGCCGACATGGTCGAGTTCTGGCTGCTTACCCACGACAACATGCCTATCGATATCACGCCCTGAGGCGTGAGCGCGCATGGAAACCAGTGTCACCCTGGCTGACGCCGTCGACGCCCGCGTCGGTCCGCGCGGCAGTCTCGAAAATCTCTCGCAGCGCGAGATCGACAAACTACTAGATACCAGCGCGCAGGGCCTTTATCCGCTGTTTCGCAGCTGCGCGCTGGCGGTGCTGAACGCCGGCAGCGAGAGCGACAATGCCCAGGAAATCTTCGAGCGCTATGCCGCCTTCACGGTGCAGATCGTGCGCCACGCCTGGGGCATCAAGCTCGAGATCGCCAACGCGCCGGCAGCGGCATTCGTCGACGGCCAGATGATCCGCGGCATCAAGGAGCACCTGTTCGCCGTGTTGCGCGATGTGATCTACACCGCCAATGAAATCGTCGGCGCCGGCCGCCTCGACAGCAGCGACCCGGCCTCGATCAGCAACGCGGTGTTTCATATCCTGCGCAACGCGCGCGTGCTCGAGCACAAGGCGCGTCCCAATCTTGCGGTCTGCTGGGGCGGCCACTCGATCGACGAAGTCGAGTATCAGTACACCAAGCGCGTCGGCTATGAATTGGGACTGCGCGGCCTCGATGTCTGCACCGGCTGCGGGCCTGGGGCGATGAAGGGGCCAATGAAGGGCGCGGCCATTGGGCATGCCAAGCAGCGCATTGCCGTGGGGCGTTACATCGGCCTGACCGAGCCCGGCATCATCGCCGCCGAGCCGCCCAACGCGATCGTCAACCAGCTGGTGATCATGCCCGATATCGAAAAACGCCTCGAAGCCTTCGTGCGCATGGCGCACGGCATCGTGGTGTTTCCGGGCGGCGTGGGCACCGCCGAGGAAGTGCTGTACCTGCTGGGAGTATTGCTCGACCCTGCCAATAGCGGCATGCCGCTGCCGGTGGTGCTGACCGGTCCGCGCCAGAGCGCGGCCTGGTTCGAGCAGCTGGCCGAGTTCATCGAAGGCACGCTGGGGAGCGCGGCGCTGGCGCGCCTGACCTTCATCATGGACGATCCGGCCGCAGTGGCGCGCACCATGGTCCAGGCCTGCGTCGAAGTGCGCGACTACCGGCGCACGAATAACGACTCCTACAATTTCAACTGGCTGCTGCAGGTGCCGCCGCCACTGCAATTGCCGTTCGAGCCCACGCATGTGGCGATGCGGGCGCTCGATCTGCGGCGCGATCGCCCGGCGCACGAACTGGCGGCTGATCTGCGCCGCGCATTTTCCGGCATCGTCGCCGGCAACGTGAAACAGCAGGGCCTGCAGGCGATTGCGCGTGAAGGTCCGTTCGAATTGCGCGGTGACGCCGGTGTGATGCGCCTGCTCGATCGGCTGCTGTCGGCGTTCGTGGCGCAACAGCGCATGAAGCTGCCCGGCAGCCGCTACCAGCCCTGTTACCGGCTGGTTGCCTAGCCGCGATCAATAATTCTTAAGGTCCATGCCGCTGCGACGCGTCGCACAGCGCAGTCTGCGGTGCCTGTGACCCAGTTCCTCTACCCTGGTCAAGTGCTCGTCGTACCCTGCGGCGTAGCAGTTCAGGATGCGCACATGAGCAAGAACGACCCGCCACCGCCACCGCGACCGGAGCCCGGCAACAGCGCTCCTGGCGCCGGCACGCCGGAAGGCGGGGCCGAGGCCTACGCGCGCTGGCTCGAACACATGCAGCGCACGCGCGGCCGGCACGCGGCGATCACCCGCAATCTCTACACCTGGTCAAACTACAAGAACTGGGCCGACAAGGTGCGCACGTCCTGGGATCCCGACTCGGGCAAGTAGGCCGCGCCAGCGACTATCTGCCAGCGGCAGGCGTCGCAATACTGAAGCTGCCCAGCACGCTCTGAAAGGCCGCCGCGTCGCGGTCATAGTAGTAGATCACCGGCGCGCGATAACCCACCAAATACAGGCCCTTCTCGTTCAGAGTGCCAACAATCGACTCGCGATAGCGCACCGCGCCGCGCTCCACTCCCTGGCGATATTCGAAGCGCAGGCGGAACGCCGGCCGGCCCGCCAGAGAGGCTGCGTTCCTTAGGTCATGTCGGCAACCAGGTGTTCGGCAGTCTCCTGCGGCAGCATCGTGGCGGTGGATTGTTTCTTGATGGCCTTGAACGCTGATTTATGCGCGCGAAAGTCCACGAACACCGCCTGCAGGGCCGGACCATCGCGCGTCGCGCCGCTTTCGTCGCTGAACCAAAGCTTGTTGTATTTCCAGCCCGGAGGAAATTGCACTGAATAGCCGCTGGACTGGTGCGTGAACGGTTTGTTGGCTTCTGCCACGTTCCAGGCCAGGGCCGTGGAGGGCAACAGCAGTCCGGCACTCAAGCTCAGCAGCCAGAATTTCGTGACGGGCTTCACGGTGCGACCTCCTGTTGCAGTTGTTGCACATATTGCTTCAGGAAACCGGCCTGCAGGGCACCGGCATCCAGACTCAGGAATTTCTGAAACATGGCAAGCGCTTCGGGCTTGCGTCGGGCGCGCAGGTGTTGCATGCCGAGAGCCTGATACGGCGGCGCTGAGTCCGGCACTTTCTGCACGACGCGCTGGTACTGTTCGGTCGCACGTTCCAGGTCCGCCGGGCCCGGCGCGCAGCCGGTAACCCTCGCCGAGGTAGTAGCGTGTCGCGGGCGGGAGCGTCGCCAGCAGTTTTTCATCTTCCAACAGGAACACCAGCAGCTTGCCGTCGCCGCGCTTATGGATGGCGGCCAGTGCCGCCAGACGCGCTGGCTCCGTAATCGCGAGGTAGCGGTCGCGATTGCGATCGCCACCGGCCGGCAGCTTGGCGGCCAGCTCGGTCAGGCTGGCAACGCGCTCCTGGACGCGCGGATGATCGGTGTAGAAATACATGCCGCGGCCCAGCTTGCGCAGCGACAATTCCCGGTCCATGCGCCCGAACAGCTCGGCACCGGCGTGCGCATCAAAGCCTGCGGCGACCATCCGATCGAACCCGCCATTGTCGGCATCGCGTTCGTGTTCGCGCGAGAACCCCGCCATAGAGGATATGGCGGCAATCTGCGCCACCAGTGGAATCAGGAAGATGCCGACCGTCATCGTGTTGGCCACATGCTTGCCGTGCACCACCGAAAGATAGGTGTGATCGCCGGTAATGTGGGTGCCTTCGTGGCCCAGCACCGTGGCCAACTGGGCCTCGTCCTCGATGCGCAGCAGCGCGCCAGTATTGAAATAGATGCCGCCGGACGGTAGCGCAAAGGCATTGAACTCGGAGTCGCTGATGGTCCGGACGTGCAGGCGGCCGGCCTGGTCGGGAAACAGGCGATCGAGCGTGGAGTGCAGATAGCGATCGAGTTCCGCGTTGCCATACAAGGCACCGGAATTGCCGATGCTTTCCTCGAACCGGTTCACTTCAAAGTCAATACGCGCGCGCTGCTCGCTTTCCGTCAGGGCCGCGATGGCCAGCACGGGCAGCAACAGGCATGGAAAGCTGAGCCACGCCCCTTGCCAGCGGCGCGTCACGGCGAGCTGGCCGCTACGAAGGTTAGGCCCGGACTGGCCGGATATACCTTGAACAGGTTGCCAATCAGCTTGTCGGCACCGCCCTCGTCCTTGACGTTGGCGCCACCACCCATGCCGTAGATTGAAATACCCTGCAACGAGTTGTACCAGGTGCCCCGCCCATCCTGCAGATCAATCAGGCCGCAAAGCAGGTAAGTGCCGCCACCCGGCACGTACACTCCGGTCAGCCCGGCGAGCATCAGCTGGGCAAAGATGCTGCTGCCAGTTTGCTTGATCTGCGCACCGGCGATCACCAGCGCATAGCGTGCTCCGGTCTGCGTCTGCAGAAACCTGAGCCCATTGCCAAGGTGGAAATCGGCGTGGTCGCGCACCTCCTGCCAGGGTTTGCCTCCCATCTTGACCACGCCATCGAGCTTCAGGGCGATGATCTTGAACAGTTCGACATGCTCGCGGAACAACTCGCTGTTGCTGGCATCCACGTTGGGCGCGTCGACCAGCCTGAACCGCGCGTCGTTAGCGAGCGCGATCTGCGCCGCCGCGGTGCGATTGTGTTTTGCAGCTTCCGTCCACTCGGGCACAGCCTCGGTGCCACCGACTGAGCGCTGATAGACCACGAATTCCGGCGGCAGGAGCGGCAGGTGCTGCAGGCACGGCTGGCACGGCTGGCGCGGACGGCGCGGACGGCGCAGCTGGCGCCACCGCGGTCGCTGGTGGCGCGGTGGCAGGCTCCGATGTGACAGCTGTTGCTGGTGCGGCCTGACTGTCGGGCGCGACAGGCGCGATGGGTGCAGAAACGGGAGCGTCCGGAGCCTGCGCGATCGCTGCACTCGCGCACAGCAGCAAGCAGGCCCAGTATCTGTGCCTTGCAGTCGTGATGCCCCCCAAGCATTCGACCCCTGTGCCTGAAGGTAATCGGTCGGCTGCGCCGGCGCAAGATCGCTGCGCGCGATTCAGCCTGCCGCCCGCGGCGGCACCATCACCAGCTGTTCCTGCGGCATCCGCAACGTCCTGGGCTCATCGAGCCAGGCCAGTAGCGGCGCCCACGGCTCGATGTCCTCGGCCACCTGATGGTGGCGCATCTCATGCAAACCCAGGCCCAGCTCGGCGCCGCGCACATAGTTCTGCGAATCGCGTAGCGTGGTGATGATCGGAATATCGAGCGTCGCGAGAAAACGCGTCAGCGACTGGTAGATGCGGGTATTGCGGCGCACGCGATTGGCGATGATCGCCAGGCGGTTGTCGGCGCGTCTCACTTTTGCAACCAACAGCAGGCTGGCGATGCAGCGCGAGCAGGCATGGATATCGATATCCGAGGGTAGCACCGGCACCAGGATCTTGTCGGCATTGGCGGTGAGGTCCGGCATCTCGGTGGCTTCGATGGCCGCAGGTGTATCGATGATCACG
The DNA here is from genome assembly GCA_043752035.1 of Gammaproteobacteria bacterium. GTDB lineage: Bacteria > Pseudomonadota > Gammaproteobacteria > Steroidobacterales > Steroidobacteraceae > FEN-1191. The sequence continues at coordinate 10,211 of JAYUZE010000062.1, forward strand.
CGACCGGTGTTCTCGGGCACGCGCAGCTGGAAAGCCCGGGTCACGCGGTTGTCGCGTTCGAAGGCAGTGATCAGGTGGATCGGCGCCTGGCTGGCCTGGCGCTTCTTGACCCAGCGTGCGGCCGAACCCTGCGGGTCGTAGTCCATCAGCGTCGGTTGCTCGCCCTGCAGCGCGTAGTAGCTCGCGAGATTGATCGCGATAGTCGTTTTTCCGGAACCGCCCTTGGGATTCAGGACGACGATTCGCTGCATGCACTGTCTCTGAATCTGCCGACCGATTATGTCGTGCATATAAGCCTACGCAGCGCGACGCAGTGCTGCAAGTCTGTTTGTGGCGCGCGCACGCGCGCGGGGCTGTGAGACGCAGCACGTCGCCGCCCGCCGACGCTGGCTACGATGCAGGCAGCTGATAAGGAAACCCAACGTGGAAGTATTTCTGCTGCTCTGGGACGAGATGGACGACTGGCTGGGCGCTGCACGCCACGTGCTGGGTCGCCTGACCTGAGCCTGACAGTGACGCCGGGTCGCATCTCCAGCCCTGGCATTCCCAGCCCTTGATTTAGAGGCCTGCGGGCCTCATAAAGCGCAGCTTCCCGGCAATTCCGGCGAGGAGAGCGCTGACCATGTCCAGTACCCGCGAGACGCACGGCTTCCAGGCCGAAGTGCGCCAGCTCCTGCAGCTGATGATTCACTCGCTCTACAGTCACCGGGAAATATTCCTGCGTGAACTGATCTCCAACGCCTCCGACGCCAACGACAAGCTGCGCTTCCTGGCGCTCAGCGACTCGGGGCTGCTGGCCGGCGAGCCGGAACTCGGCATCTGGATCGACTTCGACGCCAAGGCCGGCACGCTCAGCGTGCGTGACAACGGCGTGGGCATGAATCGCGAAGAGGCCATCGCGCACCTCGGGACCATCGCCAAATCGGGCACCGCTGAGTTCTTCCAGCGTCTCAGCGGCGATCAGCAGCGTGACGCGCAACTGATAGGCCAGTTCGGCGTCGGCTTCTATTCGGCCTTCATCGTCGCCGAGCGCGTCGAGGTGCTGAGCCGGCGCGCCGGTGAGAGTGCCAGTGCGGGGATCCGCTGGGAATCGGCCGCGGATGGTGAATTCTCTATCGAGGCCGTGGAGCGCGCCGAGCGCGGCACCACCGTCATCCTGCATCTGAAGCCTGAGGCGCGCGAATACGCTGACGGGTGGCGCCTGCGCGCACTGGTGCGCCGCTACTCCGACCACATCGCCTTTCCGGTGCGCCTGCCCAAGGAAGGGGCGACGCTGGAATACGAAGCCGTCAACCAGGCGCAGGCGCTGTGGGCCCGGCCGCGCGTCGACATCAGCGACGATGACTACCGCGCTTTCTACCGCCATATCAGCCACGACGGCGCCGACCCCCTGATCTGGAGCCACAATCGCGTCGAGGGTAAGCGCGAATACACCAGTTTGCTATACGTGCCGTCGCAGGCGCCCTTCGACCTGTGGCAGCGTGAAGCGGCCCGCGGCCTGAAATTGTATGTGCGGCGCGTGTTCATCATGGACAACGCCGAGCAATTTCTGCCGCTGTACCTGCGCTTCATCAAGGGTGTGGTTGATTCAAGCGATCTGCCGCTGAACGTATCGCGCGAGCTGCTGCAGCAGGACGAGCAGGTCGAGGCGATGCGCAGTGCGCTCACACGCCGGGCGCTTGAGTTGCTGGCCAAACTCGCCGGCGACGACGTCGAGCGCTACCGCGGCTTCTGGCAACAGTTCGGGCGCGCGCTCAAGGAAGGCCTGAGCGAGGATCCGGGCAACCGCGAGCGCATCCTGCCGCTGCTGCGCTATGCCAGTACCGCCAGCACCGACAATGCCGAGACTGTCAGCCTGGCTGACTACATGGCGCGCATGCCGGCCGGCCAGGCACGCATCTACTACCTCATCGGCGAGAGCCACGCCGACGCGCGCCTCAGCCCGCACCTGGAGGTGCTGCAGAAGAAGGGCGTCGAAGTGCTGCTGCTGGCCGACCGGGTCGATGAGTGGGTGATGGGCCAGGTCGGTGAATATGAGGGCAAGCGCTTCAAGGATGTCGCGCGCGGCGAGCTGGAACTCGGTGCGCTGGCCGACGCCGCCGATCGCGAGCGCCTCGACGAGGCACTGAAGCAGAGCAAGGGGCTGCTCAAGCGCTGCAAGGACGTGCTTGGCGAGCAGGTGAGCGAGGTGCGCCCCAGTGCTCGACTGCAGGAATCACCGGCCTGCCTGGTGCGCGGCGAGGCCGAGCTTTCCGAGTCCCTGCGGCGCATGCTTCAGAGCCATGGCCAGACCCCACCGGCGGTGGCGGCGCGTCTCGAGCTCAACATCCGGCATCCGCTGGTGCGCTATCTCGACGGCCTGCCGGCCGGCGATACCTTCAACGAATTGACACAGCTGCTTTATGATCAGGCGCGCCTGAACGATGGCGGCCAGATCGAGCAGCCTGCTGCGTTCACCAGACGCATGAACGCACTGCTGGTGCGCCTGGCAGGCGCCTAGACCACCGGTCGCAGGAGTACAGCCGATGAGCGATGAGAAGCCTGACGAAGCCGTACTGCGCGCACGCCTCAGTCCGCTGCAGTACCACGTGACGCGTGAGAAGGGCACCGAACGGGCCTTCAGCGGTGCCTATGCGCACCACAAGGAAACCGGCGTGTATCGCTGTGTCTGTTGTGGTGCAGAACTGTTCAGCTCCACTACCAAGTACGAGAGCGGTTCGGGTTGGCCGAGCTTCTGGTTGCCGCTGGCGGGCGAGAACGTGCGCACCCATGTCGATGGCAGCCATGGCATGACGCGCACCGAAGTCACCTGCGCCGGTTGTAACGCGCACCTGGGCCACGTGTTCGAAGACGGACCCAGGCCTACGGGGCTGCGCTATTGCATCAATTCCGCTGCGCTGGATTTCGAGGCCGGCGCGGACAGTAGCGCGCCCTCCAGCGACCGGAAATGAGCGCCGGCGCAGGCGCGCAAACGCTGCAGATTCCAGGCCCCTCCGGCCCGCTCGAAACGCTGATCGAAATGCCCGCTAGTGCGGCGCCAACGCTGGCCGCCATCGTTTGCCATCCGCATCCGCTCTTTGGCGGCACGCTGCACAACAAGGTTGTGCACACCGTGGCGAAACTGTTGCGCCAACACGGTGCGGTCACCCTGCGCTTCAACTTTCGCGGCGTGGGCGCCAGCGGCGGCGTGCACAATGCTGGTGTGGGCGAGGGTGAGGATGCACTAGCTGCGGTTGCCGCAGCACGGACGCGCTGGCCGAATCTGCCGCTGGTGCTGGCCGGGTTTTCCTTTGGCGCCGCGGTGGCGATTGCGGTGGCTGCGCGCGTGCAGCCGGCATGGCTGATCAGTGTGGCACCGGCGGTCGATCGCGTGCCGCTGGGCGATTTTCGCGCACCCGCGTGTCCCTGGTTGATCGTGCAGGGCGCAGCCGACGACGTGGTCAATTGCGATCAGGTGCGCGCCTGGAGTGCGGCCCGCGCGAGCGCTGCGACGCTGTGTATGCTGCCGGGTGTGGGGCATTTCTTTCACGGACGCCTGCATGAGTTGCAGGACTGCCTGTCAGCACACTGGCCCGCCGGACTGGCGCGCGGGGCTGTGGGCGGCTGAATTGTCGCGCGGCCGCCCACAAAACGAAGGGCCCGGCACCTGTTACCAGGCCCGGGCCCCGCGCAATGGCGTGTTAATGCCTGAGGCTTGAAAACCAGCCCCGGGTGAAATCAGTTCACCATCGACTTGAGGCTCTTCAGCGGCAGCGCGCGCACTTTCTTGCTCGCGGGCTTGGCCTTGAACATCATTTTCTCACCCGTGAACGGGTTGACGCCTTCACGCGCCTTGGTGGCCGGCTTCTTCACCACTTTGAGCTTGAGCAGGCCGGGCAGCGTGAACAGCCCATTGCCGCGCAGGCTCTTCTTGACGATGCCGTTCAGGGAATCGAACACTTCGTTAACCTGCTTGCGCGACAGCTCAGTGTCCTTGGAAATCGTTGCCAGAATCTCCGACTTGGTCGGTGCGCCACCTTTCTTCGCCATTGCTGAATCTCCTCGAGTTTGGCGGTCGTTGCAAAAAAAGAATCACGAAATTCGTGAAACGGGGCGCAACATAACACAAGCGGCGCGTGGCGCAAATGGCTATTTGCAGTTATCGGTGCCGCGCAAATGGCTACATTTACAGGCTTTGCCGCTTACCAGCGACAGTGCTCGCGAGCGGCGCGTGAGTCCGTGCCTCGACGCGCGCTGCAATAGCGCGGCTAAGCCCTCGGGAAATATGGCATCGTGCGCACGGCGACGCGCGCTTCAGGGCAGCAGCAGCAACAGTGCCTGCATGAGTATGCAGGCCCACAGCGGCGAGAAATCAATATTGGCGAGGCGCGGTATCTGCCGGCGAAATTGTCGCAGCACCGGTTCGCACAGGCTCGCCAGCACGCCTTGCGCGGGTGAATAGGTGCCCGGAGCGATCATGCCCAGCAACGCGTAGGCGATGATCGCGACGTAGTAGATCATCAGTGTGGTGCGCGCGATCTGGATTCCCGCGGCCAGCAGCCACGGCAGGATGGCCGGCAGACCCGCGTGACCCAGCAGCCGCAGCGCGCTGACGCGCAACAGCGTCACGACGATCACCACCAGCACCGAGGCGGTGTCGATGCGCCCAACCGCCGGCAGTATGCGCCGCAGCGGAACCAGTAGCGGATTGGTGATCTGTACCAGCGAACGCACCAGCGGATTGCGGAAATCAGCGCGTGCCCACTGCAGCAGCAGGCGCAGCATCACTGCCAGCGATACCAGCGACAGCAAGGTGTCGATCAGATAGCTCAATGCCGCCATGCACGCACTCCTAACGGGCAGCGGGCGCGCTGGCGCCCACATCGGGATGATCCGGATTGGAAAACTGTTGCGCCAGCTGCTCGCCACGGCGGGTGGCGGCGGTCACGGCGGCGCCGATCAACGCACCAAAGCCGCGCTCTTCCATCACGGCCAGTGCTGCCGCAGTCGTGCCGCCGCGGCTGGTGACCGCTGCGCGCTGTTCGGCCAGTGTTTCGGGGCCGGCCAGCAGCGCGCCGGCGCCGCGCAGCGTCTCACGTGCCAGCAGTTCGGCGGTAGCCGGCTCGAGGCCGAGTGCGCGGGCGGCGGCCGCCATCTGCTCGGCCAGCAGGAAAAAATAGGCCGGGCCGCTGCCTGAAAGCGCGGTGACGATATCGAGATCGGATTCCTGGTCGACCCAGACGCTGCGCCCGGCCGCAGCCATGGCATTGCTCGCCAGCGTACGCAGCGCTGGGGGCAGGCCCGGCGGTGCAAACAGCGCGGTGATGCTCGCGCCCACCAACGCCGCGCGATTGGGCATTGCGCGCACCAGTGGCACGCCGGGGCAGACGCGCTCAAGGTCGGCGAGGCGCACGCCGGCAGCAATCGATAGCAGCAGCGGGCGCGCCTGCTGGAGCCGTGCGCACAGTGGCTCGAGCACCGCGCGCAGCAGCTGTGGCTTAACCGCCAGCAGCACCAGCCTGGCGCCGGCGATCGCCGCATCGTTGCTGGCCGTGACCTGCACGCCGAATTCGCGCTGCAGTGCCGCGCGCGGCTCGCTGGCCGGCTCGCCGACCCGGATCTCGGCGGCACTCATGCCCTGGCGCAGCAATCCCTGGATCAGCGCGCGCGCCATGTTGCCGCCGCCCAGAAAAGCTACCTGCATTGTTTCGCTCACTTCCGCCGCGCCTGCTTCGATGCTGAAAACGCCCATTCTACGACCTTGGGCCGAACAGCGCGGTACCGATGCGCACCATCGTGGCGCCGGCCGCGATCGCCAGCTGGAAATCACCACTCATGCCCATCGACAGCGTATCGAGCCGCGCGCCGTCTGCATTGAGCTGCTGTTGCAGTCCTTGCACTGCCTGGAAATGCGCGGCCTGCGCCGCGGCTTCCAGCCCCTCGGGCAGCATGCACATCAGGCCACGCAGCCGCAGTCGCGGCAGCGTGCGTACCAGTGTGGCAAGATTGCCGGCCTCCGCCGCCTCGACGCCGCCCCTGTTCGGATCGTCCGCCAGCTTGACCTGCAGGCACACGTTTAGCGGCGGCGCCAGAGCCGAGCGCTGGGCGTCGAGGCGCTGGGCGATGTGCGCGCGATCGAGCGCGTGCACCCAGGAGAAATGCTCGGCCGCCGCCCGGGTCTTGTTGGCCTGCAGCCGGCCGATGAAATGCCAGGTCAGTTCTGCGCCTGCCAGCTGTTGCATGCGCGGCAGGGCTTCCTGCAGGTAACTCTCGCCGAAATGTTCCACGCCCACGCGTGCCAGGGTCTGCACCGCGGCCACGCTCTGGCCCTTGCAGACGGCAACGAGCGTGACGGACTCCTCACTGCGGCCAGCGGCCCGTGCCGCCTGCGCAATCTGTGCGCGCAGTGCTGCGACCCGGCCGGTCAGATCAGCATGCATCGGTGAATTCTGCGGAATGATTAACATATTGAGGACCTACCCCCTCCGCTATACTGCCGTTGCTCGTCGCTGGGCAGCTTTTGAGCATCGCGAGGGATACTGATGGCGGTCGATATCGCACAACTCCTGGCCTTTGCCGTCAAGAATAACGCCTCCGACCTGCACCTGTCGGCCGGGGTGCCGCCGATGATTCGCGTCGACGGTGACGTCAAACGCATCAACATGCCCGCACTGACCCACAAGGAAGTGCACAGCATGGTGTATGACATCATGAACGACAAGCAGCGCAAGGCCTTTGAAGAGTTCTTCGAGACCGATTTTTCCTTCGAGATTCCGAA
>JAYUZE010000063.1:0-10301 GCA_043752035.1 Gammaproteobacteria bacterium
CGACCAACGCTTTGATTTGAATGGTGGCCAGGGGTGGAATTGAACCACCGACACGCGGATTTTCAGTCCGCTGCTCTACCAACTGAGCTACCTGGCCGCCGGGTCGGGAGGGCGCGTATTAGACCGGGCCGGGGCCCGGAGCGTCAAGGTGGAGTAACCCGTTATGTGCCTGCGGGCTTGAATTCGGCGGGGTGCTCGGAGCCGGTGCCGAAGAGGTACTTCTCCATCTCGCCTTCCAGGAACTTGCGGGCCTTGGGCTCTACCGGCGAGAGGCGGTATTCGTTGATCAGCATCACCTGGTGGCCTACCCAGCGGGCCCAGGCCTCGCGGGAGACGTTTTCGAATATGCGCTGGCCCAGCGGGCCGGGGTATGGCAAGCGATCGAGGCCAGGCGCTTCGCGCTTCAGTACCACACAGTGCACCAGCCGACTCATGACAGGCTCCGGATCAGTGTCGTAACGGGCGCCGGCAGGCCCACACGCTCCGGCTGTGCGGCGTTATACCAGAGGGTTGCGACCTCATCCATCACGCCGGCGGGCCCCGAACAGCGCGCCAGCAAGGGCGTGATGTTGAGATCAAAATGCGTGAAGGCATGCCGCATGCTCGCGCGCGCCTGCGGCTCGACTTCGGCAGCGGTCAGGCGGGTATCGGCGTACAGACGCGCGGCTTCAATACTTGGAAACTGCGGCGGACTCCACAGCCCGCCCCATACGCCGCGCTCGGGACGGCGCTCGAGCAGCACACTGCCATCGCCACGCTGCACCAGCAGCATCACCACCGATTGCGTGCGCCGTACCGGCCGCGGACGCGGCGCCGGAATACTGTGCTGGCGGCCGGTGCGGCGTGCACGACAACCATCGTGCAGCGGACAGGCTGCACACAACGGACGGCGGCGCACGCATACCGTGGCGCCCAGATCCATGATGGCCTGCGTGTAGATCGCTACCTGTTCCAGCGGCGTGCAGGCTTCGGCGAGCTGCCAGAGCCGGCGCTCCACTGCGGGCTGGGTCGGCGGACTCTCGATCGCGAAGTAGCGCATCAGGACGCGGCGCACGTTGCCATCGAGTATCGCGCGGCGCTCGCCGGCACTGAGCGCGCGAATCGCCGCGGCCGTCGAGCGGCCGATGCCGGGCAACTCCTGCAGCTGCTCGAAAGAGCCCGGCAACTCACCGCCATGCTGCTGGCACACCAGTTGCGCCGCGCGATGCAGATTGCGAGCGCGCGAGTAATAACCCAGGCCCGACCAGAGATGCAGCACGTCGTCGAGCGGTGCAGCCGCCAGCGTGCGAAGATCGGGGAAGCGGCGCATGAAGCGCGCGTAGTATTCGCTGACCGTGGCGACCTGGGTCTGCTGCAGCATGATCTCGGAAACCCAGACGCGGAACGGAGTCGGCTCGCGCTGCCAGGGCAGACCATGCCGACCGTGCCGTGCGTGCCAGGCAATCAGGTCGGGAGCAACGCGGGCGGGATCGGTCATCGATCTCAGCTTAGCTTCGAATCTCCGGGGCGCGCAATCTGCACCAGCCGTGGCACATCGAGGGCGCGGCGTTTCACGGCCAGCTCGCCGGCCCGCACCAGATCTATGTCGAGGCGATCGGCGATGCTGACCAGGGCAATGAGCAGCTCACCCAGCTCCAGTGCCGTGGTATCGGCCGCGGTGCGCGGCAGCGCCGCGCGCTGCTCGGTGTACTGCTGCAGCGCGCGCTTGAGTGCGAGAAATTCACTGTGATCCGAGGTCGCCATTCTTGGCTCCAACCTTTTCGGTTACATCCGGATGTCTCGCCCGATTATCGGCCCCACAGGCCACTGGGGTATCCTGTCGGCGCGCGACGACAGCCGACGTGGGAGAGTACAAATCGAGACGCGGAACCGATGGTTCACGCTGCGACGTTGCGGGCCGGCCGCCCTGGCCGTGCTGGCCTGCCTGATGGTGGCTTCCACCTGGCACGTGTTTGGCAACGTCTGGGACGAACCCGAGCACATCGCCGCTGGCCTGTCGCTCATCGATCAGGGCGACTATCGCTACGACAACCAGCATCCGCCGCTGGCGCGACTGGCGGCGGCACTGGGTCCGCAGCTGGCGGGCGCGCGGCTGCCGGCCGACGCGAGCACCAGCGGCGAGCAGGCGGGTCGCGACATTCTGTATCACTCGGGCGCCAGCTACGACATGCTGCTGACGCTGGCGCGCGCCGGGATGTTGCCGTTCCTGCTGCTGCTGGTGATCGCGCAGTGGTACTGGGTACGCGAAAATTTCGGTGAGCCGGTCGCATGGTTCAGCGCGCTATTCCTGCTGTGCACACCGCCGATACTCGGCCATGCCGGCGTCGTGGCGCTCGATGTACCGGTCACTGCACTGTGCGTGCTCGGGTTCTGGTTGCTGCAGCGCTGGGTGGTCGCGCCTACACTCAGGCGCAGTGTCGCGCTCGGTGTAGCTGCGGGCCTCGCGGTGAGCACCAAGATATCGGCGATACCTTTCCTGGCATTGAGCGGCCTCGTGATGCTGGCGGCGCAGTTGCTGCTGAACCGGAGCGCAGCGCGCGGCGCTGCAATTGGTCGCGTCGCAACCGGCCGCGATCTGCTGGCGGGCTTAATGCGCTACGGCCTCGGAGCACTGCTGGCAATCCTGCTGGCCATAGTGATCTGCATAGCAGCCTACGGCCCAACTCTGGTGCAGATGCCAGGCGTCAGCATGCGCGTACCGTTGGGTGTGCAGGAATTCACGCTCAATATCCGCGGCGTCGAATTCCACAACGCGCACGGTCACCCGGCCTACCTTCTAGGCGAGACCGGCCTGATGGGCTGGTGGTATTTCTATCCGGTGGCGCTGGCGGTAAAGACCCCCATACCGATGCTGCTGTTGGGCGTTCCGGGCCTCGCATGGCTGACGTTGCGCGGCTGGCGCGCCAGAGAGCTGGACCTCGCAGTGCCGGGGCTGCTGTTCGCGACGCTACTGGTCTTTTGCTGTCTCTACAGCCACATCAATATAGGCGTGCGGCACGTGCTGGTGCTCTACCCGCTGCTGGCCATCGGCGCCGGGGCTGCTGCGCTGGCACTCTGGAAAAACCTTGGCGCGCCGCTCGCCCGCGCGCTGGCGGCAGTGCTGGTGTTGTGGCAGCTGTCAACGCTGCTGACGGCCTACCCCGATTATCTCGCCTGGTTCAACGCGTTGGCCGGCGCGCATCCCGAGCACATCCTGGTCGATTCCGATCTGGACTGGGGCCAGGATCTGCGCCGCCTGACGCAGGAACTGGCGCGCCGGCAGGTGCCCGAGGTCTACATCGCCTATCGCGGCTCGGCCGATCTGACCCGCGAGCATCTGCCGCCTTACAAGCTGCTCGCACCTAACCAGCATGTCACGGGCTGGATCGCGCTCGACATGCTCTCGCTGAAGGAATCGAACGACGGCTACGACTGGCTGCAGGGCTACCAGCCGCTGCAGCGTATCGGCAAGTCAATCGACCTGTACTACCTGCCGACGCGCTGAGCCGCTGCGCAGCTTCAGTGCTGCGCCTCCAGCGCCTCGAATTCATCGAGCAGCCGGGTCATGCGCACCGCCAACGCGCGATATGGCGTAGGCGTTGCCATGTCGATGCCGGCGCGCTTGTAAAGCTCGTAGGGATAGTCAGAGCCACCAGCCTTCAGCAGGTCGATGAAGCGTGCGCGTGCCGGTGCGCCATCGTGCTGTATGGCGTCAGTGAATGAGGCCGCGCCGGCCATCGAAGTCGCATACTGATACACATAGAAGTTGTAGTAGAAGTGCGGTACGAAGGCCCACTCCATGCAATAGGGCGCGTCGATCTTCATCACGCCTTCGGCCTCGCCGTAGTATTTACGCAGCACACCGCAATACAGCTCGCTCATGCGCTCACCCGATAGCGGCCGGCCCTGCTCGAGCTCTTCGTGGATCATCAGCTCGAATTCCGCGAACATCACCTGGCGGAAATAGGTGGTGCGGATCGACTCGAGCCCCTTGCCCAGATAGAACAGTTTCTCCTCGCGATTGGCGGCGTGCTGCTCCATGTAGTCGTTGAGCAGCATCTCGTTGCCTATCGACGCCGATTCGGCGATGAAGGTGGAATAGCGGGCCTTCTCGTAAGGCTGGGCGCGGTTGGCGAGCAGTGTGTGCACGCCGTGGCCCCACTCGTGCGCAAAGGTCGAGAGCGAGTAGTAATCGTCGTTGTGATTGAGCAGCAAGTAGGGGTGCACATCGTAGGCTGAGCCCACCATGTAGGCGCCCGACTTCTTGCCGGCGTGCGGATAGACATTCATCCAGTGACCCGCGAAACCCTGGCGCAGCAGGCCGAGATAGTCTTCGCCCAGCGGCTTCAGGGCTTCCAGTGTGATGCGCTTCGACTCAGGTACATCGTAGCGCGGTGGCTGTGCCATGTTGAACATCGGCGGATAATTATCGTAGTAGTGCATGTCGTCGGTGATGCCGAGCAGGCGCTTGCGCAGCCGCAGGTAGCGGTGCAGCGCCGGCAGTGCGGCATTAGTTTCGGCCACCAGCGTGCGATAGACCTGGTCGGGCATGTTGTCGGGAAACTGCGCCGCCTCCAGCGCGCTCGCGTAGTGGCGCGACTGTGCGGTGAAATGATCGCCCATCACCTGCGTGGCCAGCATCTGCCCGGCGGTACCCTCGAATTTTTTCCAGGTGCCCCAGAATGCGTCGAATACCAGCTTGCGATCGGCGCGGTTGTCCGACTGCCGGTACTTCTCGTAGGCCGCTTCGTCGAGACGTACGCTGGTGCCGTCGGCCAGCTTCACCGTCAGTACCGGCAGCTCGGCATCGGCGAGCTGGCTGTGCAGCGCATCGGGCTGCGCCAGAAAATTGCCGGCGGCCGCCAGGATCTGCTCGCCCTCGAGCCCCAGCGTGTGCGGCGCCGCGCGCAGTGTATTGTCGAGGAAGTAATTGAAGCGGCTGTTCAGAGTCTTGTAGGCTTTGCGGTACACCTCCACTTTGGCAGCACCGACCTTCAGCAACTCGGGCGCCACCCAGGCGGTCTGCTCGGAAAGCTGCGTTGCCAGGGCCTGGGCCTGCTGCTTGCGCTCGAGATTTGCGCTCTGGCGCAGATCTTCATCCGACTTCAGCGAGGCATAGACATACAGGCGGGTCATCTCGCGATTCAATGTCGAAATGGTGTCGAGGGCTTTGAACATGCTGGTCGCGCTCGCTCCGAGGGTGCCCTTGAGCTTGGGCAATTTGTCGATGGCGGCGCGTGCACGCGCAAAGGCATCGGTCCAGGCCTGCGGCGTAGCGTAGAGATCTGACAGCTCCCAGAAATCCGGTGAGCTGGCGGCAGGCGCGCTGGCATTGGGCGCGCTTGCCGCGGTGCCCGAGGTCGACACTACGGTCTGGGCCTGCGCCACGCCCGCGCCGATAACGATGGACAACGCGGCAGCCAGCCAGTGCCACTGTGCAATGGGCTCTCTCACGGACACTCCTTGTGGTTTTCTGTTCCGGCAGATGGCGCGAATCTTAGACCCGGCCGTGCACTATTGACAGTGGCAGCAGCGGTCCGTGACCTGCCGCGGGGTTTCTTCTAGACTCCGCGCCGTGCCCAATACCGCTACCTTCATTGCCACGGCCTGCGCCTTTGGCATCCTTGCAGCGATCACACGCCGGCCGCTGACTACAGTGCTGCTGGTGATCTACCTGCTGGCGGCGGTACTGCTGAGTTCCGCGGTGATGCAGTCGTACCTGGGCATGCCACTGACGCTGGCCGACGTGCAGTTCTTCTTCCGCGATCCGCTCGATGACCTGAAACTGTTCCTGAACTACCCAGCCTTGGGGGTCAGCTTCTGCGCCGTGATCGGCGGCTTTGTGCTGCTGCTGTTGCTGGGATGGCGGATCGAGCGGCCACGCTGGCCAGCGCAGGGCGACAAGCTGACGCAAGGCGCGCGCGCCGCCGTGGTAGCAACGCTGGTCGGCGTGTTGGCGGTCGGCTATAGCGCCGCGCCGCCGATGGCACACACCGGCGCCGCCGACGATCGCGATGCCTGGAGCGCGTTTCTGGCGCTGCGACGCATCGAGCTGGCCGGCAACTGGGTCGGACGACTGAACATGTTCTTCGAGAACCGCGACATGCTGGCGACCCTGCCGCCTGTGCACGCGCAAACACGCTTTCCCGAAGCCGTCGCCAACGATCCTGCCGCCCCGGAACCCGCGGCGCGCCTGCCCGACATGCTGATGGTGCTCGAAGAGAGCACCTTCGATCCGCAACTGATCGGCGCCTGTCGCGAGGTGGCCTGCGCCAGCGCCATGTTCCGCGCCCCCGGCAATGCGGTACGCACTGTGCAGAGTCCGTTGCTGGTGCACACCACCGGCGGCGGCACCTGGCTCACCGAGTTCGCGTTCCTCTCGGGTTTCGACTGGCGCACTTTTGGCCGCGGCGGCGCCTACGCGCCAGTGTCGCTGGCGCCGCGTCTGCGCCATTCGCTGCCGCAGTACCTGCGCTCGCTCGGCTACCACACCGTGGTGTTCTCTGCGGTCGGCGCCGACTTTCTGCGCGCGCGCTCGGCCTATCGCTACTACGGTTTCGATGAGTTCTACGCCTCTCAGGACCTGCAGCTCTCGGATGACTGGCACGCGCTGCGCGATGCCACGCTGTACAACAAGGCGCTGGCCATACTGGAGCGCAGCAAGGATACGCGGCCGCTGTTCGTTTTCATACTGACGATCCGCAATCACGGCCCGCATGGCGATACCAGCGGCGCCCTGCCCGCGCGCGTGCTGGGCGTCGAGAAAAGACTGGGCCGGCCGCTGGCCGACTATCTCGCGCGCCTGGAAGATTCCGCGCGCGACATCGACGCGCTGCGCAGCCGCTGGCTGTCCTCACCCCAACCGCGCGTGCTCGGCTGGTTCGGCGATCACCAGCCCGAATTCGCTTGGGATTTCATCAACACGCTGGCCGACATCAACACCACGCACCTGGCGACGAATGTCGGCGCCGAGCGCCTGCGCTATCTCACCTGGCAGCAGCTAAGCGCCAACTTCGGTCCGCGCGGCGTCGCCAGCTCACGCGAGGCACTCGATGTGCCGTTTCTCAGCAGCGAACTGCTGAGCTTTGCCGGCATTCCGCTCGACGCCGACGCCCAGGCGGCACTCAGCGTGGCACACAGCTGCCATCAACTGCTGCTCGACTGCGCCGATCATGCGCTGATCGACGACTATTTGAGCTACCGCATTCACGACCTGCAGGCGATACGCTAGCGCCCGCAGACCGACTACCTGAAGGGGGATCCGACCATGCGCTTGTTTAAAGTGATGCTCGCCGCACTGATCTGCGCCACTGCTGCGATGGCACTTGCCACTCCCGCCGCGCCGGCCACTCCCGCCGCGCCGGCCGCGCCGACCGCACCTGCCGAGCAGCCGCTGACGGCGTTTCCCTACACGCCGAGCCTCGACCTGCCGTCGATGGATCGCAACGCTGACCCCTGCGTCGATTTCTATCAATACACCTGCGGCGGCTGGATGCAGCAGAACCCGATTCCCGCCGACCAGGCCAGCTGGAGCGTGTACGGCAAGCTTTATCAGGACAACCAGCGTTTTCTGTGGGGCATTCTCGATGAGCTGGCGCGCCAGCAACAGGGACGCAACGACAGTCAGCAGAAGATCGGCGACTACTTTGCCGCCTGCATGGACGAGCGCGCGATTGAACAGGCCGGCGCCCACCCGCTCGCCGGCATGCTGGACAGCATCAAGGCGCTGCGCAGCAAGAGCGCGCTGCCAGCGCTCCTCAGCCAGTTGCAGCTGCAGAGCGGCGCTGCCGGCTTCCTGTTCAGCTTCGGCGCGAACCAGGATTTCGGCGACTCCGCACAGGTCATCGCTTTCGCGGATGCCGGTGGCCTGGGTCTGCCCGATCGCGATTACTACACTGACACCGACGCGCGCTCGCAGCAGTTGCGTACGCAGTATCGCCAGCATCTGGCCCGCGTATTCCGGCAGCTGGGCGATGAGCCGGCGCTGGCAGCACACAATGCCGCGACCGTGATGCGCCTGGAAACCCAGCTCGCGCAGGCTGCGCTCAAGCGCGTGGATCGCCGCGATCCCTACAAGCTCTATCACAAGCTCGACCGCGCCGCGGTCCGGCAGCTGATGCCGCACTTTGACTGGAATGGCTTCCTGCGGCCGCTCGAACTGGCCGATATAACGGCGATCAACGTCACCGAGCCGAAGTTCTACGCGGCGGTGGACACGCTGATCGCCACCGAAAGTCTGGCCGACCTCAAGACCTATCTGCGCTGGCACGCCGCACACAATGCCGCGCCATTCCTGTCGAAGAGTTTCGAAGACCAGCGCTTTGCCTACTTCGATCACACGCTGCGCGGCGTGCCGCTGCAGAAGCCGCGCTGGAAGCGCTGCGTGGCGCAGGTCGATGCCTTGCTGGGTGAAGCGCTGGGGCGTGAATTCGTGAGCCGCACCTTCGGCCCGGAGCTCAAGGCCAGCACGCTGAAGATGACTACGCAGATCGAACTGGCGATGCGTCAGGACATCGAGCAGCTCAGCTGGATGAGCGATGCCACGAAGCACCAGGCGCTGGCGAAGCTCGACACCATCGTGAACAAGATCGGCTACCCGGATCGCTGGCGTGACTACAGTGCGGTCGCCATCAGCCGCGATGATTACTATGGCAACGTGCAGCGCGCCAACAGCTTCGAGGGCCGGCGCCAGCTCGCCAAGATCGGCAAGCCGCTCGATCGCAGCGAATGGGGCATGACGCCACCGACCGTGAACGCCTATTACAACGGGCAGATGAACGACATCAATTTTCCAGCCGGCGTGCTGCAGCCGCCGCTCTATGATCCGAAGCTCGACGACGCCCCCAACTACGGCAACACCGGCGGCACCATTGGCCACGAGCTGACGCATGGCTTCGACGATGAGGGCCGCCAGTTCGATTCCATGGGCAATCTCAAGGATTGGTGGACGCCGGCCGATGCACAGAACTTCCAGGAGCGCACGCAATGCATCGTCGATCAGTACGCGAAATACGTGATCGTGGATGACATCCACATCAACAGCCGCCTGACGCTGGGCGAGGACGTCGCCGATCTTGGCGGTCTGATCCTCGCGCACCTGGCGTGGCTGGCGCAGACTGCCAGCCAGGCGCTGGAGCCGCGCGACGGCCTGACTCCCGAGCAGCGCTTCTTCGTCGGCTACGCGCAGTGGGCCTGTGAAAACGATCGTCCGGAGAACCAGCGCCTGTTGGCCAAGACCGATCCGCATTCACCCGGCCGCTACCGCGTGAACGGGCTGATGGTCAATATGCCGGAGTTCGAACGTGCCTTCGCCTGTAAGGCGGAACAGCCGATGGTCAGCGCGAATCGCTGCCGGGTGTGGTGAGCGGCTTCGCCACCCTGAGCTGAAAATACTCGGGCTCGGCCGATGCGCCGGCGGCGAGCGCGCCGGCCGGCGCCACCTTGACCAGGAAGGCACCCGCGCCCAGCAGTCCGGAATCGGCGTACAACGTGATGAAAGTATCGGCGCCGGCCTGCACCTGGGCGCTGCTGGCCAATGGCTTGGCCGCCGCCGAACCGTCGGCTTGCGCGCGGTAGAGCTCCACCTGGTAGCCGCTGCTGCCGGCGGGCACGTCAGGCAGTATCCGCAGCTCGAGCGCCTGATTGGCCGGCGCCGGCGGAATCAGCACTTCGGCGTTCGCGGCGCGCGTACGCACCAGCGTGTAGTGTCCCACCAGCGAACGCGCCGCCGACCCCTGTCCCTGCAGCTCGTTCAGCGTGGCGTAAAGCGTCGCGGCGCCCGGCAGCGTGTTCTGCCAGAGCACTGCGCCCACCACGGCCAGCGCCAGCGACGCCGCCAGCGCGAGCAGTCCCGGATGGCGCAGGCGCGCGAACGGCGCGGCGCTCGCCGGCGAGCTGATCAGCGCCTCGAGCTGTCCCTGCTCCTGGAGCCTGGCCATGCCCACCTTCAGGCGCGCCACCGCTTCCAGTTCGCGCAGTGCCTCCGGGTGCTCCAGCAGCAGGCCCTCGTACTCGGATTGCTCGACTGCCGATAGTTGTCCTGCCAGGTAGCGATTGGCCATCGTGGGATCCTGAACCTGGGATTTGCTTTCCGTCACAAGTTTTCCGCAGCCTGATGCTCTACCTGATATCTGTAATCACGCACTGGCTTCTCGCGGCGCTCAGGCCAGTACCAGTGAAAAAAGGTCAGTACGTCTCAATCCGCTGGATTCCAGCAGCTCGCGCAGCCGCGCCCTGGCGCGGTGCAGCACTCTGTCGAACTGGTCGGCCATCAGCCCGAGTTCGCGGCAGATCGTCTCCTTGTTCTCTTCATCGAGGTAAAA
>JAYUZE010000064.1:0-4873 GCA_043752035.1 Gammaproteobacteria bacterium
TCTCGAAGGCGTCGTCGTACCGGCGCAGGTCGTCAAAATACTTGCCGAGCGCATAGCGCAGGCTGATCTCATGGGCCAGCGGCGGCTGGCGAGCCAGCGACGCCTGGGCGCCCGCGAGCCAGGCCGTATCGTCCGCACTCATCTTCCGGTGCGTGGCGATGCTGAAATACGCGAACGAAAAACCCGGATTGATTGTCAGCGTGCGCTGGAACAGTTCTTCGGCCTCGCCGAAGCGACCCCGATCGGCACGCAGCTCGCCG
The DNA here is from genome assembly GCA_043752035.1 of Gammaproteobacteria bacterium. Taxonomy (GTDB): domain Bacteria; phylum Pseudomonadota; class Gammaproteobacteria; order Steroidobacterales; family Steroidobacteraceae; genus FEN-1191. The sequence goes on from JAYUZE010000064.1 coordinate 261, forward strand.
AGAAACGACAGTGCCTCGACGTAAGTCGGGTCGATCGCAAGTGCCGCCTGGCAACGGGCTTCGGCTTCAATGGCGCGACGCTGCTGGCGCAGTGCCATGCCCATGCTCAGGTGGGCCGGCGCGTAGTCGGGCTTGAGCCTAATCGCTTCCGCGAAGCAGTTGCGCGCTTCCTGGAAGCGGCGCAGTTCGAATAGCGCCGAGCCCAGGTTCCAGTGGTTCTCGGCTCGCTGCGGATCCAGGCGCAGCGCTTCGGCATACAGCGGCAAGGCTTCGCGCCGCTGCCCGAGTTCGCGCAGCACATTGCCGAGGTTGGTGAGCGCCTCCACGTAACTGGGCACCAGTTTCAGGGCCTGCTGGTAGCTGGCTACTGCCTGCTCGCGCCTGCCCGCGGCCACCAGCATCAAACCCAGACTGTTGTGCGCGATTGCCAGGCGCGGATCAGCCGCCAGCGCCCGCTGCGTCAGCGCCATCGCTTCCTCAGGATGCTCCAGTCCCCGCTCGGCCACACCCAGGTTGCACAGCACCTGGGCATCCTCAGGCCGCAGGCGCAAGGCCTGACGATACGCGGCGGCGGCCTCGGCATATTGCCTTAGCTCCAGAAACGCATTGCCCAGATTGTTGTGCGCCTCGGTCAGCGCGGGGTCGATCTGCAGCGCCCGTTGGTAGACCGGTATGGCCTCGCGCGTACGACCGAGCTCTCGAAGTACATCGCCAGTTTCAAGCAGGCCATCCGCATCGTCTGGCTTGAGCTCGAGTGCGCGCTGAAAGCTTGCCAATGCAGCCTCCCATTGTTGCTGGTCCTGCAACGCCGTGGCGAGATTCCGGTGGGCTTCAGCGTCGTCCGGCAGCAACTCGACCGTCTTGTGCAGTTCACTCAGCGCAGTTTTGTTCTGGCGCAGCAGCGCGACACTCAACACCTTCCACAGCATGCCAGCAGTGGGATATGCCCGCAGCAGCGTGCGCGCACTGCGTTCGGCCTCGGCCACGCGATCCTGGTTGATCAGGGTGACCAACGCGCTGATATCAAAAGTGCTCAGGCCTCCCGCTTTAGTGATCACGGTAATTGACCAGCGCGTCGCCGAGCGCCTGCTTGAGCGGATCCAGCCAGGGCTCGAAGTGCTTCCATTGATCGAGCCCTTCGCGATAGATCGGCTGGCGCACCTGCTCGGAGCTGGCGGTGCGCACACTGCGTACGGTCTTGTGGAATTCCACGCACTGCGGTTCGAAATCCAGTCCACAGAACTCGAGGATGCGGCGCACGCTGCCTTGCAGATCGTCCACCACGTCTTCGTGCTGCACCCGCAGGACCCAGCCAGGCAGCACGGCATCCCAATGGCGCATCAGCTCCAGGTAAGTGCGATAGTAGCGGGCGATGTCTTCGAAACTGTAAGTGAACTCCTGTCCCTTGGCATAGAGCTGCTTCAGGTTGCTGAAGCAGCAGGCCAGCGGTTCGCGGCGTGCGTCGATGATCTTGGCGTTCGGCAGCAGCAGGCGGATCAGGCCCAGATGGCGGAAGTTATTCGGCATCTTGTCGATGAAGTACGGCACCGGGTCGGGCTTGCCCATTCGATACGGCCGGGTGTCGTGCAGATACTGTTCGCCGAGCCGGCGAAACTCCTCGGCCTGCATCTCCGGCAGGATGCGCGGGTAACGGGGATTATTCAGATCGGGATCGCGTCCGCGCAGATTCGCAACCAGCTGCTGCACGTTGGGCAATTCCTGTGTGCCTTCCACTTTCGAGTGTGAAGCCAGGATCTGCTCGATCAGCGTCGAGCCCGAACGCGGCAGGCCGATGATGAAGATAGGGTCTGTGTCCGGTACTCCGAAGCCACTGCGAGTGGCGAAGAATTCTGCGCTGCAGATTTCGATCTGCTGGCGGGTATTGTTCTCGATGATTTCAGGGCGGTAGTTGCTATGCGTGCGCCGCAGCGCATTGCCGAGCTGGTAATAGTGAAAGGCCTCGGCGTACTGCTGGCGATCTTCCAGTGCCTTGCCGAGCGCAAAATGCAGGTGGTAGCGATCGACCACGGCGATGTCCGCTGCCGACTGCAGGGCCTGCAGACGCTCGAATTCCTGGTCCGTAAACCGATAGGTCTTCAGGTTGGCGAGGCTCCAGTAGGCATCGCCGAACCCGCTGCGGCAAGCCTCTGCCTGGCGATAGGCGGCGATCGCCTCCTCGCGCCTGCCCAGCGTCTTGAGCGCATGCGCAATCGAGAGATGCAGGTCGGCATCCTGCGGCGTGACGCTGATCAATGCCTGGTACACCTCGACCGCCCTGCCATGTTCGCCGAGGCCCACCAGCGCCGTGGCGCGCAGCCCCTCATAGCGCAGGCGGCCATCGGGATCTTCCAGCTGGAGGCGGTCGAGTTCGCGCAGCGCCTGGCTGCATTTGTGCATCTCGATCAATACCTCGGCGTAATCGGCGCGGGCAGCCTTGTAGTCGGGCGCAACTTCCAGCACCGCACCCAGCAGCAGCTCGGCATCGTCGAAAACCTTGCGGGCCATGCCGATGCGGGCCAGCAAGCGCATGGCCTCCAGATCGTGCCCGTGCTGCTGCAGGAACGATCTGATCATGGGTTCGGCATCGTCCAGGTCGCCATCCATGAACAACCCGGTCGCTACTACGATTTCGCGCGGCAGCTTCCTCAAGGTGGCCACTTGGCTGGCAGCGGTGGCGGCCTCTTCAGATCGCCCCACCATGCGGTTTAGGCCTTCGAGCATCGCCCAGCTCGCCGGCAGCGCGTGATTGAGGTGCACGGCCTGCAGGAAAGCCTCGATAGCCTGTGGCGCCTGTTTCTGTGCCGCGTAGCAGTGGCCCAGCTCCTCGTGCAACCGGCTGAAGCGTGGATGGTGCTGTGCAAGTCTGGCCAGCGTCTGTTGCGCTTCGGGCAGCTGGCCGAGGAAACGCTGCGCTATCGAACTGAACAGCAGCGCGTCGCGCTGGGTCGGATCTGCAGCGAGCAGCGCCGCGGACGCGCTCAGCGCCGGCGCGAACTCGCGCTGACGCAGCAGCGCACGTATACGAGCGAGCTGCGCGGCCTGTGGCATTGCCGGCGTGGTGCGATCGTCCATCAGTCTCTCATAAAAAAAGGGCGGACTACTGGAGTCCGCCCTTGATTCTACTGCAGCTGGACCGCGCCAGCTGCCCTCGGGTCAGCGCCTCAAAGCTCAGAACTTCAGGCCAAACTCGAAGGTAATCACACGCGGCCGCAGCGGCACCACGCTCTTGATGAACTGACCCGAGGTCGTATTCGTGCTCGCATCGTTGTTGGTCAGATTGTTGATCGAGATCTGCGCCGACCAGTTGTCCCTGGTCGCGCCGAACGCCGCGTCCACTGTCGTATACGAGGGCATCGTGTACTTCAGCAGCGTGGTGGTGGGTGGATTATTGGCCGGAGCATTGCCATCCGGGAAGCTCTCAGGCTGGTTGCGCATCGAGTCGGTGTAGTTCGCGCCCACCGAGACGAAAGGCTTCAGACTGCCATTGGTCCAGTCGTAGCGCCCCCGCACGTTGTACTGCAGCTGCGGTGAGAACGGCGGCGTAGTGCCCAGTACGCCGTAGGGGTTCGTGTAGGGCCGGCTGTTGATCTGCGTAATGCATGTGCCGATAGGCGTCGGATTGCCAGCATTTACGCGATTGCTGGCGAGGCAGGGCGCATTGGTCTGCTTCGAACTGTTGTGAGACAGCGATCCCTGCACGGTGAGCTGCTCGCTAACCTTGCCAACAAACTGGATCTCGAAACCCTTGACTTGGTAGGTCGGCCCATTGATCACGAAAGTCGTATTACCCAGGTGGACGGGGTCAAACAGCGGCAGCTGCACGTCCTTCCAGTCCATCTGGTAGATGGAGGCGTTAACCTGGAGGCGATGCTCCAACCACTCGCTCTTCAAGCCGATTTCATTATTGACGAGGTTGTCCGACCCGAACCCAACTGGTTTGTTGAACTGCCTTGTAGCGCTCGAACCGGCCGTAAACGGTGCGATACCTTTTAGGGAAATCTGACTGCCGTCCGGGCTGGTCGCCGTGCGATTGAAACCGCCCGGCCGGAAACCCTGCGACCAAGTGAGGTACGCGAGAATATCGGGTGTGATGTGCCAGGTGACATTCACGCGGCTCTTGTAGCCGCTTTCGCTCTTCTTCAAGTTAATGCCAAACCCATATGCCGCTCCCGGGCACGGGGATCCCGGGACGTAGAGCGCCGGCGTTGCGCCGGGACACGACGTGGCCGTCGGGCCACGCGGGTTCGCGAACTTACCGCCGTATGGCGTTCCGTTCGGTACATTCAGGATGCTCGAAGTTGCGCTGTAGTACTCGGAGCCCGCCTCGAACTCGTCATATTTATAGTGACGCGTACCTGCAGTCACTGTGAGTACCTTCGGGATGATATCGAAATCGACTGAAGTGAAGAACGCGGTCTGCTTGTAGCCGCGCCGGACGTCCTCGCCGAACGCGGTGTTGGTGTCCAGTCGCAGGCCTGGATGCGTGGCGTAGTAGCCGGGAATAGTACCCACCGCCTCGACGCAGTCTGGACCGCCCGCCAGCGAAATGGCCAGATGGTGCCGCGCTGTGCCTGTTGTGGATGCTGTTCGCACGCGCCTACGGCGCGCGCGCC
>JAYUZE010000065.1:0-4320 GCA_043752035.1 Gammaproteobacteria bacterium
ACACCGTGAACTGGGCTTCGGTCACAGCGCGACCGTGGCCAGCGGCCTGTTGTGGGCCATTGTGGTCACAGTCAGCGAGAACATGTCCGAATTGTCGCGCGAACTTGACCTGCGCGGGTATTTGCAGGCCTATGGGGGCATCGGCCTGAACTACGCTGTCGCCGGCATCCTGATATCGATCGTCGCCACCAGGATCGAGGCGCGCATGTCGGGCTGGCGCGCCTGGTGTTGCGGCGCCGGCTCGATTACGGCGGCGGCCGTACTGCACATGGTGCTGCACTATGGCGCCGGCCAGTTGTGGCCGGGCATGGGCGCGCAGGCGATGTTCAGCTTCATACCGGACCTGCGCGACTACGTCGCCTTCCTCTGCTGGGTCAGCTGGATCCACGTCATTTACGGTGGCCTCTACATGGGCGCCTTGATCCTGTTCCTGCGCTCCGCGCGGCGGCAACGGCAATTGCGTCTCTCGGCGCAGGCGCGCCTGCGGGCCGAGTCCCGGATACAACAGGCGCTGGCAGAAGATCGCACGCGCCTGATCCAGCCGACTTTGGTGCTCGAAGCGCTGGGCGAGTTGGGGCGACGTTATCGCGTCGATCCGGACCGGGCCGATGAATTGCTCGATGCCCTGGTGGTGTTCCTGCGCAACGCCATTGCCGCCGGCGCCCAGCACACGAGCGAACTGCTGCGCCAGCTGGAGACGTCGTTGCGCCGCCTGGTCGCGGGTTCCACTGCACTGTCAACGCCAAAGAAGGAGTTCTTGTCATGGTCACAATCACAAGTCTGCACATCCGCCGTGGACTGGCCGCGCTGATCGCCGCCGCCGTGCCGCTGGTGCCTTCCGCGCAGGACGCCACCCGCGTGCAGCCGCGCAGCTATCAGGTGGTATTTGAGAACGACGAGATTCGGGCGGTGCGCTATTCGTCGCTGCCCGGCATGGGGGTGTGCGGTACCGGCATGCACTCGCACCCGCGCCATCTCACCATCGCGCTGACTCCCGCGCGGGTTCGCATCCGCGTCGACGGCCGGACTATCGTCGCGGAGAACAAGGCCGGCGATGTCTTTTACGAAGAGGCCGTGCGTCACGAGGCGGAGAACATTTCCGGCTGGGGTACGCGCGCCATCATGATCGAATTCAAGCGGCCGCTCGCGAAGTGACACTCAAGGGCAAACGCGCCGTTGCAGTCGTGGCGGAAGACGAAACCGTACTGCGCGACGAACTGGTCTCGCACCTCGGTACGCTGTGGCCGGAGCTCAGGATCGAAGGGGTGGCCAAGGATGGCGTGCAGGCCCTGTCACTCATCGACCGACTCGAGCCCGATGTCGCCTTCCTCGACATACAGATGCCCGGGCTGAGCGGCATCGACGTCGCGCGTCAGGTCAGCGGCCGCTGCCATGTGGTCTTCGTGACCGCCTACGACGAACACGCCATAGCCGCCTTCGAACAGGGTGCCATCGACTACATACTCAAACCCTATGATCAGGAGCGACTGCAGCGCGCCGTCGAGCGCGTGCGCGCCAGGACGCAGTCCGAAGCACCGCCCTCTCTGGAGCGCGCGCTGGATGAATTCTCACGCCGCGCCGCCGGGAAGAAATATCTGCGCTGGATCCGCGCCTCGATCGCCGACGAGATCAGGCTCATCCTGGTCGATGATGTCTGCTTCTTCCTGGCGGATGCGAAATACACCACCGTCGCCACTGCCGCTGGCGATGCCATCATACGCACACCGCTGAAGCAGCTGTGCGACGAGCTCGATCCCGATGTGTTCATCAACATTCATCGCTCGGCGATTGTCAATGTCAATGCAATACAACGCGTGGTACGCGACTCCGACGGCAGCATGGAGGTGCGGCTGAAGGATCGTCCGGAGCGCCTGCCGGTCAGCGAATCGCACCGCCACTACTTTCGGAGCATGTAGCCGCCGGGGTTTCTCCCACGCGCGGCGCCGGGCTTTGCCCTTAAACTGTCGCCATGCCCGATCTGATCCGACCCGAACTGCCGGCGCCCGGCGCCACGGTGCTGGCCTGGCACGCGCTGCACGCCGGCGCGCGGGCGCTGGCGCTGGCCGAGGCGGTCAACGCCGATCAGCGGCCATGGGCCATGGTGGCCGCCGACGCCCGCGAGCTCGAGCGCCTGGCCGCGGAGCTGCGGTTTTACGGCGGGCCCGGGCTGGAAATTCTGACGCTACCCGACTGGGAGATCCTGCCCTACGACCAGTTCTCGCCGCACGCCGACATCGTTTCGGAACGGCTGCGCACGCTCGAGCGTCTGCAGGGTTTCAGGCGCGGCATCCTGCTGCTGACCGCCGAAAGCCTGCTCACACGATTGCCGCCAGTGAGTTACATCCACGCGCACAGCTTCGATCTGCGGCGCGGTGCGTCCCTGGCTATCGATCCGCTGCGCCAGCGCCTGGTGGCCGCCGGCTACGCCAATGTCAGTCAGGTGCGCGGGCCCGGCGAGTTCGCGCTGCGCGGGTCACTGTTCGACGTCTGGCCGATGGGCACGGAATCGCCGGTGCGCGTCGACCTGCTCGATGAGCACATCGATACGCTGCGGCGCTTCGATGCCGAGACGCAGCGCTCACTCGACGCCATCGACTCGCTGCGGCTGCTGCCGGCGCGCGAATTGCCGCTCGACGCGGCTGCGGTGCGCGATTTCAGGCGCCGCTTCCGCCTGCACTTTTCCGGCGATGTGACGCGCATGAGCGTGTACCGCGGGGTCAGTGAAGGGCTCGCGCCTCCGGGCATCGAGTTCTACCTGCCGCTGTTCTTCGAGGCGACTTCGAACCTGTTCGACTACCTGCCGGCCGATCTGGTGCTGGCCACCGACATCGATCTGGAAGCCGCGCTGCATGGCGCCTGGGAAGCGATAGGCGTGCGCTACGAGGAGCACAGACACGATATCGAGCGCCCGCTGCTGCCGCCGGACGAGGCTTTCGTCAGTTCGGCGGACCTTGCCGCGCAGCTCGCGCGTCATGCGCGCGTGCAGATCGCGCGCTGTGCGGCACCCGCTGACGGCGACGCATCAGCCGGCGACAGCGCCGCAAGCACGGCGCCCGACACCGTGCCCCGCGCGGTGACCGCTGTCGCCAGCCTGCTGCCGCGTGGCTTCCGGCTCGATGCGCGCGCCACGGAGCCGCTCGCGCCGCTGATCGGGTTTCTCGACCAGTACCCGGGACGCGTACTGATCGCCGCCGATTCGCCCGGACGGCGCGAGGTGATCAGCCAGATGCTGCGGCCCCACGGACGTATGCCGCGCCTCCTGCCCGACTGGCAATCCTTCGCGCACGGCGATGCCCGCTTAGGCATCACCGTAGCGGGCGAGATCGATGGTCTGCAGCTCATCGAACCACCACTGCTGTTGCTGACCGAATCGCAGCTGTTCGGCAATCGCGCGCGGCAGGAGCGACGCCGCCGGCGCGCTGCCGCCGATCCGGCCGCAATACTGCGCAATCTCCAGTCGCTCGAGCCAGGTTCGCCGGTGGTGCACGAGAGCTACGGTATCGGCCGCTATCTCGGGCTCGAGGTGATGGAGATCGGCGGCGATGCCGGTGAATTCCTGGTGCTCGAATATCGCGACGGCGATCGCGTCTACGTGCCGGTGCATGCGCTACATCTGGTGAATCGCTACACCGGCGGCAATCCCGAGGCCGCGCCGCTCCATAAGCTCGGCAGCGACCAGTGGGCCAAGGTGCGTCGGCGTGCCGCCGAGGCGGTGCGCGATGTTGCTGCCGAACTGCTGGATCTGTATGCGCGCCGCCAGGCTCAGGTAGCGCCCGCGCTGAACGCCGGCGAGCTCGAACACCAGACCTTTGCCAACGCCTTTCCCTTCGAGGAAACCGCCGATCAGGCCGAGGCGATCGCCAAGGTGCGCGAGGATCTTGCGCGCGCGACGCCGATGGATCGCATCATCTGCGGCGATGTCGGCTTCGGCAAGACCGAAGTGGCAATGCGTGCGGCCTTTATCGCCGTGCAGTCGGGCTGCCAGGCGATCGTGCTGGTGCCGACCACCTTGCTCGCGGAACAGCATCTGCAGAGCTTTCGCGATCGCTTCGCCGACTGGCCGGTGCGCATCGAGGCGCTGTCGCGCTTTCGCTCCGGCAAGGAGAGCAGCGCCGTGCTGGCCGGCTTCGAGAGCGGCCAGATCGACATCCTGGTGGCCACACACCGGCTGTTGCACGCCGATGTGCGCGCCAAAAACCTCGGGCTGTTGATCATCGATGAAGAGCATCGCTTCGGCGTGCGCGACAAGGAACGCCTGAAGACCTTGCGCGCCGCAGTGCACGTGCTGACGCTCACGGCGACGCCGATCCCGCGCACGCT
>JAYUZE010000066.1:0-39009 GCA_043752035.1 Gammaproteobacteria bacterium
TTTTGATGAATCGGCGTTGACCTGGGCGCGGCAGGCTCACTACCAGCCGCAGCTCGCCAACGGCCAGCCGGTGTATGGCTGCCAGGAAGTGCGCGTCGAAATCAACACCAGGCGCGACAACAGCGTGGGCCGTGCCGCCGACAGCGCCCTGGGCTGACGCGCTCGCTCAGTGCTGCGTTCCTGAAGCGCAGATCAGATAGTCGAGCGGTGCCAGCGAAATGTGATAACTCTCGGGCTGCGTAACCGCTGGCGCACAGCGTCCGTGCAGAGCAGTGAATTGTTTCGAGCTGCGCTCCACGAGTACCTGCGATTCAATGGCGGTCATGCCGGTATTGAAGGCCACCAGCACTTCCTGTCCGCTCACGGCATCCAGACGCGATACGGCGAATAGTCCTGGCGTATGGCCCGCGGCGCGCACGATCTGCAGCCCATGCCGCAGCGCTGATTGGCGCTGGCGCAACCTGGCAAGTGCTGCGATGGCCTGATACAGCGGATGAGCGCTGCTGAAATTGCTGACGGCGGTGGTTGAGCTCGAGCCCACCAGCGGCTGGGCGTTGTAGGACGCCACCTGACTTGCGAACATGTCCTGGCGCGCATCCTGGTCGCGCCCCAGGCCGGCAAATCCCTGCTCGTCGCCGTAGTAGATCGTCGGCACGCCGCGCAAAGTCATCAGCATTGCATACGCGAGCTGCACGCGTTGCAACAGCTCTTCGCGGCCGATGCCGGGGCGCTGGTGCAGCACATGGTAGGCAAAGCGGCCGTCGTCGTGATTGCCGACAAACGTGGGCAGCTGCAGTGCCGCCTGTGCGCCACCCTCGTAAAGCGGATCTGCGGCAAACAGGCGCGCCAGCTCATCGGTGCCGGCCTGGCCTGCGACCGTGTCGCGTACCGCGGCGGTAAAGGCGAAATCGAGCACGGCTGGCAGGCGATCGACCCGCGTGTGCACGGCCAGCGCGGCCGGATCCATTTCTTGCGTGGCGACCTCACCGAAGATATGAAAGTTCGGAATGCCACGCGCCGCGGCGCGCGCGAGCATCGCTGGTACGAAGGCCTGCCAGAATTCTGGATTCACGTGCCGCGCGGTATCGATGCGATAGCCGTCGATGCCGTAATTGTCGATCCAGGCGCCGTAGATATCGATGAAGCCCTGCACGACGCGCGGGTTCTCGGTGGCTACATCATCGAGACCGCTGAAATCGCCGAGCGTTGAGCTCTCGCCCGCAAAAGTGCTGTTGCCGCGGTTGTGGTAGTAAGCCGGATCGTTCAGCCACTCGGGCGCCTTCAGGTGTTCATCGCCGTTCGGCAGGTAGGGCGTGTAGGCGTAGCCCTCGGGGCGGTCTGGAAAGTCGGCGCGCGAGCGATAGGGGCAAGTCATGCCCGGGCACTCGCGGTAGCGAATCACGTCTGCCGTGTGATTGACGACGATATCGAGATAAACCTTCATGCCGCGCCCGTGTGCCGCGTCGACCAGCGCGTGCAGGTCATCGGCGTCGCCCAGGTGCGGATCGACGCGCGTGAAATCGGTAATCCAGTAGCCGTGGTAGCCGGCAGATTCTTCGCCCGGCGCGCCCTGCACGGGCTTGTTGACGAACACCGGCGTCAGCCAGATGGCAGTAGCACCCAGTGACTGGATGTAATCGAGATGAGCGGTCACGCCCTGGAGATCACCGCCGTGAAAGAATCCCTTGGCGGCCGGATCGTAACCGGTGTGCAATCGATCGCCGCTCAGGCCGCCGCGATCATTGGTGGTATCGCCATTCGCAAAACGGTCGATCATCAGAAAATAGATGATCTCGTCACTGGCGGGGCGGTTGCGATATCCATCAGCTGTCGGGTCACTGGCAGCAGTGGCGGCGTAGCAGAGTGCCGCCAGCGAGGTCACGACCAAGATCTGCAGGCGATTCATGCGGGCTTGCTCCAACGCAGTGCCGATCGGGTTTGCAGGGTAACACTGCTGCTCGCCGGGCTGTCCATTTCCCGTCCCCGCAGGTTATAAGGTGGGCATGAGTGCTGCAGACAATCGCTCGACAGCCGCGCAGCGTCTTAAGGCGCTGCTGCGCGACCTGCCGGTCGGCATCTGGGGCCTGGGCCTGACCTCCATGTTCATGGATATCTCCTCGGAGCTGGTGCACAGCCTGCTGCCCGTGCTGATGTCCAGCGTGCTGGGCGCAGGCATGCTGACCATTGGCCTGGTCGAGGGCTTTGCGGAGGCCACGGCCTCCATCACCAAGCTGTTTTCCGGCAGCTTGAGCGATCGCTGGGGACGGCGTCGTCCCTTGCTGGTGCTGGGCTACAGCATGGCGGCATTGACCAAGCCGGTGTTTCCGCTGGCCGGCTCGATTGCCGCGGTGGCCGGGGCGCGCTGCATCGATCGCGTGGGCAAGGGAATTCGTGGTGCGCCGCGCGATGCGCTGATCGCGGATATCACGCCGCCCGCACAACGCGGCGCCGCTTACGGACTGCGTCAGGCACTCGATTCGCTCGGTGCCGCGCTGGGCCCGCTGCTGGCGATCCTCGGCATGGTGTGGTTGGCCGGCGATGTGCGTGCGGTGATGTGGGTGGCGGTAGTGCCGGCGTTCATCGCGGTGGCGTTGCTGCTGTGGATGGTAAAAGAGCCCGCATCTGTACCGCACGCAGCGCGCCGCCCTGCGCCGCTCAGTCTCGCGGCGGTGCGGCAGCTCAAGTCGCGCTACTGGTACATCACAATTCTCGGCGCGGTCTTCACACTGGCGCGCTTCAGTGAGGCGTTCCTGGTGTTGCGCGCGCAGCAGTCGGGGTTGTCGCTGACGCTGGTGCCGCTGGTGATGGTGGTGATGAATGTGATCTACGCGGGCGCTGCCTGGCCCGCAGGTCACGCCGCCGACCGGCACGACCCGCGCCTGTTGCTGCTGGCAGGCCTGCTGTTGCTGGTGGTGGCAGATGTGGTGCTGGCGCGGGCAGCCTCATCCGGCATGGTACTGATCGGCGCTGCCCTGTGGGGACTGCACATGGCCCTCACGCAGGGCCTGTTCTCCAAGCTGATCGCCAATGTTGCGCCGGTCGAGCTGCGCGGCACGGCATTCGGCGTCTTCAATTTTGTGACCGGTATCTCCTTGCTGTTCTCAAGCGCCACCGCCGGAGCGTTGTGGAGTTCTTACGGATCGGCAGCCACCTTCTACGCGGGCGCTGCGTTCGCGGTGCTGACTGCCGGTGGACTGCTCTTCACAACTCTTGACGAAACGCGCAGATGAACAACGCGTCACACTGCAGGTACTCAATGCAGAGGTCTCCTGGGGGTTGGAAATCCATGCGCCCGTTCGCAGTTTTTCCAGCCGAAGCGCAGCACAATTGCCGCCTCAAGGATGTGCTGTCGTGTTTTGGCGACGCGAGCGCGCCGCGCAGGCGATAGTACAATCCGCCAAGGATTAAGGAGGTTTGTCATGCTCAGTATGAAGATGAAACTTGCAGGCTTCGGCATCGCACTCGGCGCGTCACTGGCACTGGCAGGTTGCGGCAGCGGTTACGACAACAACTCCACTTATACCTTCACGCCGTTCGCGATCAATTTCGCGCTGGTGGCGGCTGATTTCAATGGTGACGGTCTCACCGACGTGCTCGACGGACGCACGCTGCATCAGCCGACCTCGCCTAATGAAAGCGGCTCGCTCAATATGCATTTGCACAACGCCGGTGCTGGCACGGGCTTCGGTATGCCCACCGCTACCGCTGCGGGCATCGAACCACTGTACCTGGCGAGCGCCGACATCAATGGCGATGGCCTGCGCGATGTGGTAGCCGCCAGCTTCGATGACGGCGAGCTGCTGGTGTATCTGAACCAGCTGGCGACGCCGGGCACTTTTGCCGCGCCGGTGCATTTGATGTCAGCCGGTGCATCGCAGGTCGCGATCGCCGATCTGAACGGCGATGGTTATCCGGATTTGGTCTCGGCCGACTACGGCGTGAGTGTGTTCTTGCAGGATCCCGCCCATCCCGGCAGCTTTCTCGCCCCCACCAGCCTCTCGGCGGGCGGTGCAAGCTGGGTGGTAGTCGGCGACCTGAACAATGATGGCTTGCCGGACCTCGTGGTCACTGATGCCACGGGCGTCAAGGTGTACTTCCATTCCGCGACCGCGAACAGCGCGACCTTCATGAATCCGGTGACGGTATTTACGCAGACGCCCAACCAGGCTTTCGTGGCCGCGAACTACGTGGCGATTGCCGATGTCAACGGTGACGGCTTCAATGATCTGGTCATTACCGATCCGGGTCCGTATGGCCCGACGCCACCCACGGTCAACGTGCTGCTGCAGAATCCGGCAGCGGTGGGCACCTTCCTGGCGCCCGGCAGCTATTCGCTGCCCAATGGTCATCGCGCCCAGTCGATCGTGGTGGCCGATCTGAACGGCGATGAGCGTCCTGATGTGATCGTCGGCGATGACTCGGGCGTGAACGTATTGCTGCAGAACGCGGTGTCGCCCGGCACTTTCGCCGCCGCGAGTTACTACCCGACGCCCAATGGCTCCTACCAGGTTGCCGTCGCGGATGTGAATGACGACGGCTTTCCCGATATCGTGACCAGCAATTCGGCCACGGCGCCGCTGACCAACGGCAGCTACGTGACGCAGCCCGGTGTGCTGCTGCAGAGTGCTACGACCCGGGGCAGCTTCACTGCCCTGCAAAACCTGCCCTGACAGGCCTCGAAGCACTGACGACGCGCGGGCGTCGTCAGTGCAGCTTGAGCCGCAGCCGTACGCTGCGGGTGCTGGAATCCCCTGCCGGATTGACTGTCATTGGCATTAAGCTACACCGCAAGCGACACGCTGTGTCGATCGGGTTGCAGATGGCATGGCACTGAGTGCGACGGTATACGTCTTTACGGTCAGGCTGGCCGATGCCGATCGCAACGTGTATGAAACGCTTAACCTGCGCCTGGCGCGCCATCCATCCGAAACTGCCGAATTCCTGCTCACGCGGCTGCTGGCCTATTGCCTGGAATATGCCGCGGGCATTGCCTGGTCGAAGGGGCTCTCGGACCCGGACGAGCCGGCCATAGCGGTGCGCGATCTCACCGGCGCGCTGCAGACCTGGATCGACATCGGCACACCCGAGGCCGCGCGCCTGCACAAGGCCGCGAAGAGCGCACCGCGAGTGGCGGTTTACGCCCATCGCGATGTCGATGCCTGGCTGACACGGCTGCGTGGCGAGCGCATCTACCGGGCGGCGCAACTGGCGATCTACGAGATGGACCGCGAGCTGCTGTCCGCACTCGCAGCGCGCCTGGAACGCCGCATGGAACTCGACCTGGCGGTGTCCGAGCGTACTCTCTACCTGACTCTGGGGAGCGACACCCTGACCGCAGGCGTCGTGCAGCACCGGCTCGATTGAGCCGGAACCGGTGGGAATCAGACCTGCGTCACATTGTGTTCCGGCCCATGCAGCGGTGCAGTGCCAAGCTGTGAACCAGCGCGATACCTGGAACCCGGCCTGCCGGCCATCATGGGCGGTACTTGGCAATTCGGCCATGGGGCATGACCGACATCCTTCTGAGTTCACTGGTGAGTCGACTGCAATGCACACACGTGGTCGTGCATGCACCCTCATGGTTTGTCGATTTGGTGGTGCCACCCCCAAAGGATGGCGCCGCCGAAGGTATCGAGTCGCTGACCCGTCATCTGCTCTGGAACATGGCGCGCGAGAAGAGCACGCCGCAAATCCTCAATCGTATGCGGCTCAAGCACGGTAGTCCGGTTATTCCCTACCGCATTCTTTTCTGTCCGCTGCTGGATGCTGGCGATGCCATTGGTCTCGTGGCGGTAATCCGCTCACAGGCACAACCAGAATTCGTGCCCGCCGATATCGAGGTACTCCAAGAAGCCGTGCCCGGACTGCAGGAGCGCCTCGGTGGCCGGGTCGAGGAGCACACCGGTCTGCTGCGGCGTCCGATATTCGAGCTCGAGGTCGCACAGCGCATCAACGCCGACGAACCCGCCTGCGTCGTCTATGGCGATCTGGACCAGATGCACGCCATCAACGAGATTGCGGGCTTTGCGGCCGGCGACGAAGTGCTGCGTGATATTGGCCGGCTGTGGCAGTCGCGCCTGCTGCCGACCGGCAGTATAGCCACACATCTCTCGGGCGATCGCTACGCTGCGGTGCTTTTCAATCACACCATGAATCAGGCGCGCACCTGGGCGGAGCGCGCGCGCGAAGCGATCGAGACGCTGAAATTCCGTATGACGCAGACTCGCGCGACTGCCAGCCTGGGCGTGGTCTCGCTCAACGATGCGGGCTCCTTCCAGCGTGCACTGGCGGCGGCCGAGACGGCCTGCCGCGTGGCCAAGGAGCGCGGCCGCAACCGGGTCGAGATCTACGAGATCGCCGATGCCACGATGATCCGCCGCCACGAAGAAGTGCGTGAATCGCGGGTGATGAGCGACGCACTGGATGACAATCGCTTCGTGCTGCACGCCCAGCCGATTGTGGCGCTCGCCAGGCCCGGACAGTGTTCGCACTTTGAGGTGCTGCTGCGGATCAAGGACCAGGACGGCCGGCTGGTGAGCGTGGGCGAATACATGCGTGCCGCCGACCGTTACCAGTTGCTCGAGCGGCTCGATCGCTGGGTAGTGGAAAACGTATTGCAGATCATCACACCTCAGGCCCAGCGCCTGAGCGAGCTGGGCGTGCGCTTTGCGATCAACCTCACCGGTCAATCGATCAGCCAGCCCAACTTCGCCGACTTCGTCCGCACCGCGGTCAAGCAGCACAACGTGCCCGGCAGCATGGTGGCTTTTGAATTCACGGAAACTGCCGCGGTTCGCAACATCGGCGCGACCAAGCGCTTCATCGAGCGTATGGCCGATCTCGGCTCTTCGATCGCACTGGATGATTTTGGCACCGGCCTGTCATCGCTGATGCATCTGAAGGAGCTGGCGATCCATCAGATCAAGATCGACGGCAGTTTCATCAGGGACCTGCTTACCAACGCGCGCTCAGAGGCGCTGGTGCGCGCACTGGTGCTGATTGCCGATCAGCTGAAGCTCGAGACGGTGGCAGAATTTGTCGAGTCTGAAGCAGTGGCCGCCAAGTTGCGCACGCTCGGCGTGCGCTACGCACAGGGCTACCTGTACGGCAAGCCCAAGTCACTCAGCGACGCACTGACGGACATGCTCGCGGAAGTGGCGCCGCGCAGTGCACGCGCCGCAAAACGCTGAACGGTGCGCTCAGCAACCCATCAAGGCAACGGCCGCACCCTGATCCGGCGAAAGTGGGTCTCGCTGTCCGGGTCATGTCCCTGCAGAGCGAAGGTGCCGTGCGACAGCAGGCGGTCCTTGAACTCTGGCGAGCGCTCGGCGTGCTCGGGTTCGACGTAGTCCGAGATCAGTTTGTCATTGACCCTGGCGATGATGTGCTGGCCCTCGACGCGGATGTAGAGCGTGAACCATTGGTCATCAGCCGCTGGTGGCACCAAGGTGTCCTGGACCGCGTACAACCCGCCGGTGCGCTTTGGATCGGCGTGCGAATTGTTAATCTGCACTTCATAGCCTTTCGACGGCCAGCCAAGCTCCTGGAACTGAGTGTGAAAGTAAACGCCGGAGTTGGCGTGCGGCCGGGTTTTCACCTCGGCCATGAACTCGAAGTTCCTGAAATCATGTTGGGCGACCAGCCCTTGGTAAAACAGGTGCGAGCGCGGCCCATGAGCCACGAGCTCGCCGTTCACCACTGAGAAGGTACCGGGCGTATCGCTGGCACGCCAGCCCTGCAGAGTCTTGCCGTCGAACAGGCTTTGCCAGCCCTCGTCGGCGGCAGTCTGGTGCGTGGCACACGATGACAGGGCGGCGATCCAGGTGGCAGCAAATGCCAGGGTCAGGCGAAGTACGGGCATGGTGACTCCTTCAGGCCAGGCCGGCGCGCTTGAGCACTGCCAGCGGTGGGCCGTCGAATGTCGCGAGCGGCAGATTGCCGACATAGCCCAGGTCTTTGGTGCCGGCGGGTGTGGTGTAGAAGCCGCCCGCCGTGAGATCGCGGAAGCGCGCGAAGAATGCCGCCGCGTCCTGAAACTGTGCGGTGGCTTCGGGCAGGTAGCAGATGTCCTTGCAAATCGCATCGTGCCCGCTGGCATCGAGTGCCGCGAACTCGCGGCGGTAGCGGCGCTGCGCTTCGGCATCGATCCAGGCGAGACCCGGAATCACGATCGCGCGATCGCCGCGTTGCTGCGGGTAGGGTGCGCTGACCCACTCGTCGATGAAATCGACCACGCCCACCGCCGCGGCACTGGGTGAAAACTGGTCGGCCGGTATGATCACATCGCACAGCGCCGTGGCGCAGCGGCGCTGGCTTACATCCAGCGTGAGTGGCCACAGCATACCGGGCGAGTAGGGCGTCTGCAGCTTGGGGTCGGTGCCATAGCCCTGCGCCTGTGAGCTGGTACCCGCGGCGGCGGCGCCGCCTCCGGCGAGGCCAACAGCGCCGCCGGCAACCTGCGCTGCCGCCGCGCTGCCGAGTCGGGTGCTGGCAGCGGCAGCCAGCATCCACTTGATCGTGGTGCGCCGGTCGGTACGCGGGCCATTTTCCGTCTCAGACATCGCTCACCTCAGATCTCGCGTCGCTTCATCAATGACACCAGATGGTCGCTCGCACGCCAGGCCAGCGCCATGATCGTCAGGGTCGGATTCTTGTCGGCATTAGAGCAGAAGGTGCCGCCGTCGGTCACGAACAGATTGGGGATATCCCAGCTCTGGCCCCATTGGTTGGTCACGGAGTTGCGCGCGCTCGTGCCCATCACTGTGCCGCCCACTTCGTGGATGATCTTGCCGCCGGGCTCGATAGCCAGGCGACCGTCGGCCGCTACGGTGCTGAGTACGCGGCCGCCGAGGTTCTGCACGATATCCGCAAAAGTCTGCTGCATATGCTTGGCCTGGCGCGTCTCGTGGTCGGACCAGCGCCAGTGGAAGCGCAATACCGGAATACCCCAGCGATCCTTGAGCGTTGGGTCGATCTCGCAGTAGCAGTCGTCGTTCGGAATCATCTCGCCGCGGCCGGCGAATCCGACGAACGATCCGTAGTAGCGGCGCACATCGGCCTTGAAGCGCGCACCGTAGCTGCCGTGCGTCAGGGCTTCGAGGCCAGTGGCGAGGTCCATCTCCGGCGCCCGCCGGCCGGTGCTGAACTCGATGTGATAGCCGCGCGCGAAGCCGAGCTTGGCGACATTGTCTTTGCCGTACAGCCACCACGGCGCATACAGGTGTTCGCCGCCGGCGCCATCCTCGTTGTGTGGTGGCAGGTTTTCGAGTCGTGGCACCTGGCCATAGAGTCCCGCGCCGACCGTGTCCATGATGTAGCGGCCCACGAGGCCGCTCGAGTTCGCGAGGCCACCGCTGCGCGCAGCGCCCGAGTTCAACAGGATGCGCACCGACTCGCAGGCGCCCGCGGCGAGCACGATCGCGCGCGCCTGCGCGTGATGTTGCTTGCCGGTGCTCTTGTCTACGAAGTGCACGCCAGTGGCCTTGCCATCTTTCCCCAGCACGATCTCGCGTACCATCGCATCACAGAGAATATCGAGGTGACCGCTGGCCAGCGCCGGTGGCAGATGCACGGTGGTCGATTGATAAGTAGCACGGATCGAGCAGCCGCGGCCGCAAGGCGTGGCGTAAAAGCAGGCGGCGCGATTTTGCATATCGGCCTGGATGATCCGCTGCGCCGTGGGGTTGCCCGGATGCAGCAGTGCCGGCAGTCGCTGATGATCGAGCCGCTCGGTCATTACCGCGCGATGCATCGCTACGAAGGGCACGCCGAGCGCGCGCGAGCCCTGCTGCACCAGCAGTTCACCGACGCGCGGCTTCGGCGGCGCCATCAGCACGCCCGGCGGCGAATTGGGCGTATTCTCCAGGCCGTCGTTGGCACCGTAGACACCAATCAGGCGCTCGACGCGATCGTAGTAGGGCGCAACCTGCTCGTAGCCGATCGGCCAGTCGCGACCCAGGCCGTCGCGCGAGTAGGGTTTGAAATCGTAGTGGCCGTTGCGTAGTGCGATGCGTCCCCAGTGATTGGTGCGCCCACCCAGCATGCGCGGCCGCCACCACCAGAATTTGCGTGTCGGATCGTCCGAGGCGCTGCTGTAAGGCTCGCCCGGCACGTCCCAGCCACCATCGATCGTGGCATCGTAGAAGCCAAAGGGCTTGTCGGGCGTCGATGACTCACGGAGCGGCGCAAGGTCCGCGGTCTGGAACATCGGGGTCTCGTGCTCGGGCGTATAGCGCCGCCCGGCCTCGAGCATCAGCACCTTCACGCCTTCCATCGTCAGGGTGTAGGCGCTCTGGCCGCCGGCGGCGCCCGAACCGATGACGATCACGTCGTAGTGTCGGTCCTGCGCGGTGCTGGCGGTGATGAATGGCATGCGACAGTGTCCACCTGTGGGTTCTGCCAGGTCAATGGCTGGCAGATGCAGCGCGGCGGGTCTATGATGATCCTGCGCCCTGGCCAGGCCCTCGCGAGCCCACTGACCGGAGAGTCACATGCAAAAACTGGTGCGTAAATACCTGAGCGCCCTTGAAGCGGGTGATGCAGCCAAGGCGGCTGCGTTGTTCATACCGGGTGGCTGGGTCGAATCGCCCTTCCTGGGTCGCCTGCCGGTGCGTGAATTCTTCGCCAAGGTCGCCAACGCGTCGAGCGGTTCGAAGCTCAAGGTGCACGATGTACTGGTGAGCGCGGAAGGGCACCTGCGGGCGGTCGCGTACTACGAGTACGACTGGTCGCTCAAGGATGGCACAAAGGTGGCGTTTGACTGCGCCGACATCTTCAATTTCGATATAGACACCGGCCACATCGCATCGATCGTGCTGGTCTACGACACCCATCCGGTGCGCGGTGTGGTGCGCGACAAATACTCCTGACGAGGGCGCCGGAGCTGGCGGTGAATCATGACTGCGCCGGCCCAAAGCCCCCGGCGGTCGGCGTCTGCACCGCGAATACGTCGCCCGCTGCGCACTGCACGGTCGCCGCGCCGTCCAGTTTCGCAATACTGCCGTCGCGCCGTTCGATCCAGTTCCTGCCAACCTCGCCGGCCGCGCCGCCCGCCATGCCATAGGGCGGTACACGCCGATGGCCGGAGAGTATCGAGACCTCCATCGGTTCCAGAAAGCGGATGCGCCGCAGTGCCCCGGGGCCGCCGCGCCAGCGCCCGGCACCGCCTGAGCCGTAACGGATCGAGTGCTCCTCGACGCGCACCGGGTAGCGAAATTCCAGCACCTCCGGATCGGTCATGCGGCTGTTGGTCATGTGAGTTTGCACGGGCGTGGCGCCATCAAAGCCCGGGCCGGCGCCTGACCCCGCAGCGATGGTTTCGTAGTACTGGTAGCGCGCGTTGCCGAAGCTGAGATTGTTCATCGTGCCCTGACTCGCACCCATTACGCCCAATGCGCCATAGAGCGCATCCGTGAGGCACTGTGAGGTCTCGACGTTGCCGGCAACGACCGCAGCGGGATAGCGGGGATTCAACATGCTGCCTTCGGGTATCAAGATACGCAGCGGTTTCAGGCAGCCGGCATTCAGCGGGATGTCCACATCGACCAGCGAGCGGAATACGTACAGCACGGCCGCGTAACACACCGCACTTGGCGCGTTGAAGTTGTTGGGTAGCTGCGCAGAGCTGCCGCTAAAGTCGACCACGCCGCTGCGTGTGCTGGCTTCCAGCGTGATGCAGACCTTGATCACAGCGCCGTGATCCATCGGGTAGGCAAACTCGCCCGACCAGGTGCCCGAGGGCGATTGCCGCGCGAGCCCGGCGATCACGCGGCGCACGGCTTCTTCGGCGTTATCCTGCACGTGGTGCATGTAGGCGTGCACGACCTCGAGCCCGTATTGCGCGCTGATGCGGCGCAACTCCTGCACGCCTTTTTCGTTCGCCGCGATCATCGCGCGCAGGTCCGCAAGATTCTGCTCGATGTTGCGCGCCGGGTAGGGGCCGGAGCCCAGCAATGCGCGTGTCTCGCGCTCGCGCAGGCGGCCGCCCTCGACCAGCAGGAAGTTGTCGATCAGTACGCCTTCCTCTTCAACTACTGTCGATTCGGAGGGCATTGAACCCGGTGTCAGTCCGCCGATGTCCGCATGGTGGCCGCGCGAACCCACATAGAAAATCACCCGGGCGCTATCGCTGCTGAACACTGGCGTAATCACGGTGATGTCGGGCAGGTGCGTGCCACCGTTGTAAGGCGCATTGAGCATGTAGACATCGCCGGGCTGTAGGTTCCTGCCGCCAGCAAGCGAATTGTCGCGAATCACCGCGCGCACTGATTCGCCCATGGACCCGAGGTGCACCGGCATGTGCGGCGCGTTGGCGATCAACGCGCCGTGCTGGTCGAACAGCGCGCAGGAGAAATCGAGCCGTTCCTTGATGTTCACGGAATAGGCGGTATTCGCGAGCCGCAGGCCCATCTGCTCGGCAATCGCCATGAACAGGTTGCTGAACACCTCGAGCATCACAGGGTCTACTGCCGTGCCAATTGCGGTGCCACGATCGATGGGCACTGTGCGTTGCAGCAGCAGCTGGTCGAGGGCGCCGACCTCGAGCTGCCAGCCCGGCTCCACCACGATCGTGCCGTGGGGCTCAGTGACAATCGCGGGGCCGCTTATGCTTGCTCCCTGTGCCAGCTCGCCGCGCTGGAGCACCGGCGTCTGCTGCCAGCGGCCCGCAAAATAGACGCGCCGCATTGTCGTTGCCGGCGGCGCAGGTGCGTGCAGCCCCACGGGCGCGGTGGGCACAGCACGCGGGGCAGGTGCAGCGCGCAAGCGCTCGCCGCTGGCACAGATCGCTTCGATCGATACGGCTTCGACTTCCAGCGCCTTATCGTCCATCAGGAATGAGTAGCGCTGGCGATAGGCCGCTTCGAAGCGGCTGCGGATCTCGGCAATGGTGCCAGCGGCAACGATGAGCGCAGAATCGGTACCCGCATAGCGCGCGTGCACGCGGCGAGCGCAGCTTATCTGTGCAGTGTCCATGCCCTGCGATACGAGCTGTGCGCGGGTCTGTGCCTCCAGCACCTCGAACGCCGTGTGCAGCGCTGAGGCGGTCGCAGCCGCGTCGCTGAGCGGCTGCTCGATCGTCAGGCTGGCAATGGTCGTGACATCGGCCAGTCCCAGGCCGTAGGCCGAGAGCACGCCCGCGTAGGGGTGAATGAAGATGCGGGTGATACCGACCGCGTCGGCAATCAGGCAGGCATGCTGTCCGGCCGCGCCACCAAAGCATTGCAGCGTGTATTGCGTGGCATCGTAGCCGCGCGCCACTGACACTTTCTTGATTGCATTGGCCATGTTGTCGACGGCAATCTGCAGAAAGCCCGCTGCCACTGCTTCAGGCTCCGGCTCGAGTTGTGCCGTGCGTGCAATCTGGCGGGCGAGGGCAAGGAACTGGTGCCGCACGACTTCGCCGTCCAGCGGCTCGTTGCCCGCGGGGCCGAAGACCTGCGGAAACAGATCGGGCTGCAAGGTACCCAGCATTACGTTGCAATCGGTAACGGTCAGCCGACCACCGCGCCGATAGGCCGCCGGACCCGGATTGGCACCGGCGGAATCGGGCCCGACGCGGTAGCGCGCGCCGTCGAAATGCAGGATCGAGCCACCGCCAGCGGCCACGGTATGAATGTGCATCATCGGCGCGCGCATCCGTACACCTGCCACCTGAGTCTCGAAGCTGCGCTCGAACTCCCCGGCGTAGTGCGACACGTCGGTCGAGGTGCCGCCCATGTCAAAGCCGATGAGCCGCGCGTGCCCTGCTGCGACGGCGGTGCGCACCATTCCCACGATGCCCGCGGCAGGACCCGAGAGCACCGCGTCCTTGCCCTGAAAAGCCGCCGCATCGACTAGGCCACCGGAAGATTGCATGAACTGCAGGCGTACTCCCGGGAGTTGCGCGGCGACCTGTTCCACGTAGCGGCGCAGAATCGGCGAGAGATAGGCATCGACCACCGTGGTGTCGCCGCGCGCGACGAACTTCATCAGCGGCGAGACTTCATGTGATACCGATACTTGTGTAAAGCCGAGCTCACGCGCGATGCCGGCCGCGAGCCGTTCGTGCTGCGGGTATCGATACCCGTGCATGAACAAGATGGCGACACAGCGCAGCCCCTGGTCCCAGAGCGATTGCAGTGCCGCGCGAGTTTCATTCGGATCGAGCGGCGTGAGCACATCGCCCTGGGCGCTGACGCGCTCGCGCAGCTCCTCGACCCTTGCGTACAGCAGCTCGGGCAGCACGATATGCCGCGCAAATATCTGCGGGCGGTTCTGGTAGCCGATGCGCAGCTGATCGCGAAAGCCACGTGTGGTGAGCAGCGCCGTCGCCGCACCCTTGCGCTCCAGCAGCGCGTTGGTAGCCACAGTCGTGCCCATCTTGACCACAGCGATCTCGCCGACCGGAATCGCGGCGTCCACCGGCACGCCCAGGAGCCGGCGGATGCCGGCGATCGCAGCATCGGCATACTGCTCAGGATTCTCGGACAGCAGTTTCGCCGTGACGAGCGAGCCATCCGGTTGGCGCGCGACGATGTCGGTGAAGGTGCCGCCACGGTCGATCCAGAACTCCCAACCGCGCCGAAGACCTGTCACGATATTCATTACCCGCTGGTTTCTTAGGCTTACACTCCGCACATGCTACATCTCAGGCCTGCGGGGAAGTACTGAACCTATGGATCGCGCCACCGACGCCGAGCCGCGTGGCCTGCCCTTGCGGATCGTGCTGCTGCTGGCGATCGCGGTGTTCATCAACTACGTGGATCGCGGCAACCTGGCCACCGCGGGTCCGCAGCTCAAGGACGAACTCGGACTGAGCAATGCGCAATTTGGACTGCTGGGCTCGACGTTCTTTCTGTCCTATGCCCCGCTGCAGCTGATCGCCGGCTGGTTGGCGCAGCGTTTCGACGTCCGTTACGTATTGGCCGCGGGCTTGGTCATCTGGGCCACAGCGACCTCGCTGGTGGGCCTGGCGAGCAGCTTCAGTGCGCTGCTGGCCTTGCGGCTGCTGCTCGGAGTTGGTGAGAGCGTCACCTATCCGTGCAATTCCCGGCTGCTGGCGCAGCGCTCCCCCGAGCACCAGCGCGGCCGCGCCAATGGTGTAGTCGCGGGCTGTCAGGCCCTCGGACCCACCTTCGGCACACTGGTCGGCGGGATGATCATGGCCAGCTTCGGATGGCGAGCCGCCTTTGTGGGCTTCGGTCTCGTGTCCTTGTTGTGGCTGTTGCCCTGGTTCATCGCTACCCGTGGTGGTGCGGTGAGCGGTGGCACGAACCACGGTGCACCGTTGTCGTACCGTCGGCTGCTCAAAGAGCGTGCGATCTGGGGCGCCAGCCTCGGCCAGTTCTGCTCGACCTACTCGTTCTATTTTGTGCTCACCTGGCTGCCGCTGATCCTGGTCAAGAGTTACGGCTACAGTGTGAAGGAGATGAGCCAGATCGGCGCCAGCGTTTATGCCCTTTATGCCGTGAGTTCGCTGCTGACGGGTTGGGCTTCGGATCACTGGATTATGGCGGGCGCTACGGCGAACCGGGTGCGAAAGTCGCTGCTGGTCGGCGGGCTGATCGGCATCGCTATCCTGATGATGGTGTGTGCGAGCGCCGTGTCGACCGCCGCGGTCGTGTTGCTCGCTGCGACCGCCGCACTGTTTGGCACGCAGACGCCGAACATCTTCGCGATCTCGCAGACCCTGGGTGGCCCGCGTGCCGCCGGCCAATGGATGGGTGTACAGAACTTTGTCGGTAACATCGCCGGCGTGGTGGCCCCAAGTGTCACGGGCCTGGTGGTCGACTACACCGGCGGGTTCTATTGGGCTTTCGCCATCACCGCCGCCGTCACGCTGCTCGGGTGTTTCGCCTTTGGGGTGCTGATTCCGCGTATCGAACCCATCGATTGGTCGAAGTGAGGCGAATTGCCCCTGGCGAGGGCGATCTATAGCCGTTCGCTCTAGCCCAGCACCGCACGGACGCGATGAGTGGCGCCGTCATCCACGAGAGGTATGAGGTTGTCTGGGGCCAGAATTGTCTCGCCATCAAGCAACAGGCTGGTAACGCCCCGGCAAACAGCGCGCGGATTCTCCACCGAGATTTCGTAGCGCGAGCTGCGATAGCGCAACGTCAGCTGAAAACCTGGCCAGGCACGTGGCACACAAGGATCAAGCAATAGCGCGTTGCCGCGCAGGCAACAGCCGAGAATGGCTTCGAGGCCGGCGCGATACATCCAGGCCGACGAGCCGGTGTACCAGGTCCAACCGCCGCGCCCGACGTGCGGCGGCTCTGAATAGCGATCGGCTGCGATCACATAGGGCTCAACCTTATAACGCATGACGGCATCGGGATCGCGCGTGTGACTGATGGGGTTGAGCATGCTCAACAACTCACCCGCCTTATCGCCGTCGCCCTGCATGGCAAAGGCGATAACCGACCAGATGGCGGCATGCGTATATTGGCCGCCGTTTTCGCGAATACCTGGCGGGTAGGCTTTGATGTAACCCGGGTCGGGGAGCGAGCGATCAAAGGGCGGTGTGAACAACAGGCTCAAGCCGGTATCCCGGCGAATCAGGTGTTGGTCGAGTGCCGCCATGGCGCGCTGCGCGTGGTCCACATCTGCCGCGCCGGAGATGACACTCCACGATTGCGCAATCGAGTCGATGCGGCATTCACTGCGCAGGGCCGAGCCGAGTGCTGTGCCGTCATCGAAGTAGCCGCGCCGATACCATTCGCCGTCCCAGCCGTTGCGTTCCAGTGCGGCACGCAGTTGATCGGCATGCGTGTGCCAGGCGGCAGCGCGCGTCCGATCATTGCGCGCCGTGGCGAGCGCCGCAAACTTTGACAAGGTGGTGTGCAAGAACCATCCAAGCCAGATACTTTCACCCTGGCCGCGCGCACCCACCGTATTCATGCCGTCGTTCCAGTCGCCGCTGCCAAAGAGCGGCAGGCCGTGAGCGCCGACCGCCAGACTCTGGTCGAGCGCGAGCGCGCAGTGCTCATAGAGCGAAGCGCTGTCGTCCGAGAGCGTGGGTTGAAAGAAGCAATCGGCCTCGTCATCGTGCAGGGCAGGTCCGTCCAGAAAGCTCACTGGCTCGTCAAGCAACCCCAGGTCGCCGGTAGTCTCGACATAGTGGGCCACGCAATAGCCCAGCCAGCCCCGATCATCGGCGACTCGGGTGCGTACGCCACGTCCGGTCTCGGGGAGCCACCAATGCTGCACGTCGCCAGCGGTAAACTGGCGCGCTGCCGCCCGCAACAGGTGCGCTCGCGTGAGGTCCGGCTTGACTACACACAAGGCCATGGTGTCCTGCAATTGATCGCGGAACCCATACGCGCCGCTGGCCTGATAGAACGCGCTGCGGGCCCAGATGCGGCAGGCGATAGTCTGGTAAAGCAGCCAACCGTTCTGCATGAGGTCGAAGGCGCGATCCGGAGTCTTAACCACGACGGCACTGAGCGTATCGTGCCAATGGCGTTCGATATCGAGCAGGGTCTGTTCGAGGTCGGCGGTGCGCCAGCGCGCGATCAACGCTTGCGCCTCCGCCGAACCGTCCGCCTCGCCTATCAACACCAGAGTATCGACCATTTCGTCGGGGTCCAGCTCGACTGTAGTCTGCAGGGCGCCGCAAGGGTCCAGGCCGGCGCCGACGCGCCCCGATAGTGCGGTTTCGTCGCTGAGGGCCCGTGGCCGTGCAAGCGTGCCGTTGCGCCCCATGAACTCGCGTCGATCGCCGGTCGCAGAAGTTTGCAGTCCACCCAGATCGAGGAATGCCACGCGCGCGCTGGCATCGTTCCACAGGTTGCGTACCAACAGTGCGCCGCTGACGCCGTCGATGGCGGTGACGAGCCGCGGCGCTGTGGTGCTGCGTGATGCGCCCAAAACCCACTCGACATAGCTGGTGACAGACAAGCGCCGTGTATGTCCTGACTGATTGTGGATCCTGAGCCGCGAGATCTTGATGGGGCTGTCAAGCGGCACGAACTGCAGCAGGTCCAGCGCGATCTCGAACTGCGTATACTGGAAGCGACTGTAGCCGCGACCATGCCGCGCGACATACACGCCCGCATCGTGCCGGATGGGCAGCGCGGTCGGCCCCCATAGCGCGCCGGTGTCCTGGTCGCGCACATAGATCGCCTCGCCGGGCCGATCGGTGACCGGGTCGTTCGACCAGGGCGTGAGCTGATTGTCGCGACTGTTCACTGCCCAGGTGTAACCCGCGCCTTCGGCCGAGACCTGAAAACCAAAGCGCGGATTAGCGACGACGTTGATCCACGGCGCCGGAGTGCACTGTCCCTGGCGAAGCACCGTGACGTACTCAAGGCCGTCGGCGGCAAACCCGCCGAGGCCATTGAAGAATTCCAGCGACGGTACGGCGGGGTGACCGCCAATGGTCGCGAGTTCGTGCGACCTGAACTCAGGCCATGGCCGCTGTTCGGGTGTGTCGACCTGTTCCAGGCGCTCCATCTGTTCGGCCAGGCTGCCGCGGCGGCTCAAGAGAACAGCGCGTGCTGCAGTGAGTAGCATGCGCCGAGCGTCACCAGAGATGACATCGGCACGCAGTATGACCACGCTGCCTAGCGCGTCGCTGGACGGCGTCTTGCCACTGCGTGTGAGTTGCTCGAGTGCGTTTTGCAGATCCTGTGTATACGAAGGTGCCCGTTCATTCAGAATGACCAGGTCGACTGCCAGGTGCTTGAGCCGCCAGTATTCAAAGGCGCGCAACAGCTGGCGGACTACATCAAGATCGACCAGATCATCGATGCGTAGCACGACGATCGGTAAATCGCCGGAAATGCCCTGCGCCCACAGCAGCGGCTGCCCGCCTCTGGCACCGCACAGGGCAGCCGAGGACGGTCGCAGCGTTGGGTCGCTGTAGAGCAGGTGACTCGCGAGTCGCTGAAAGAGATTGGCCTCATTGGCAGTGATTGCCAGGTGGTGAAGTTGCACCTGCGCCTGGGTCCACGCCAGTGTCGTGGCGCGATCGAAGGCCGCAGCATCCTGATGTTTATCGGCCAGATCCAGTACTTCGGCACGGGTCGGAGCGATCAGGGTCCAGAAGGCCACGTGGGCGGTGGCGCCTGGCGCCAGGCGCAGGCGTCGACGCAAGGCAAAGATGGGGTCGAGCACGGTACCGACAGTGCCGGAGAGCACATGACCGGCGCCCAATGCCAGCGGCGTTCGCAGCTGTCGCCCCCGGCCGATGAAGCGCGCACGATCGGTTTCATGCTGCAGCTCGCCTACGAGCTCGCCTTCGGCAATAGCGACGTGCGCTGCCCAAACTTCGGGATCAGCAGCAGAGCGGCGGCGGCGCGTCGCCAGCAGGGCACCAAGCGCGGCGACGTATTCAGTCTGCACGAACAGCTTGCTGAACGCCGGATGCGCGGTATCCGCCGCCGCCGGCGCCAGCACCAGTTCAGCGTACGAGGTCAGTTCAATGATGCGCTCGCGATTGCCACGGTTGGCGATGGACACTCGCCGCACTTCGGCATCGCTCTCGGTGGAAACCACGACTTCCATTGTTGTGCTGAGCGTGCCGTCGTGACGGACGAAGACGGCCCGATCTTCGTTAAAGCCGATCTGATACTCGTCCGGTTCGACACCCGTGGGTTGGTGCCCCGCAGACCAGACTTCGCCGCTCACTACATCGTGCAGGAACACGTAGGATCCGAAGTCATCGCGGGTGACGTCTTCCTGCCAGCGTGTCACGGCCAGATTACGCCAGCGACTGTAGCCGGAGCCGCTACCGGTGAGCATCACGGCATAGCGTCCATTGGCCAGCAGGCGGATTCGCGGTGTGACATCGCGTGGCGAAGCAGTGATGGAGGCAATGACCGGACTTGGGTCGTAGATCTTGGCGTCTGCTGCGGACTCCTGTGCCCGCACATGCGCCACCGGGACATCGCGTGGTGAGCGCTCTTGCAGCAGCAGCTCGCAGGCCTGTACACGCGGTTCGACGTGAAACCGTTGGCGCATCTGCCCGTTCAGCAGCGCGTTGGCGAGCGCGATAATGGTCATGCCTTGATGGTGCGCCATGTAGGCGCGCACGATCGCCAGCGTTTTTCCGCTGGGCAGACGGCGCGGCGTGTAGTCCAATGCCTCGTAGAAGCCGTACGGGCCCTGGGCACCAGCACGATCGAGCCGCGCAAAATTGCGCAGCGCCGCGCTCGGCTCAACCATGGCGGCCAGTGCCGTGGCGTAGGGCGCTATGACGATGTTGTCGCCAAGTCCGCGTTTGAGCCCGAGACTGGGCACGCCGAAGCTCGCGTACTGATAAGTAAGTTCCAGGTCGCGTGCGTTATAGGCGGATTCCGAGATGCCCCACGGCACATTGAGTTCCTCGCCGTAGTCGATCTGCCGTTGCACGATGAGGCGGCAGGTCTGCGCGAGCAGGCTCCCGGTGGGTGCGCGCATTACCAGCGACGGCATCAGATATTCGAACATCGACCCTGACCAGGACACCAGGGCCGCACCGTTTGCCACCGGAGTTACACCTCGACCGAGCCGAAACCAGTGGCGTGCGGGCAGATCTCCGTTGGCGATGGCGATAAAGCTGGCCAGCCGTGCCTCGGAAGCGAGGAGGTCGTAGCAGCTCGGATCCAGCTTGCCCTCGGTCACCTGGTAGCCGATAGACAGGAGCTTACGTTCCGGGTCGTAGAGAAAATCGAAGCGCATCTGTGCCGCCAGGGTGCGTGCGGCATCGGCCAGCACGTTGAGACGTCCAGCAAAGGCGGCGCCCGAAACTGTGCTCATGACTTGCCGGCAGCTCACTTCATGGCAGGCGTTCGCCAGTGTCAGCAGATGCGCTGCCAGGTTGCCGCTGTCCACGGATGAGACGTACTTCGGATCGAGTGGGCGCCGATCCTGGGTGTCGTACCAATTGAAAAAATGCCCGCGGAATCGTTCCAGTTGGTTCATCTCGCCCAGCGTCGCTTCCAGCCGTTCAATGAGTTCAGGCGTTTCGATCCAGCCGAAATCTAGCGCACTGACCGCTGCGAGCAGGTACAGGCCCATATTGGTCGGGGAGGTCCGGTGCGCGAGCACCGGTTGCGGGTCTTCCTGAAAATTATCGGGCGGCAGCCAGTGATCGGCGGCGGTCACAAAGGTGTCGAAGAAGTGCCAGGCGCGGCGCGCGATGAGTGTCAGGGCCGCTGACTCGTCGGCGCTCATGGCCAGGTGATCGGGAAGCGACGGCGATCGGCTCACCCAGCGAGCCAACCAGGGCGAGAGGATCCAGGCGATGGCAAAGGGAATGGCTAAGGTGGCGTTGACCGGTGCCGCAATCGTCAGGCCGATGGTGGCGAAGCCAATGACGATTGCACCCGCCAGGCATTTATAGAAGCCCGCCAGATCAAGACGCGGGTTGGTCTGTGCCTGTGCTGCAGTGGGCCACTCCAGCAGACGTCGATGGCTGATGCCAAGCCGGAACAGGGTGCGGATGATGGCATCCACCATTAGCCAGGCCTGATGAGCCAAGAACACGACCAGCAGGGCGGTCTGCGCCAGCGCGATGCCGAAATCGGCAGCGAGGATGCGCAGGTGACTGCGCTGTGAGACACCGCTGCGTCGGGTGATGACCGCCGCCAGCACCGGTGACAATTGCGGAATCGCCAGAGTCAGCATCACGAAGGCGGTCCACAGCAGCGCGCCGTGCCACGGTAGCCCGGCCCAGCCGACGCTCAATGCTGCGATACTGGCCGGAGCTGACAGCGCACGCCGCAGATTGTCCAGCATCTTCCAACGACCAATGAGCGGAATGCGGCCGCCGCGGCGCTGGTCGCCGCCGCGGCCGAACAGCCAGGGTAGCAATTGCCAGTCGCCGCGCGCCCAGCGATGACTGCGCGCTGAAGCCACGTCGTAGCGTGCCGGATATTCTTCGACAACTTCGATATCCGATACCAGGCCGGCACGTGCAAAGATGCCTTCGAATAGATCGTGACTGAGCAAGGTGTCGACCGGAATGCGCTCGGCCAGCGCTGCTTCAAATGCATCGACGTCGTAGATGCCCTTGCCAACGTAGGAGCCTTCGCCGCATAAGTCCTGGTAGACATCGGAAACGG
The DNA here is from genome assembly GCA_043752035.1 of Gammaproteobacteria bacterium. GTDB lineage: Bacteria > Pseudomonadota > Gammaproteobacteria > Steroidobacterales > Steroidobacteraceae > FEN-1191. The sequence goes on from JAYUZE010000066.1 coordinate 22,026, forward strand.
CGGCGGAATAGGGGTCGATGCCGCTGGCGCTCGAATAGAGTCGCTGGTATATCGAACCTTCGCGCCCCATCGGCAGCGACGGCGTCACCCGCGGCTGTAATATCGCATAGCCCTCGACCACACGTCCGGACTCGGCCTCAAAGCGCGGTGCATTGAGCGGATGCGCCAGCTTGCCAACCAGCCGGCGCGCGGTGTCGCGTGGCAGCCTGGTGTCGGCGTCGAGCGTAATCACGTAACGCACGTCAGGCGGAACTGCCGGTGCTACGCCCGCGACCGCGGCAAAACTGGTATCCCGGGCGCCACGCAACAGTCGATTGAGTTCATGCAATTTGCCGCGCTTGCGTTCCCAGCCAATCCAGCGTCCCTGGGTCTTGCTCCAGAGCCGGCGACGATGCAGCAACAGAAAGCGCGGGCCCGCCGGCGCGGCTCCGTAGCGGGAGTTCAGTGTGGCGATAGCGGCTGCCGCGGCGCCCACAAAAGCGATATCGCCGCTCAGCGTTTCGCTATCAGCGTCGCGAAAATCGGCCAGCAATGCGAAATAGAGCTCGCCATCCGGGCTCGCCAGATGGTGAATCTCCAGGCGCCCAATGTTCTCAGCCAGCATTCGCGGTGAGGTGAATAATGTGGGCATGATTACCAGTGTGCGCAACGGTGCCGGGACACCCGCACGTAGCTCAAGTGCCGGCAGGGCGTTGGCACCAAAACGCTTGGTTACGCTGCGGTTCACCAATGCCATGGCCGCGTCGATTGCGGGAATCAAACCGAGTATCGCCAGTGAGGCGAGTTGGCCGGGAGTTGCGCCAAGTCTGACCAGCGCCAGCATTGGCAGTATCAGCAGCAGACCTGAGAGCGTGGTGACGGCCGCCAGATAGCCACGAATGCCCGCTGCCACGCCGGCGCGCGTGCTCCAATCGCGCCAGGCCGGCTGGAAGCGCAAGGCAGCCTCAAACGCCAGGCGGCCGCCGGCGATCAGGTGATAGCCCGGGTCGCGCTCACGCGCTGACGACCCAGTAGCCGAGACCTGAATCACCTGCCGGGTTATTTCCAGTTCGCTGTGGACTGAACCACGCGCGAGTTCCTCGATGGCCTGACGGTAACGATCGCGCGTCGGGAAATCCATCTGTGCAAAGCCGCTAGCCTCGCGCAGCGCCACATCCACCAGGCTGACGTCCTCGAAGAAGTCCGCCCAGTCGACTGCAGAAATGGCGCGCATACTGGTAATCACGTTGCGGACTGTCAGATTGGAAGCGCCCTGACGATGATGTTCCTCGCGAACAATCTCATCGGCTGTCGTGCCTTGGGCCGCGAGTCGTGCGCTCAGCCAATCGAGCGTCGGCGCGACGCTGCTGTCCTGATCGCGCAGGCGATGCAACAGTTGCACCGCAAAGCTGGTCGATAGCTGTACTCCGTCCCAGTCCCGCAGCAGCGTTGTGGTAGCGCCATGCGGTGCAGCGGCTGGCGCCAGCAGGCGGTCGGCCAAAGTGTCGGCCTGTTGGCGTGCGGCCCGGCCATCGGCGATTCGTTCCGCAGCGCGCCTCAGGTTCTCTACGAGCACTATCCGCAGGGTAATGGCCAGAGCCCACAGTTCGCCGATCGAGAGTGGGTGAACCTTCTGATAAGCGCAGACAAAGCGACACAGCACCTGCAACTCGAAGCGACTGTCGGTGTGCGCGACGAAGGCCCACGCGAGGCCGAAAACTCGTGGATATCCCGCCAATGGCCCGTCCGCCAGCTTAGGCAGCTGCCGGTAGTAGCCGGGCGGCAAGTCATCGCGGATCTGCTGAATTTGTGCTTCGACGATGTGGTAGTTGTCGACCAGCCAGTCCGCCGCAGGCGATACCGAGCGCCCTTCGCGCATTGCCAGCGTGATGGCACGAAAAGCACTCAACAGTACCCGGCTGTTGTCGCGCATTCTCGTAGCCAGCGACCGGCCAGCCATCGAGCCGGGTTTGACGCGTTGTTCAACCGCCAGGCTCGCGGCGTGTTGCTCGAGTCGTTCAGCGCTGAATAATTCGGATCTGATCAGCTCTTTAGAGTTCCACGCCGACGGTTCTGGCCCGCCTGCGAGCAGACGGTGAAATAGCGCCCTCAGTTCCGTTGACTGTCTCCTTCAATTATCGCGTAATGTTGCGCTGCTTCGCCGACCGAATCGGTGCGCTGCCGCACTGACAAACGCCCAGCGTAGAACCCACGCGGGTGATTGCACAATCACTCAACAGCGGCAGTAGCCAAAACCGGGCAGACCAAAGCCGTTGCCTGGGCCCGCTGACGCCAGGCGTCAGACGTTGGTCGCTGTGCCAGCCGGCACAATGTCATTGAACAATTCGCGCAGGGTATTCGGGCCGACAGACGCTGCTACCGGAAGCTGCGAGCCGAAAACCATGCGCAGGTGGATCATGATCCGCAGCCGGTGTTCCTGGGTCATTCCGAGCGATTCATCCAGATGGGTGTCGATGGGCAAGTGGGCAATCGCAGCAAAATCCTGTGACGTTTCACGCGCCACGACACTCAGCGCGTAGGCCCGATAGGCCGCCACGCGGACCGAAGTGCGTGGTAAAAAGCAGGCATCCTGCGACAGGCTAACGAGCCTGCCGCGGGTCGCCCGTGCGTGTCTGTGCGGATCCGCACCTAGCGTTGGTAGTGGCGCGTCAGTTGTTACCTGCGGCACGGCGTTGGTGCGCTCTCGTACAGACCTGCCGCGACAAGCATGCAAGATTCCGCAGACAGTTAGAAGTACTTCAATCGTTGGGGCACATAATAGCAAAGTGCGAAAACTGTTGTGGCGCGGCCCGTGCACGACGACGATTTCGATAATGTGGAACGTTATGTGCGGGAGCTCCTCTTGCCACAGATTCACTTTGCGAATCCCGGCACGGGCATCCATGAACGCAATAGCAAGCAACCCGGCCGAGCTGCAGCCGAACCCTCCAGCATGCCGAAGAACGTACACAGCCATGCGCCCGAGCAGCCTTCCGGCTCGCAGCGGGAAGCCCGCCGACTGTGACGGGCTGTAGCGCTGTGTTATGGTGTAGGTGCCAGCCGTAGCCCACCTAGCGCATCTCATGCCGAACCGAATTCAAGAGGATTCCCCTGCCGCGCTGCAGCAGCCGCAGCACAATCACCTGTTCGCGGCGCTCCCTGAGGAGTCGCGCCGCCGGGTGTTTCCGCACCTCGAGCTGGTGCCGTTGGCATTGGGCCAGGTGTTGTACGAATCGGGCAACAAGCTGCAGTCGGTCTATTTCCCCACCAATTCAATTATTTCGCTGCTGTACGTGATGGAAGACGGCGCCTCGGCAGAGATTGCCGTGGTCGGCAACGAAGGCATGGTGGGTGTGGCGCTGTTCATGGGTGGCGAGACCATGCCGAATCGGGCCGTCGTGCAGAGTACGGGCTTCGCCTACAAGCTGCAGGGCAGTCTTTTAAAAGAAGAATTCAATCGCTCGGGGTCGATGCAGCATCTGCTGCTGCGCTACACCCAAGCATTGCTGACGCAAATGGCACAGACCGCAGTGTGCAATCGCCATCATTCGGTACACCAGCAATTGTGCCGTTGGTTGCTGCTGAGTTTGGATCGGCTCTCGAGCAACACGCTGATCATGACGCAGGAACTCATCGCCAACATGCTGGGCGTACGCCGCGAAGGCGTCACCGAGGCGGCCGGCAAGCTGCAGGCGCTGGGCCTGATTGAGTACATGCGTGGGCGCATTACCGTGCTCGACCGTACCAAGCTGGAACAGGCCGCTTGCGAATGCTACCGGGTGGTCAAGCGTGAGACCGATCGGTTGCTGCCTTTCACGACTTCGACCCCTGGCGCAGCTGCGACTCCAGCACTTTAGTGGCGGTGATGTCGACGAAGGTGATGACCGCTCCGTCGACCATATTGTCCAATCGCCGGTAGGGCATGATCCGCACGCTGAACCAGCGCTTGTCATTGGTCGCAATCTGTTTCTCGATGAATGCCATGGTACCGAGCGTCGTGCGGGCATCATCGCTGAGCGCCGGGTACTGCAGGCTGGTGGTCAGGTCGCCGAGTGGACGGCCGATGTCGGTGTCCCGCAGACTGATGATCTTCGCAGCCCGGTCGGTGTAGCGCCGCACGTTGAGGTCCTGGTCGAGAAACAGAATGGCGATGTCGGTGCTGTTGAGCAGGTTCTTCATGTCGCTTTGCGCCAGCGACAGATCGTCGAGCTTAGTTTGCATCTCGGCATTGACCGTCTGCAGTTCCTCGTTCATCGACTGCATTTCTTCCTTTGATGTCGTCAATTCCTCATTGGCCGACTGCAACTCTTCGTTGGTGGATTGCAATTCCTCGTTCGCGGATTGCAGTTCCTCCCTCGAAGCGCGCGTCTCCTCGCGCAGGGTCTGAATTTCGTCGCGATATTGCTGCAACTCAACGGCATGAATGGCCGCCGTGGCAATCTGTGCGCCGCGCCGTCCGCGGGTAGTGACTGGCGCCCCCGCGTCGCGAAACACAATCATCACCATGTTGTTCAGCACGCCGGTACCGGTTAATGCCTGCACCGTGACATCGACGATATGTACAGCGCCGGCAGCGGCGATCTGCAGTCCTCGCAAATGCATGGCTTCGCTGTGGGCAGCCGCGTGCTTAAGAGCTTCAGCCAACGGTCCGCGTAGACCGTCGCGGACCATGGCATGAAAATTCCAGTTGGCTTTGCCCGCCGCCGGCTCAAGATATTTGCCGGTGCGACCGCTGATATAAACGATGTCGCCGGCGTGGTTGACCACCACAGCGGGTGGCGCGTACACCTGTAGCAGCACATGATCGGCAGCGGCCTGCAGATTGTCGTTGGCGTCGGCAGCAACAGTGTGGATGGGCACCGCAATCTCCTTGGCGCGCTTCGAAAGGGGAGGGAATGAATTTGCGAGTACTCCGGCGGGTTCCGGGGCCACGCCCTGGCGCAGGTAGAGTCGCAGCTTGGCGTCCATCGGCGCGAACAGACGCTCCAGCCTGCCGACGGTCTCTGAGCTTCCCAGCAGCAACACGCCGCCTGGACGCAGACTGTAGTGGAACAGCGGCAACAGCTGCCGCTGCAACGCGTTGTCGAAATAGATCATGAGATTGCGGCAACTCAGGAGGTCGAGTCTGGTGAAGGGCGGGTCGAGCACCACGTCCTGCTGGGCAAACAGCACCGTGTCGCGAATATTCTTGGCAATTCGATAGTGCCCGCTATGCGCGGTAAAGAAGTGCGCCAGCCGTTCGGGAGACACATCGGCACTTATCGAGTCCGGATACTCGCCGCGGCGCGCCGTGGCAATCGCGTCCGGACTCAGGTCCGAGGCGAAAATCTGCAGGGCGCATTTGAGATGGGTTGGCCGCTGCCGCGCCGCCTCTTCGAACACCATGGCCAGGGAATAGGCCTCTTCACCCGTCGAGCAACCAACCACCCAGGCGCGAAATTTGTTTTCAGTGGGCCGGCGCGCCAGCAACTCGGGAATCGTCGTAGCTGCCAATTCCTGCCAGACAGCGCTGTCGCGAAAAAAACTGGTCACGCCAATCAGCAGTTCCTTGAATAGCAGGTCGATCTCCTGGGGGTTCTGCCGCAGAAAAATCGCATAGCCCGCAAAGGCCCTGATCGAGTGAATTGCCATGCGCCGCTCGATGCGCCGGTGCAGGGTGCTGGGTTTGTAGAGCGAGAAATCGTGGTGGGTGTGCTGATGCAGTAGCTGTAGAATATCGGATAACTGACCGGGCGATGACGGGCCGATGGCGACTTCGGCCTTAACGGCGGGCAACATCACCATGCTGGTGTACGCCAGAATGCGCGCGGGCATCTCGCCTGGCGGTGCAATGACATCGGCACAGTGTGAGTCGATGGCGCTGCGCGGCATGGAATCAAACTGGGCCGTTTCCGGCTGCTGTGCCATGGTCAGGCCGCCCAGGGTTTTGATTGCCCGCAGCCCCAGCGTGCCGTCCGAGCCCATCCCCGACAGCACTACGCCGATGGCCCGATCGCGCTGGTCGCGAGCCAGGGATGAGAACAAGATGTTGATTGGCAGGCGCATGCCGCGTGGCTCTGCCGGTCTCTCCAGGTTCACCACGCCGTCAATCACACTCAAGTCGGAGTTGGGTGGAATCACATAGACGCAGTCGGGCGCCACGCGAACCAACTCCTCAGCTTCGTAGACACGCATCGGCGTGACCCGCTGCAGTAGCTCTACCAGCAGAGCCTTTTGCGTTGGATCCAGGTGCTGCACCACGATATAGGCGAGGCCGCTGTGCGGCGGCACCTGCTCAAAAAATTGCTCGAGAGCCGCTAAGCCGCCGGCCGAGGCACCGATGCCCACGATGCGGGTGGGCGTCGCTGAGTTGTCGGGTTCGTTGGCAGCGGTCAAAGAAACCATTCGCCGACGTCAAGCAATACCAGCAGACCGGATTTGCCATCCGGGTGCGCGCGCACCACTACGTGCAGCCTCCTTGAGGCCGCACCAACAACTTCGATCTCGGCTTTACCGGTCTCGCGCGAACCGCAGTCTATGGCCTGCTTGAGCACCACCAATAGCGCCGGGCCGCTGGCCGGAGTCATGAAACGGTCGATGCGGCGGCCGCCGACCTCGGCTCGGTCAACACCCAGCAGATCTGCAGCGGACTGATTGGCATCGATAATCTTGCCATCGCGATCAACCAGCAGAAGACTGACCGGCGCCAGATCGTACATTTCGATGTAGTGATCAAGTGCTGCGCTCTGATCGACCCGGCTGCGTTCCAGCTGTTCGTGCTGCAGATCCAATTCCACCTGGTGAACCTGCAGTTCATGCAGAAACTTGAGCGCATCGCCGGCACTGGCCGGCGAGCTGGCCATGGTGTGGAGTAGGGTCAGGGCTTCGGCACCCGCCGCCCGCCCGTTGGCAGAGCGGGCAGTGCCCTTGGCAAGCAAGCTCTCAGCCTCCAGACGGAGCGATCGCTGGTTCATCAGTTCAACAGTGCGTCCCGCCATGCGGTCTCCAATTACCTGATCAGCATAGTAGTCGAAGTGGCTGTCAGCGCGGGCGCCTAGCGCAGTCGCTAGATCTCAGTCGATGGTGCGGTTGCGTATGCGGCTAAAATAGACCTCAGCAGCACTGGGTCGAGACTCCGCAGGGGGCGTTCTGAATAAGTATGCTACCGGCGCTGTTCCGGGCATGTTGTCGCTTGATCCGGCGTTGGGTCTGCGAGCCTGGCGCGAACGTAGGTCTACTACTGAATTCGCCATTTGTTGTGCGTTTTGTGTCATGGAGCCCCCGATCTAAGGCGCGAATTAACACGGGCGAATCTGCGCCGTTTCAACGCGATGGTCTGTACGCAAACGCGCATATCGCATTGCGGCAATCGCTTATTATGTCAATCGCCGCGTCATACTCGGCGCTGCCGCTGGTGACGGCCACCAAATTGATTGCGCCCAACACCACCGACGCTAGCCGGCATGGTCTGCCGCCCAACGCCGTGGGCGCCGAGGTATTTGCAGCCGCCGCTCGCGGGTGCATTGTGCGCCGGCGGCGTGACCATGCCATCGGCGAGATTGCGTCGATGCCATCGCGTGCACGGCAGTCACAGATGGCCTGGGTAATCGCCAGCACCTGCCATTCGTTAAAGCTGCGATCGCAGGAACTACTGCGGTGGCCCGAGGTGCCGAGGACCACTCGTTGCGTGGGCACCCTCGGGTTCGGATCCAGATCGGCACGATCGGCCAGCGAGCGGACTGATCCTGTGGCTCATGGGCCCAGCAGTTCGGAAAAATTGACCCGGCAAATGTCACCAATCGCCCCAATAGTGCAATCGGGTGGCAGGCCATACTGCGTGGCGGTGGCCGCTGCAGCGTATTTTCCCTGGCGGACCCAGATGGTACGAAGCCTGTCGCCGAGCGATTGCTTCATCGACGTCAGCAGCTCGAGCTTGTCGTCCACGCAGACGTATTGGGTGGCGGGGTAGCGCTGTTGCATTGTCGCCAGCGAGCGCTCTTTGTGGAGGTATATCAGTACCTCGCCTCTCACGGCATCCCACAAGCCAGAGCGCTGGATTTTGCGCGGCTGAAATACTACTTCGCCATCCGAGAGGATGACCGGCCGGCCCAGGGTGTGCAGATGTGTGATCGCCTGCAGGGCGTGCGCATAGAGACGCTCCGAAAACGGATAGTCCAGCAGAAAGGCCGACATCTGCAGTAACCCGGCGTGATTTTCCAGACCGCGACGGAACTGCTGCAACGCGGCTAGATAGTCCGCATAGCCTGACTGCACGCGCAGCGCCGAAAATATTGACCAATAGCGATCACGCTCACCCGCACCGAACAGCGCCTCAAGCTGCGCGCCCAGGTCAGCACCGAAGCGGTCATTGTCGAGCAGCGTATTGTCCACATCGAGCAACAGGACGAGCGCGCTGGATTGTGGTGAAGTCATTATCAGACTTCCGACCGGTGACATGACCGGTAGTACGACGCTGGAGCTCCCAATGTATCACCCCCGCAGTTCGGTACGCTGGCGCACCGACCGTGCGTCACCGGGTACTCACACTGCAGGGACAAACCGCGAAGACTGAAACGCGTTCGCAACAAGGAAATTCATCATGAACAAAGACACTCTCGAAGGCCAATGGCAGCAACTCGCAGGCGTCATCAAGACGAAGTGGGGCAAACTCACTGACGATGATCTGATGAAGTCCTCCGGCAACCGTGAGTTCCTGCTTGGCAAGTTGCACGAGCAGTACGGTATGGCCCGCGACGTTGCTGACAAGGTACTGCGCGACATGGGTCATGTGTAAAACATCAACCGTCGATTGACCAGGAGAAGATCATGTTAGAAACCATTGCCGTCGTGCTGTTGCTTCTTTGGGGTCTCGGTATGGTGTCTTCGTACACCGCCGGTGGCTTCATACACATACTATTGGTTATCGCCGTCGTGGTGGTCCTGATTCGCGTCATTCGCGGCCGCAGTCCGCTGTAGTCACGAAAGCGCATACCGCCTCCAGGCCCGCGAGCCCTTTGCCGATCACCGCGCTATTCATCCCGGAGGCGCGGTGGACTTCCATGCCCATGAAGGCGGCCGCAGTCGCCCTTACGCGTCCCTAAAGAAGAGCGGGGACGACCGGAACCAGTGGGGGGAGAGGGTCCTGCCCCGGTCGTACCCGCTGGCGCAATTCGCGCCGAGCTTGGGGGCACCACAACGGTGCCCCTTAAGACTTTTGCAATCTGCTACCTGGAGACTGTCTGCGGATTGGAGATGATGACTTCGACGCGCCGGTTCTGCTGGCGGCCCGCCGCGGAGTCGTTGGCGGCAACCGGATTACTCTTGCCCTTTCCGGCAGCAGTCAGCCGCGCTGAGCCGACACCCTGGCCGGCGAGAAAGGTCTTCACCGAGTCGGCGCGACGCTGCGACAGACCGACGTTGTAGTCTTCGCTGCCGACGCTATCAGTGTAGCCCTCGATCGTCACATTGCGATCCGGATAGTTGGTGAGGAACAAGGCCAGCTTGTTGAGATTGGTGGCTGCGCCGGCTTTCAGATCGGCCTGCCCACTGGTGAACAAGACATCACCCAAGGTCAATACCATGCCCCGATCGGTAGGCCTGGCATTCAGCTTGTCGAGCTGCTGCTGCAACTGCGCTGATTTGACCGCCGCGTTGACGGCGGCCAAACGAGCGGCGTCAGCCTCGTCGCGTGAAGCCTCACTATTACGCTTTTCATCGGCTAGGGCGCCATTGGCCGTTGCCAGTCGGCTGGCAGTCTTGTCCGCCTCTCGAGTGCGGGCATCCAGTCGCGCTTTGTCACGCTGGTCGCTCAAGCCCTGGCGCTGCGATTCGGCCATCGCGGTTGCGGCCTGCGCTGCAGCAATGTCTACCTTGCGATCGGCGACGTAAACCAGGTGGTTCGCTAGATCGAGATTGTTCTGCGGAAGTTCCGCTGTGCGTACTGCGAGCTCAGCGTCCTTGATGGCGGCGGGAGCCCGCGTAGCCAGATCAGGATTGGCCTGCAGCCGCGTCAATTTGCTGCGGGCCTCGGCGGCACCCACTGGGCTCGGTGGAGTCGATGCGCAGCCCGACAACAGAATGGCGGCGATGCTGGCGGCAATAAGCGGATGAGTGTTCATGGTTGGCTTCCTGAGGCGCGCTGCAGCTCTTCGCTGAGCGCAGTATTGCTCTGTTTCATTTCGGTGTTGACCGCGGCGGCCTTGGCTTCGTCTGCTCTGGCAGTGGCGAGATCGGCCTCAACGGTAGACTGTTCAGCCAGGCGCTGCGCCGCCGGCATCGTCTTCGCCGCGACTGCAGCCTCAGACGCCGCGAGCTTCGCGCGTGCTTCGGCAAGCTCGGGAGCCGCGTAGCGACCGGCATCGGCCTTTTCGGCGCCGGCGATGGCGGTGCGCGCAGCAGCGATGCTGGCATTCGGCGGCGGTGTTGAGGCACAGGCGGCGAGCATCAGGACGCTCGCCAAAATCACTGCCTGGCGTGGCCGGTGGTTTCGAAGTATGCGCGAAAACGCTCTCATGAAGTTTCTCTGAGGTGACTTTAGGGCTGCGGCGATCGTGCACCAGGTTGCGGGCTGATGTCAGTGCGTTAACGTACACATCTCTGTGGCGGGACAGCGCAATGGCTTGGTATGGCAGCGCACAGAAGTCTGTTGAGAAATAGGGTTAGTGTCGGCTCATGAGGATTGCAGCATCATCATCAACGCTTGCACGAAGAGCAGTTTGGCTTCGACAGGAGCTCGAGGTCACCAAGTCCAGGCCGCCGTTGGCAGCCGGTGAGGCCAGCCTTAAGTATCAAATTGACGAGTTGGGTAGCAGCAATCGGCGCCTGTCGCGGCAGGTGTTGCGACTCAAGCAGGCGGTCACCTTGGCTCGTTATGCCGCGGGCCACGATGGGCTGACCGGACTGGCCAATCGCAGTCTGCTGCTCGACCGGTTAGAGCAGGCATTCCTCCGGTCGGCACGCTCGCGCAAGCAGGTGGTGCTGCTGTTACTTGATATCGACAACTTCAAGAGTATCAATGATCGCTTTGGCCATGCGGCGGGTGACGACCTGCTGCGCGAAGTGGCCGGCCGGCTTTCTGACTGTGTGCGTCGTGCTGACACCGTCAGCCGCCTGGGTGGCGACGAATTCGTGATCGTACTACCCGATATTGAGGTAGCGATAGCGCTTACCGTGGCGGGTAGGGTGTCAGAGAACGTGCGTGCCGCCCTGGCGGCGCCGTATTGTATTGAAGGCTGCGTTCTGCAGCTTACCGCGAGCATGGGTATGGCGGTCAGCTGCAGCCAGAAAGTATCCTGCAGGGATCTGCTGCGGCAGGCCGACACCGCAATGTTCCGGGTCAAGAGCGTAGCGGGACATGCCTGAGCCGCACTGCGCTTGAGCAATGTGCGGGCGTCGAGTGGGTTGCTGACGTTGGACTGCGCGGGCGCAATGCTGGTGGCGGACGACATGGGCAATGCGGTGTGGCGAGTAACGCCGTACGACTATGTACGTTGACGCACTGTGGCGCAGGCCGAGCACGAACATAATCCCGGGCCATAGCCATGGAGTTGCTGACTATGAACAACCAACCTACGACAATGAACAATCGCCAGCCTGCCGGCAGCCGTGATTGCGAGGAGCGCACTCCCCTGACGCAAGTGACCAGCCCGTCGGCTGAAGTACTCGTGCGCAAAACCCTGGCAGGTATGCCGGTGCCCGGTTTTATTCGTGGCCCGATACTCTCGGGAGCCGTGTTTGCCGCCTATCGATGCCGTAAACCGTCGCGAGACTAATACTCCTGGCATGCGCAGGCCGAACTGAAGTGGCACGGCTGAGTGTGCCAACGTACTGAGAATCGAAGCGCCGGGCCGTATCGTGCGATCATGCACAGTCGCGCAACTTTCCTCGCCTTGTGTACTGCGTGGGTGCTGACGGCCTGTGGAGCGGGCGGCAACGGTCCGACCTCGCCAATGTCCAGCGCGCCAGGGCGAGGGACGCTGCTGCAAAATCCGCCAGCTTTGCTGTCCACCGAGTCCGTAGCCCTCCTGCTGTCCAAGCTCAGCGGTAGCCCAGACCAGGCGCTGCTCGCCTTGAGCGGCATTCCGCTATGCGATATCCAGATCTACCAGATTCGCTATGCCACGGTGGGTGGAGCCGGTGAGGCTACCACAGCTTCGGGCGCACTCATGGTGCCGAACGGAGTCGATTCCCGTTGTCACGGAGTCCGGCCGCTATTGCTGTACGCGCACGGCACGACGACCAGTCGCACCAACAATATTGCGGATCTCAGCAATACGGGGAACGCCGAGGGCCTGTTGCTGGCGGCGATATTTGCTGCGCAGGGCTACATTGTCGTTGCGCCGAACTACGCGGGCTACGACACGTCGACGCTGCCATACCACCCCTATCTGAACGCTGACCAGCAATCCAAGGACATGATCGACGCACTCGCTGCCGCACGCAGTGCTCTGCCCGTAGGGTCGGCGCCATTGACGAGCGATGACGGGCGATTGTTCATTACCGGATATTCGCAGGGCGGATTCGTGGCGATGGCCACGCAACGCGCCATGCAGGCCGCGCGCATGACCGTTACCGCTGCCGCACCGATGTCCGGTCCCTACGCGCTCGCGGCATTTGTTGATGCAGTGTACGCGGGCCAGGTCAGTGCCGGTGCGCCGGTACTCATGACCTTGCTGATGACGGCGTACCAGCATTCCTACGGCGACGTGTATGCCAGCGCCGCCGACGTGTTCGAGACGCCATATGCCACCGGTATTGATCAACTGCTGCCCACAACGCAGCCGCGCAGCGAGCTGTATGCACAGAACAAATTGCCACAGTTCGTGCTGTTCAATGCGGTGCCACCAGATCCGGGGTTCTCAGCCATGACCCCGGCAACTTTGCCGGCAAATCTGGCGCCGCTGTTCGCGGTGGGATTTGGCAGCGGCAACCTGATCAGGAACAGCTATCGGCTCAGCTACCTGCAGGATGCACAGCTCAACCCGGACGGCGGCTGGCCGTCCGTGACCAGCGGAGTCCCTGCGGCGCAGCTGGCCTTGCCGTTTCGTGTAGAACTTAAGCGCAACGATCTGCGCAATTTCACGCCGACAGCGCCGACGCTGCTGTGCGGCGGCGATGCCGATCCGAGTGTCTACTGGCTCAATGCTGAATTGATGCAGCACTACTGGATGACGCAGGGCGCCGCGGTGCCGTTGATATCGGTTCTCAATCTGGAGGCGGCTGCTATGGCGGGTGATCTCTACACCAGAGAACGAGCCGAGTTTGCCATTGCAAAACAGCTGGTCGTCGCCACAGCGATTGCGCAAGGCGCTACTGATGGGGGGCAACGTGCGCTCATCGAAGCCTATCACGCGACGCTTATCGCGCCCCCATGCATGGCAGCCGTGCGCTCGTTCTTTGCCAACCACTGAACTGCAGGGGCTGCCGGCGCCAACGACCTCGGTGCGCTGCCGTACAGATCCTGACCCGTACTGAAGCGCAAGCTCGGATTGCGCGAGCGGATGACCAACCCGGCCATCTGCAGTGCTTAACCAGAGGTCACCATGAACCGCCGCACAATCGACTTCCGCCGAACCCTGATACTGGCCGCCATTGCTGTCGGTCTGGGCGCAGGCCCCGCTGTTGCGTTGGCTGCAGACCCGGTGCTGCCCGTAGCCCACAGCGACAGCATGGGCGCCGCCGTAGCCGACACGGCAATCAGCGCGCGCGTCAAGGCTCACCTGCTGGGCAAGCGGATGCTTCGGCATTCCGACATCGATGTGACGACGACCAACGGCGTCGTGACGGTAAGCGGCACGGCTAGCGGTCCGAAGGCAATGGCTTATGCGGTGGACACCATCAAGGCCGTCGAAGGCGTGAAGAGCGTCGACAACAACCTGAAGGTGGCGAGCCGCGGCAACACGTCGGCCAAGGTGCATGCGGCGGCGGCTGACACTTCGCGCGTGCTATCCGACAGCTGGATCACCACCAAGCTGAAATCCGAGCTGCTTGCTGACAGCGTCAGCAAGGGCGTCGATGTCAACGTCGAGACTACGCATGGCGTCGTCGTACTCAAGGGCGGATTGCCAAGCCAGGCTGCCATCGATCATGTGAAGGTAGTGGCCGAGCACGTGTCCGGGGTCAAGAGCGTCGACGTTGCTGGCCTTACGGTAGTCGCCGCGAAATAGCGTTGGAGTTTCTGAATATGCGTTACCTCATCGTGGCTTCCGCTCTGCTGCTCGCGCCAGCCGCGCAGGCCCAGACGCAATTCAGTTTCGGGATGAGCTCTTCGGGGACAAGTATCGGCTTCAACATGCCGGTATACCCGGATCTGATGCTGGTGCCAGGATCGCCGGTCTACTACGACCCGCAGGTCACGGCGAATTACTTCTTCTACGACGGGCTCTATTGGCTGTATCAGGGTGATGAGTGGTACGCGAGCAGCTGGTACGACGGGCCCTGAGGCTACGTATATCCGCAAGACGTGCCGCTGTACCTGTTGCGCGTGCCAGTGCGTTACTACCGCCAAGCTCCGCTTTATTTTCGTGGTTGGAGAGACGGCGAGCCACCGCGGTGGGGCGAGCGTTGGGGACGCGATTGGGAGCAGCGACGCCGGGATTGGGACCATTGGGATCGCAATTCGGTGCCCCGTGCTGCGCCGCTTCCGGCCTACCAGCGTAACTACGACACGGCGCGCTACCCGCGCGCGTCCGAGCAACAGCGTGAAATTCAATCACAGAACTATCGCTACGAGCCGCGTGAACACGTGGTGATCCGCGCCGAGCGTCCCGCTCAGCGCCCGCAAGAGCGGACGCACGCTGTGCAGCAGCGCCCCGAGCAGAACCGGTCGGAGCCGCAGCGGAGCGATCGCCAGCGCCCCGACAGGCCAGCACCGCAACAGCCCGCGCCGCGTGCGCGCGATGCGAGGCCACCGAATTTGCAACGCCAGCCAGGAAACGGCCAGGATCGGCATCAGGGCCAGGATCAGGGCCAGGGCGACAAACAGGGCAGGGACAAAGGCGGTCAGGACGATCGCCGCGACCCAAGCAAGGGCCGGGATCAATAGCCGGCAGTGCGGGTGCGCCCCGGCCATCGTCGCCAAGCTTTCCATTGTTTGACCTGCCGAATCTGGGGCAGAACTGTCTCCTCGCTGAACTGACAGATGAGGAGCGTGCGCGATAGCTGCCACACCTCGAGCTGGTGCCCATACCGCCAAGAGAAGTGCGGGCGGTGTGCAATCGCCAACATTCGGTCGATCAGCAGTTGTGTGGCTGGTTGCTGCTGAGTCTGGATCGCCCCAAGCTGGAAGCGCATACCTGCGAGTGCTGCGCGGTCGTGAATCAGGGATTCGACCGGCTGTTGCCCCGCTTCGCCGAGGGGCACCAGGGCATTTAGTACGCTGCCGTACAGACGGCTGACGCTGCTGCCGACCATTGTCGCTTGCCCTGCAGTATCCAAGCGGCCGACGATCTGCTCCTGCAGGGCGCCACCCGCCCGAAAACTCAGGAGTTGAATGATGAATGCACCGATGAATCCCACTACAGCTGGATCGCCGGAAAGCCTGCGGCACGTCAAATCCACAGTAGGCAATGGCGCACGGCAGGGCAAGGATGCCGCCACTGGAGAAATCAAGAATCTCATGGCGGACGTCGAAGACCTGGTATCACGCGTGGCGGACGTCCGGGATCCGGAGTTGGTGCGCATCCGCGGCAAGGTGCAAGCGGCGCTGATCGCTACGCGGGATTCGCTCGTAACGAGCGCTCAGACCGTGCAACGCCAGGCGCGCCACACGGCCGAGACCACCGATGACTATGTGCGCGCGAGCCCGTGGCAGGCTGTCGGCATTGCCGCCCTGGTTGGGGCCGCGCTGGGCTACGTGGTTGGGCGCCGGCGCTAGCCCGGGCCATGCGCGGATCGTCTGTGCTCCCGCGAACCGGCTCGCTGCTGTTGCAGCACATTGCGGCCTACGCCGACCTGTTGACACAGGAACTGGCCCATAGCCGTGACGCGATCCGGCTGCGCCTGAACGGTCTGTTGCTGCTTGCGGCCAGTCTAACGGGGGCGACGACGATGCTATGTGTCGCGATCGTCGTGGCCAACTGGGATACACCGCGCCGCATGACGGCAATTTATGCATTGCTGGCCGGTTTCCTGGGCCTGGCCGCTGTTGCCGGCAGCTACGTCCGCAAGTTGCGACGGCACCAACCGCCACCGTTCGCAAGGCTCCGCCGTGAGTGGCAGCTCGACCGGGAACTCCTGGCCAATCTGCTCTCCGGTCGCAGTGAGCAACAGTCACAGGAGGCACCGGAATCCAATGAACGCGGTGGATGAGTCGATCGGGCCGGCGGCGCGGCTGGCGGAAACGCGGCTGCAGTTGCGCCAGACACTGGGGGCAGGCCTCAGTGCGTCCACCGGCGATTCGCCAGACTCTGCGACAGGACTATTTCCACGCAGCGCTACCTTCAGATTCCTGCTGGGCGGGTCTACCAGCCGCAACCTGGGATGGCTGCTGCTCGCACTGGCGGCGACCGCGATGCCCCTCGGCCGCCACCGGGGCGTGTACCGAGCGCTGGGCGCCATGCTGGTGTCAGCGCTCGCCAAACGTGCACTGAGCAGCCGGCGAGGGCTAACATGACGCACGATTTTGCACAATTCGTTAGTGCGGGCGCGGTCGTTGAGCGAGACAGCACGATGGAGGCGCGCAGCGCCACTGACACGGCATTCTCGGCAGCGCTCGCACGCCTTGAGGCCTTCGGACGATTTTCAATTTGCCTGTTCGAGTGCCCGTTGGATCGCGGCAGACGACGTTCGCAGGATCTCAACGGTGCGCTAGGCAGGTTCCGTGAGTTCCTCGAGACCTTGTCCTGACCTTTGACTCCCATCCGGTGAGTGCGCTGGCGTACGGACGGCAGCCTGAGGAGTCACGCACACTACGGGCGCGTCACAGTAAGGAGCGGATCATGTTGGAAACCATTGCGGTAGTACTGTTGATTCTCTGGTTACTGGGCATGGTGTCTTCGTACACCGCCGGCGGTTTCATACACATCCT
>JAYUZE010000067.1:0-4906 GCA_043752035.1 Gammaproteobacteria bacterium
ACTCGAAGAGGAAAATGCCGCGCCGCTGGGTTTCGAGGCCGGCACACTCGACTACGTACTGCTCACGCACGCGCATCTCGATCATTGCGGCCGCCTGCCACTGTTGGTGAAGCGCGGCTTTCGCGGTGAAATCATCAGTACTGCGGCCACCGCCGAGCTTGCCGGCATCGTCATGCAGGATGCCGCGCACATGGCCGAGGACGACGCCGCGGCGAGCGCCCGCTATCACCCCCGCAATGGCGCACCGGTCCAGCCGCTGTACACGCGCGCCGAGGCCAGCGCCGCGGCGGCGCGCTTCGGCCGGCGCGCCGGATACGGCGAGCGGCTGCAGCTGGCACCAGACGTCACCGTGAGCTTCCATGAGGCCGGCCACATCCTCGGTTCGGCCAGCGTGCTGGTGGAAGCCAGCGAACAGGGAGTGCGCAGCACCGTGCTGTTCTCCGGCGACATCGGTGGCAGCGGACGGCCGATACTGCGCGATGCCGCACCTCCCAAAGCCGATATTGTGCTGATGGAGACCACCTACGGCGATCGCAATCATCGCTCGCCCGCAGATTCCATCGCCGAGCTGATCATGGTGGTGAAGCAGACCGTGGCGCGCGGTGGCAACGTCGTCATTCCCAGCTTCGCACTCGAGCGCAGCCAGGAGATTCTCTACTGCCTGCGCGCCGCGGTGGTCAGCGGCGAGCTGCCGCCGCAGTTGCCGGTGTACGTCGATTCGCCGATGGCCATTGCGGCGATCGAGGTGTATCGCAGGCATCCCGAGTGCTACGACGCCGAAGCCGCGGCGTTGCTTGCCGGCGGCGGCGACCTGTTCGGCTTCGCTGGCCTCAGGCTGGTGCGCGATACCTCGGCCTCGATGGCGCTTAACCAGATCACCGGCGGTGCGGTGATCATTGCCGGCTCGGGCATGTGCACTGGCGGGCGCGTGCGCCATCACCTGGTGCACAATTTGCCGCGCGACAACGCCAGCATCGTGTTCGTGGGCTTTGCCGCCCAGGGCACGCCGGCGCGCCGCATCATCGATGGCGCGCGCAGCATCACCCTGTTTGGCGAGGAGGTAGCGGTGCGTGCGCAGGTCCACACCATCAACGGCTTCTCGGCGCATGCCGATCAGCGCGAGTTGCTGCAATGGCACGCGCGCGCCGGCGGTGCCCGACGCACTATACTTGTGCACGGCGAGCAGGGCGCGATGCAGGCCTTCGCCGCATTGCTCAAGGATGTGCCGGTGACGATGCCGCAGCCGGGCGCGCAATTGCAGCTGTAGCGATGGCGCCGCATACCCCACGCACTCCCCATAGTCTCGGCGCCTTGCGCAAGCTGCTGACGCTGCTGAAGCTGCTGCCGCTGGCCTGCGCTGGTACGCCGGTGCATGCTGAATGGCTCTCGCGCACCGTCGATGGCACGATGGGTACGCGCATCGTGGTGGAGCTGTGGTCCGACGATCATGCCGCCGGCGAGCGGGCGATCGACGCCGTGATGGCCGAGATGCAGCGCATCGATAACGGCATGAGTACCTACAAAGCCACCAGTGAGCTCTCGCGCGTCAATGCCACGGCCGCAGCGCACCCGGTCAAGATCGGTGCCGAGCTGTTCAAGCTGCTGGAAACCGCGCTCGAGTATTCGCGCCTCACCGGTGGTGCCTTCGATGTCACCTATGCCAGTGTCGGTTACCTGTACGATTTCCACACCCACCATCGTCCTAGTGAGCAGCAGATCAGCGATGCGCTGCCGGCAGTCAACTACCGTCACGTGTTGCTCGATCGGGCCAGCATGAGCGTGCGCTACACACAGCCCGGCGTGCGCATCGACCTGGGTGGCATCGCCAAGGGTTATGCGGTCGATTGCGGCATCGCCGCCCTGCAGCAGCGCGGCATCAGCCATGCGCTGGTGCAGGCTGGCGGCGACAGCCGCATCATCGGTGATCGCTTTGGCAAACCTTGGATCGTCGGCATCCGCCATCCGGATCACAAAGAGCAGGTCATTGCGCGCCTGCCGCTGGTCGATACCGCGATCTCGACCTCCGGCGACTATGAGCGCTATTTCGATGAGAACGGTACGCGCTATCACCACATCATCGATCCGCACACCGGCCACTCGGCCAGCAAGGTGCGCAGTGCCACGATCCTCGCGACCAGTGCCACACGGAGCGATGGCCTGTCGAAGACCGCCTTTGTGCTCGGGGCCGAAGCGGCGATCAAGATCTATGAGCGGCTCGGTGACGTGGATGCGATACTGGTGAAACCCGACGGCACGGTGCTCTATACCAAGGGCCTGGAACCGGGCGGCACGCAGCACTGAGCCGCGAGCCGCCGCAACTCAGGAGTGGCAGCGATGCGTCTGGAAGACATGCGAGCGAGCGATAATGTCGAGGATCGGCGCGGTATGGGCGTGGGCCGCACCGGCGCCGGCTTCGGTCTCGGCACCATCGTGCTGCTGGTGGCCGGCTACTTCCTGGGCGTCAGTCCGCAGACTCTGCTCGGCATCGTCGGTGACGGCCAGTCGACTGCAGAGGCGCCGCAGGGCGCCGGCGTCAGAGGCAAGCCTGCCGATGCCCAGGGCGATTTCGCGGCTCGCGTTCTGGGCGATACCGAGGATGTCTGGGGAAAATATTTTGCCGCCTCGGGCCAGCGCTATGTGCCGCCAACCATGGTGCTGTTCAGTGGCGAAGTGGCATCAGCCTGTGGCAGCACCAGTTCCGCGTCCGGTCCGTTCTACTGTCCGGGCGATCAGCAGCTGTATCTGGACCTCGATTTCTTCAACCAGCTGGCGACCGAGTTCGGCGCGCCAGGCCAGTTTGCCCGCGCCTATGTGATCGCCCACGAAGTAGGTCATCACATCCAGACTTTGCTCGGCATCACTGACAAGGTTGAAGGGCTGCGCGCGCGCTCGGGTGGCGGCGAGGGCGCCAATGGCGTACAGGTGCAGGTGGAATTGCAGGCCGATTGCTTTGCCGGCGTCTGGGCCATGCGGGATCAGCGTGTGATCGAGCCGGGTGAAGCGCAGCAGGCATTGCAGGCTGCGGCTTCGGTGGGCGATGACACCTTGCAGCGGCGCATGCAGGGGCGGGTGGTGCCCGAGACCTTCACGCACGGCAGCGCGAAGCAGCGTCAGCGCTGGTTCGAGCGCGGTTTCGAGAGCGGTAAGATCGAGAGCTGCGACACCTACTCGGCTGGCGCGCAGCTCTGATCGGCGGCAGCGTCCGGTAGTTACTGGGCCGGAGCAGCCGGCGGCGCGTTCTTGGACTTCCAGGCGCGCAGTTCGACGTTGAATTTGTCAGCGACCTTCTGCACCCGGTCGACCGCCGCATTCTGCATGGCGGTGTATGCGCTGCTGATCTTCTGGCGGTCGGCGTCCGTCAGTTTGTCGCCGCCCATCGCCACCTTCGCATCCATTTCCTTGCTGATGCATTCGATGTAATCCTTGACCGCTGCGTTGTAGTCCTTGACCGCATGCTGCGCGGCGACCATCTCGTCCTTGGTGGCGTTGGCGCCGTTGGGTACCTTCACCTCGTTCGAAGGCGCGCTGCAGTCAGCAAAGGCCGGGGCCGCGATCAGCGCAGTGAGCAGGGACAGGGGCAGCAGGAATTTCATGAATCGATCCTCTGAGGGTGGCGGGTGCATGCAATCCGATGCGCGCATGGTAAGAGTCTGTGACGGGTCTTGCCAAGTTACGGATCCGTATTGAGGGAGTCTGGAGCCGGTTTTGCCTATCATTGGGCCCTGCGCCGGGGCGGGCGTAAGCCCTGGCCGGATGCTATCCGGAGCGTCAACACTTGAATGCAAAGGTTTGAATCCTATGGCAGTGCGACCAATCTTACGTCTGGGAGACCCGCGTCTGCTGGCGGTCTCGGCGCCGGTACTCGAGTTCGGCACGCCCGCATTGCAGGCGCTGATCGCCGATATGGAAGACACCATGCGCGCCGCCCACGGCGCCGGCCTCGCGGCGCCGCAGATCGGTGTGCCCAGCCGCGTGGTGATCTTCGGCATCGAACGCAATCCCCGCTATCCGGAGGCGGAGGTTGTGCCCTACACCGTGTTGATCAATCCGGTACTGAGTCCCCGCTGGGGCGGCCGCGAGGAAGACTGGGAAGGGTGCCTGTCGGTGCCGGGCATGCGCGGGCTGGTGCCGCGTCATCGTCGCCTGCGCTATCGCGGCTTCGATCCGCAAGGCCACCCGATCGACCGGCGCGTGGCCGGTTTCCACGCCCGCGTGGTACAGCACGAGGTCGATCACCTGGATGGTGTGCTCTATCCGTCACGGATCCGCGATCTTCGCAAATTCGGCTTTACTGAGGAGCTGTTTCCCGGACAGGACATCCAGGCGGACTGAGCGGCAGCGCGTGCCCGTGGCGGCGCCCGGGCCGTCGCGCCCGCTACTTGCCTTCCAGCTCGCTGGCGAGGCCCGCGAAGCCGCGATCGCGGGCGATGTCGACCGCGGTGGCGCGCTTGCCATTGCGCAGCGAAGTGCTGGCACCGGCCGCGCGCAGCACGCGCGTGGCGGCGGTGCTGCCGGCGCGGCTCGCCGCCAGCAGTGCGGTATCGCCGTCGTGATTCTGCAGATCCACCGAGGCCTTGCGGCGTACCAGCAGCTGCACCACATCATCCTGGCCGCGTGCCGCGGCCAGGAGCAGTGGCGTATCGCCGGTGGCGGCGCGGGCATCCAGCCGGGCGCGCGCATCGAGCAGCAGTGCGGCGACTTTGTCGTAGCCGGCGGCCGAGGCCGTCATCAGCGCCGTGCGACCTTCATTGTCGGCAGCGTCGACCTCGGCACCCGCGCCCAGCAGCAGTTGGGTGATATCGGTGGCGCCAGCGCGCGCCGCGCGCCATAGTGCCGTTTCGCCGTGCTGGTCGGCCGCGCGCGGCGAGGCGTTGCGTGCCAGCAGCAGCCGCGCGATCGGCGCGTT
>JAYUZE010000068.1:0-7922 GCA_043752035.1 Gammaproteobacteria bacterium
TTGCGCGGCATGCCGGCATCGCGCACGGCGATCACCATGATCTCTTTCTCGATCTGCCGCAGCTCGCCGATGTGCACGCGCAGCTGCGCCGTCAGCGCATCGAACATGCGTGGCGAGAGCTTCAGCTCCATGAACTCGGCGGCGAGTTTCTTGCGCGCCTTGTCGGTGCGCGGATCTTCCACGCCCTGCTTGGCGAGCGCAGCCAGCACCGTCTGCAGGTGCTTCTTGACCGCCGCCATGCGGCGCGCGACTTCTTCGGGATCGGGGCCGGTGTCGATGACTTCTTCTTCGGCATCGCCATCTTCGCTCTCTTCTTCGTTGGCTTTTTCAGCCACCGCCGCCAGATCAATCTTGGTGGGGTTCTGCGGCTGGGCGATCACGTCGGGCGCGTTCGGATCGATGAAGCCCACGACCAGGTCGACCAGGCGCGCCTGGCCGGCCTTCACCAGCTCATAGGTGTGCAGCAGGTGTTCGTGCGTAGCCGGGTAACTGGCCAGCGCCAGCCGCACGGCATCGAGACCTTCTTCGATGCGCTTGGCGATGCGGATCTCGCCTTCGCGCGTCAGCAGTTCCACCGTGCCCATCTCGCGCATGTACATGCGCACCGGATCGGTGGTGCGGCCGAGCTCGGCATCGAGTGCCGCCAGCGCGGCCGCAGCTTCCTCGATCGCTTCTTCATCGGCGGGCGCCGAGGGGTCGGAGGCCAGCAGCGATTCGGAATCCGGTGCCTTTTCGTACACCGGAATGCCCATGTCGTTAATCGTGTTGACGATGTCTTCGATCTGCTCGGGATCGACGATCTCCGAAGGCAGGTGATCGTTGACCTGCGCGTAGGTGAGATAGCCCTGTTCCTTGCCGCGCGCGATCAGCAGCTTCAGCTGCGACTGGCGATCTTCCGGCATGATGACGCGGCGTTCGATGCCGGAAATCGGCATCGCGCCCTTGGTGGCACCCGCGCGCAGCTTCCCCGCGGGCACTACCGCTGCCTTGGTAGCGGCAGCGATGACCTTGCCGGCCGGCACTACGGCCTTGGGCGCAATCGCAGTCTTGCCGGGCGCGGGTTTGGCCCCGGCAACCGGCTTCAGCGGCGCAGCAGCTTTAGGCGCGGCCACACTCTTGGGTGCCGCGGCGGCCCTGAGCGCTACAGCGGGCTTCGGCACGGGCGCACTCTTGCGGGCAGTGGCAGGCTTGGCTGCAGCGGCGCTGTGGCGCGCCGGCGCCTGTTTCCTCGCCGCCTGCGACGGGAGCGCGGCGACTTTGCGATGGGGATTGGCAGGGGCGGTTGGCTTGCGCGTCATCTTTATTTGAGTCCCTTGATGAATATTCAGGACAAGAACTCCTGCCCGATCGTTCCCAGGAACAGACAATCAGGGGGAGTTGCGCCGAATGCGGAAAATCCGGCAATTCTACCTAAAAAGCGGGGAGCAGCGCCAGCGGCGCGTCAGCGGCCGATGGCCCCGCAGGCACCCGCGAAAGTGATTAATTAATTTTCATTATCAACGACTTACATTGCCTTTCAGCAGCTGCTGGAACTCCCTGAGTTCTTCGCTGCTGGCGGTACGCTCATTCACGCGCGCCAGCAGCTCGTCATAGCGGCGCGAGCTGTGCTCCGATTGCACCTGATCGATGAGTCCGCCGATCAGCCCGGCGAGCTCGGTGCGTGCCTGGGCGGCATCGAGCAACGTAGCCTCGCCATACAGTTCGCCGAGGCGCCTGGCCTCGGGTCGTTCGCGCCATTCCTCGAGTAACTGCGCAGTGCTGCGTGCGCCGTGCGCGCGCATCGTGGCCAGCAACTCGCGCAAGGTGCCGACGCCGGCAACTTCCTGATCACTGATCGCATCGAGCGCGTTGCACAAGTCAGGCGCGAGCGCCGCGGCGGTTGCCGGAAAATGCAGCAACAGCTGTATCGCCTGAGTCAGCAGGTTGCGCCGTCCAGCGCTGCCACTGGCTGCACGGCGCGCGCGCGCGGCGCGCGCGGCGTTGCCACCGCGCTGCGCATCGGCGCCGGCGCGGGCATCGCGCGCATGTGCCGCGTAGCCGGGATCAGATTCATCTTCCAGCAATTCACGAAGCCGCCCGCTGCCGAGGCCGATCTCCTCGGCGACACGCCCGCGCAGCAATTCCAGATAGACGCCCGGCGGCACTTTCGCCAGCAGCGGCCGCGCGAGCGATACGAAGCGCGCGCGGCCGTCGGCGTGCGAGACATCGGCCTGTTCGCGCAGCTGCACGATCAGGTATTCCGAGAGCGGCAGCGCCGTGGCCAGGCGCGCTTCGAATGCCGCGCGGCCTTCGCGGCCCACCAGCGAATCGGGATCTTCGCCATCGGGCAGGAACAGGAATCGCAGCTCGCGGCCCTCGCGCGCTTCGGGCAGGGCGTTCTGCATCGCGCGCCAGGCCGCCGCGCGTCCGGCGCGATCACCATCGAAAGCGAACACCACTTCACTCACCAGGCGGAACGCGCGGCGCAGGTGTTCAGGCGTGGTCGCGGTGCCGAGCGTCGCCGCGGCATAGGCCACGCCGGCCTGATGCAGGCGCACCACGTCCATATAGCCCTCGACGAACAGCAGGCGCTGCAGGCTGGTGCGCGCCAGGCGGATCTCGTGCAGGCCATAGAGTTCATGGCCCTTGTGAAACAGCTCGGTCTCCGGCGAATTGAGATACTTGGGCTCACCGCCATCCAGCACCCGCCCGCCAAAACCCAGCACGCGGCCGCGCGGATCGCGAATTGGAAACATGATGCGATCGCGGAACCGGTCATAGCAAGGTTCGCTGCCGGCGCGCGGCGTCTCGCGCTCAATGATCAACCCTGTGGACTGCAGCGCTTTGCGCGCAGTTTCAGTGGCGCCAAAGCGGCGCAGCACTTCGTTCCAGGAGTCGGGCGCGTAGCCGATGCGGAATCTTTCGAATGTGGCGCTCTCGAGGCCGCGCCCCGTAAGGTAAGCGGTTGCGCGCGGGTTCGACTGCAGGCATTCCTGGTAAAAGCGCGCGACCCGGCCCAGCAGATCGGTGAGTTCTTCCTGGCCGCGCTGTGCCGGCGCATTGCTGCCCTCATGCGGTACCTCGAGCCCCAGCCTGCCAGCGAGCTCTTCAACCGCCTCCGGAAACGGCAGCTGCTCGTACTGCATCAGGAAGCCGAGCGCCGTGCCATGCGCGCCACAGCCGAAGCAGTGGTAGAACTGCTTGTCGGGGCTGACCCAGAAGGAAGGCGTCTTTTCGTCGTGGAACGGACAACAGGCCTTGTACTCGCGGCCGGCTTTTTTCAGCGGCACCCTGCTGCCGACAATCTCGACGATATCGGCGCGCGCGATCAGCTCGTCGATGAAAGTCTGTGGGATGCGGCCGGCCATGGCGCGAGTTTAGACTAGCGCCGCCGCCGGGACGCGGCGCGGCGCGCGCACAGCTTCAGCCCGAGAGGCGCGCCTTGATGCGGGCGCCGACGGCGCCCATGTCGGCGCGGCCAGCGGCCTTGGCCTTGATGGCGGCCATGACCTTGCCCATGTCCTTGATCGTAGTGGCACCGCTCGCGGCGATGGCTTCGTTGATCATCGCCTCGAGCTCGGCAACCGACAGTTGCGCCGGCAGGTAGGCGGAAAGCAGCGTGAGTTCGGCGTTTTCGTTCGCCACCAGGTCGGCACGGCCGCCGGCCTCGAATTGCACGATCGACTCGCGCCGCTGCTTGACCATCTTGTCGATGACGCTCAGCACCTGCGCATCATCGAGTTCGATGCGTTCGTCGACTTCGCGTTGCTTGATGGCCGCCATGATCAGGCGGATGGTCGCCAGGCGCGATTTCTCGCCGGCGCGCATCGCCGCCTTCATGTCTTCCTGGATCTGGGCCTTGAGCGGCACGCGCGTCAGCGCGCGGCGCGCACGAAATCGCGTGAGACGCGCTTGATGTGACGCTTGACCGCAGCGGCTTTCTTGCGCTTGCGCTCCTGCGTGGGCTTTTCATAGAACTCGCGCCGGCGCAGTTCGGCGAGCACGCCGGCCTTTTCGCAGGCGCGCTTGAAGCGGCGCAGGGCGGCGTCAAAGTACTCATTCTCGCGGATTCGAACGCTCGGCATCGAACTCAACCTCTTGATTCGAATAGCTGTTTGGTTCTGGCCAGACAGACAGGGGCCGCGATTCTAAAGTCAGCGGCGCCAAAAGGCAAAGCCTGCTTGGCGAGGCCTATTTGCGGCCAGTGCCACGGCCGGTCCGTGCCTGCGGGGAGGGCGCCACCCCCCCCCCGCGCGCGTGCGGCCTTTGTTTCGTTAGCGTGCCACCAGGCCGGTAGCAGTCGCTGCGGTGCCTGCTACCGCCGCCTGGTATTGGAGGGCACCATCGGCCGCCACATGAAAGCTGGTAACCGTTCCGATTGATGGTGAAAGCACGAATAGCGTAGTGCCATCCGGGCTGGTCGTGCCATCGGTCGGGGCCCCGCCGGTCACGCCCGTGCGCCCGTCCGCGCTCAGGCGCGCCAGCCTGCCGCTGCGATCGATGCCAAAGCCGGTCACCGTACCCGAGCCGGTGTTAGTGGTATAGGCATAGCGACCATGACGCGCCATGATGACCCAGCAGGCTGCGGTCTGTGCGGTCGGCACCGAACCGTCGATGAGCTGTAGGCGCTCGCCTTCGTCGGTCAGGTCATAAGACGACACCGCTGAGGCGTTCGCGCCGCCCCCGAATGCTTCGCTTACCACCAGCGTGTTGCGCCGATCGAAACCGAAGCCGAATGGCGTGCTGCCATTGGACGGATAGGACTTTGGTCCGCGCGCGCGCCCGTGATCGATCTCATACACGGAAATCCGGTTGGTAGCCTTTTCGGTCACCACCAGTGCATCGCCGGTGTTGTCGAAGGCGATCTGCGCGGCACCGGCGCTCGCCGAACTTAGTGGGCGGGTAGCCCCTGAGACTACCCCAAGGCGACCGTTGCCGCCGATGCGAAAGCCGGCAATGTTGCCGCCGCCGCCTGCATTGAGGACATACAGCAGATCTTCGTGCACAGTCAGGCTGACGGGACGGGTGCCGCCCGACGGCACACGAGCGACCAGCGCAGGCGCACCCGAGCCCAAAGCAAACACGCTGATGTCGTTACTGCCGGCATTTACCGCAAACAGCCAGTGGCCGTCAGGTGCCAGCGCCAGTGCACCCTGGTTGCCGAGGCCGGCGCTGGTGCCGAGTCCACCGGTACTCACCGTGCCGGCGGTCGTCAGCTCGCCGTTCGCGCCGGCGCGAAACATCTGGATTGCATTGCCGCCGGCATCGTTGGTTTGCGTGTACAGCGTGGTGGCTGAGGCCGTGCCGGCGGCCAACGCCGACGCCACCAGCGCGGCGGCCGCGATCCGGGCCATGAATGTGTTGCTCATCGTGCTACTCCTGTGCTGCCCACTGTGGGCGCTCACACACTGCTGGCGAAATCTCACGCCGATATCACGCCGTGCGCGCCAGCGGCGCGATCTGCGCCGGGGACTGCGGCGCGCCCGACGCCCGTCCCAGCGTGAACTCGATGGTCGTACCCACGCCGCGCCGCGAGCTTATGCTCAGCTGTTGGCCGTGCAGATCGATGATGCGTTTGACGATCGACAAGCCGAGGCCGGCACGCGTGCGGTCAGTTGGTGCACGCAGGCTGTAGTTGCGTTCGAATACGCGTCCGACATGGGCGGCGTCGATACCCTCGCCGGTATCGGCAATGCAAATACGCGCCAATTGAGCTTCGACGGTCATTTCAATGCGCACCTGGCCGCCGTGCGCTGTGTGGCGCAGCGCGTTGTCCATCAGATTGCCGAGCGCGCGCTCTATCAGGCCAACGTCAGCGAGGACCACCGTGTCCCGCGCATCCTGAAATATTTGTAACTCGACATTGCGGGCCGCTGCAAATATGCGAAAGCGCTGCGCCACGTCCTGCAGCAACTCGGCGATGTTTGTCGGTTCGATGCACGGCACCACGATGCCCGCTTCCAGGCGCGCCAGCTCGAACAACGAATCGATCAATCGGCCAAGATGGTCGGCCTGGCGCAAGGCAATACGCAGGTGTTCGCGTGGCTCGGCCGGCAGCCCGGCGCCGCCCACCAGTGCCGTCTCAATGTACCCACGCAGCGTCGCCAGCGGCGTACGCAGATCATGTGAAACATTGGCGATCAATTCGCGCCGCAAGTCATCGGTGCCCTGAAGCTCGGCGATCTGCCTCTCGATAGCCCCAGACATGCCGGCGAAGCGCTGCGTCAGTGCACCGATTTCATCAGCGCCAGCCGCCGGCAGGAAAAACTGGGCGCTCTCGGCCGGGAATCGGGCCGACCAGTCTGTCATGGTGCGGTCGAGCTGGCGCAATCGTCGGGTCAGCACTGCGAACAGTCCAGCGCCTACCGCCAGCGTCGCGAAGATGGCGACAGCCAGAACGATGCTGGCAACACGCAGCGCGTAGCTGCTGTGCAGGCGCTGCGCAATCGAGCGCTCGGGCTGACCTCCCAGTACGACGTACAGATAGCCGTCGAGTCGGTCGCGGTCGCGTACCTCGGCTACCGAAAACACGCGCCGCCCAGCGCGGCTGGCCGGGTCGTCGCCATAGATCGGTCGCTGCTCCGGCGCGCGCAGAAAACTGCGAATGGGTTGCAGATTCACCTGCTGCCTGAGCACACGATCGTGCTGGACTACAGTAGTTATCACGCGCCCGTCGCTGTCCAGCAGATATACCTCGGCCGATGGATTTACGGTCATGGCGCGATTGGCGAGTTCGCGCACTGCCGGCTGGTTGAGGTGACCGTTCTTCAGCAGAGCCAGTTCGCGCACCACGTACATGGCTATGCCGGCGTCGAGGCGCTGGCGCAGCTCGTCGGCGTAGCGATCGCTGCTGCGCTCCAGCAGCACCATCAGGCAGGCGCCAAGCACCAGCAACAAGCCGGCAAAAGCCAGTGTCAGCCGCACGTGCAGGGCTTTCACGGCACGTTTGCCGCCGCTGCTGGTGGTGTGGCAGTGAAGCGGTAGCCTGCGCCCCACACCGTCACGATGTACTGTGGCTGCGAGGCGTCGACTTCGAGTTTGGCGCGCAGGCGATTGATATGTGAGTTGACTGTGTGTTCGAAGGCGTCATGCGTTGAACCCCATACCTGATCAAGCAGCTGCGCGCGCGTGTACACACGCCCGGGGCGCTGCATCAGAAAGGCGAGCAGCGAGAATTCCCGCGCGGTCAGATCAAGCGCATACCCCGCACGCTGCGCCAGCCGCCGGTCGAGATCGATGTGCAGATCGCCGTGGCGCACGATGCGCAGCTCGACCGCGGCCGGCTTTCCCAGTCGTTCGGCCCTGCGCAGCAAGGCTTTGGCCCGAGCTGCGAATTCCACCACGCTGAAGGGTTTGGTCAGGTAGTCATCGGCGCCCGTGTCCAGGCCGAGCACGCGTTCCGATTCGCTGGCGCGCGCGGTCAGCATGATGATCGGCGTATAGGCGTTCTGGGCTCTCACCTGGCGGCAAATCTCCAGGCCGTCGATGCCGGGCAATTGCAGATCGAGCACGAGCAGATTCCAGCCCGGCGGCTGCTGGGCGAGCGCCAGGCCAGTTCTGCCGTCGTCGACCAGTTGCGGTCGGCAACCCAGGTCGCGCAGGTGCAGGGCCAGCAGCCCGGCGATATCGCGATCGTCTTCGATTACCAGTACCCGGCGCGCCGCTGGCGGCGTATCGACCGCATTGTCCGCGGCTGCGTGCGTAGAAGACATGGGTCTACCTGCCTAGGATCTGCCATTCCCAATCTGTAGTTCGCTATCGGAACGCAAAGGTGTCACGCGACTATCACGCCGCCCTGCGATTGTGGTGTCTGGCGGACGGCGGCCAGTCCGCGGGTGCTCCGGCAGCCGGGCGGGCTGGGAGGCGATCCCGCCCTCAGTCATACTACCGACCGACACATGAATACCCGGCCGATGAGAGTCCTGGCGATCGAATCCTCCTGC
>JAYUZE010000069.1:0-40381 GCA_043752035.1 Gammaproteobacteria bacterium
GGGTCTCGGTCGTGCCCTCCATGCTTCGCACGCTGATGCCGCTGCAGCTGATCGCAGCCGAAAAATACCCACACCTCTCGATAGAATTGACCGCCGCCAAGCACATCATCGACCTTGCCAGGGGCGAGGCGGACATCGCGCTGCGCATGGTGCGGCCGAAGGAGATTGACCTGATTGCCCGTCAGGCCTTTGAAATTGGATTCGGCGTATTCGCGTCCAAGGCCTACGTGGCGCGCTACGGACTGCCCGTGAAACCCGAAGAGCTCAGCCACCACCGGTTGATTCAGTACGACGAACACATGCTGCACCTGCCGTGGTTTGCATGGATTGATGACTATGCGAGCAAAGGCGCGCCTGCTACGCGCGTTGACAGCACTGAGATGGCCGTCGGACTCATTACCACCGGCGGCGGCATCGGCGTGCTGCCGTGCTACACCGGCGAGAGTTACGCCGAGCTGGTGCATGTATTTCCCGACCCCATCGCCAGCGCGATCGGCTGGATCGTCTACCACGAGACCGCGCGCAATTCAGCGCGCATCCGTGCCGTGGTAGACATGCTGGCCGCATTCCTCGACACGCACCGGGACGAATTGAGCGGCCGACGCCGCGGCTAGCGTGCGTTCCCGGCTGAGGGATCCTCGCTGCCCGTATTGGGCACTAAACAATCAGACACCCGCTGGCAAGCCCCTCGACAAGGGTTCACGCGTGGTATCCGTGCAGAAAACTTCTTCAACGCCGACTGCCACCAGCAGTATCTGGCGAATAATCCGGGCGGGTATTGCCGGATTGGTGGCTCAACTCCCACGCGCCACCGCGCGCAGGCGTTATCGAAGCGAGCAGCAGCCACCCCATGAGTGCCGCGGCGAAAGCCCGGTTCGCGATGCCGACCCAGTACCAACCCCGAGCAGCTGCGGCGAACAGGATTACGAAGGCCGCGACGCTGGTTGCGGCGATCACGAGCGCCAGCGGTTGAAATGACCGCCAACGCGTGTCTCTGCCAAAACTGGCAGAGAGGAACAGCGCTGCCAGCATTGCCGAGCTGAAGTTTACCAGGGCATTGATTGAATGGATTTCTCCGCGAGCCGAATGCGCCGCGCCCGGCGCATCAGTTGGAAATACTGCCGCAAGTAGCGCGCCTGCCACGAAGACTGTAAGCAGCACGCAGCCGACCCAACGCATGCAGGTGACGGGCCCAAGGCGAGCCAGGCCGATGAGCAGTGCAAGCGCACCTAGACTCATGGCGACGAAAACCGACGTCATCAACCAGCCAAGTCGCCCGACTGCATAGGCACTGATCCAGGTGTGGACGACGCTGTACTCGGGCCGTAGTAGTGGCAGCACGGCAAGTAACAACAACACATAGGCATGAGCCGCAACGGCTACTGCTCCAAGCGCGAGATTGGCTTTCGACATGGCTGTTTCACTGGTGCTGCGGATATTATTTCGCGGGTTCGGGGTGGGCCAGAATCCCAAGGCACCCGTCTGGGTCAAAGATTCCGCGGCGCCCAGAGTCGCTGCGACCGCAACAATGGTTGCGCCAGCAAGAGTGGGATAGTCCAGCTTACCCATGCGGCAATCGCCACACCATTGTCCTCATCGGCGATGCCGAGTCCCATCATGATGTTTTACAGAACTCGCAGCGTGACGAACGCGAAGGTGACGATGTAACTACGGATCATCCAGGCGCGGTGCAGCGCAAGATTTCCGCGTCGCACGGCAAGGTACGCGATCAACGTCGTGGTGACCCAGGAACCTGCCAGCCCAACGAGACCCAGGCTGTATAGTGAGATGGGGATCTGGCTGACCAGCAACCCTGCGGCCACGACGCCGGCAGCGACACCGATGAGATAGATCCTGCCCAACCAACGGTGCAGGCGGCGCGTACGCCCGGTAAGGCCCAGATAGATCTGGATCAGGCCTGTACACAGCGCAACCGCGCCGGCCGACACGTGCAGAAGGACTTCGTGACGGCGCGGCCAGTAGTAGTTGGTGTAGTAGGCTCGATCAAAACCCAGGCAGCCGGCGGCATCGCGCCGCAGGAACCAGAAGCAGCCGAATGCTGCCAACAGCAGCACGCAGATTCCGCCGCCGCGCCAAAGCAAACTACGCGGCGTGGTGCAAATGGGTTCAGATTCGTGCGATCCCGTGCTGGTATGCATAATACATCGGTGGACGACTCGGTGCCGCGGTACTACCCGAGGGCAAAATGGGCATCGATCAAAAGGTCAACCTTGATCGCGTTTCTCAGCTGACGCAGCGCGAGAACCAGCGGTTCCTTGCTATGCGGCCCAAGTCGCAAGCGGTATTAGAGCGCGCACGTCGATCAATGCCGCGCGGCGTGCCGATGTCCTGGATGACTTCCCTGTACCATCACGCACTTTTTTTCGTCGCCGAAGCCACTGGTATTCACTTCACCGACATCGACGGAAATCACTACAGAGATTTCAATCTGGGTATCACCGCGGCGTTCTGCGGCCACAATCCCGCGCCGACGATCGTTGCTACCTGCCGCCAGATGGCACGCGGATCGAATCTGCAGCTAGGTACTGACGATTCGATCTGGGTGGCCGAAGAACTTCAACGAAGGTATCGTCAGCCCAAGTGGCAGTTCACGATCACAGCCAGTCAGGCGAATGCGGAACTGCTGCTGTTGGCGCGCCTCGCGAGTCGCAGGAAGAAAGTGTTGTTGTTCGAGGGAAGTACCACGGTCATGTGGCGTCACTGCTTGCTGCCGAATCGAATGGCGATGTAGTACCCGAGTACCGCGGCGTCCAGGCCGAGGAAGTGCGGGATACACTGATCGCCCCGTTCAACGATCTGGCCGCAGTGGAGCGCGCGCTGTGCTCTGGCGAAGTCGCGCTGATCCTCACCGAACCGGCCATGACGAACTTCGGTTTGATTTCACCGTCCGCCGACTTCCATCGCGATTTGCGCTCCCTGGCAGCCAAATATGGGACGCTGCTCGCCATTGATGAGACGCAAACACAAGCTTGCAGTTTTGGTGGACTGTCGCGCCTCTGGAATCTTGAATCTGACGCGCTGGTGATCGGGAAATCTATGGCGGGCGGCATTCCGCTGGCTGCGTACGGAATCTCAGAGCAACTGGCGTGTGTGCTTGAACCCACGGCAGGAGGGCACGAACAGTTGCAGGTTCCAGTCGATGAGCCCGCCCTGGGTGGGACGATGTTTGCCAACGCGGTATCGATGGCTGCGTGCCGCGCAAATCTTGAATCCGTGATGACGGTCGAGGCCTACGATCATGCAACACAGCTGGCCGGCCGCCTCGTGGGCGGTTTACGCGGGACTCTTGATCAACTGCAACTGCCGTGGTCGATCTTTCAGATCGGCACGCGCGTCTGGTGCTGCCATTCCACTAATTGTCCGAAGAATTCCCGGGAGGTGGCAGAGAGCGATCTTCCGCCACTGCGTGACCTGCAGCGACTCTATCTGGCAAATCGTGGGATCTGGGATTTCGGAGTGTGGGCGGGCCCGATTGTCGGACTTCCGGCGGCGACGGACGACATAGACGCGTATGTTGCTGTATGGAGCGAACTGATGTCCGAGGTGTTCGAGACCTGGCGGTCGTAGCTGCGGGACCGCGCTATCGATTCTCCTGAATGTAGATAGCGCGCTCATGCGAGAAAGCTTTAAAGCCAAGTAGCCGTGATAGCTGCCCATGCCACTCTGGTTGACGCCACCAAAGGGCAGCTGGTTTTCCAGGTAGTGCGAAAAGAATCCGTTGATTGTCACGCCACCCGAGGAGGTTCTGCTGAGCACCTTGTCGATGTTCTTTTGATTGTTGCTATAGATATAGAGTGCCAGAGGCTTGCCACGACTCGAGATATGGCCGATGACCTCGTCGAGAAGCTGATAGGTCAGCACCGGCACAATCGGCCCGAAAATCTCTTCCTGCATGATCTGCATGTCAGGTGTGACGCCCGTGAGCATGGTCGGATGGACGGTGCGGTCGGCGGCCTCCAGCGTGCCGCCAACGGCAACTTTGGCGCCCTTGCTGACAGCATCGTCAAAGAGCTGCTTGATGCGGGTGAAATTCCTGGCATCGACGATCTGGGCGATATTGTCCTTCTTGATCTTGCCGTCTTCCGTGTACAGGTTCTGCTTTACCCTGGATCTGAATTCCTGAACCAGGTCTTCTTGCTGCTGGCTCTTGACGAAAACGTAGTCGGGGCAGATGCAGGCCTGTCCGCCGTTGAACTGCTTCGCCGCCGCCAGATCGCCCGCAACCTTCTTCAGGTCGGCGCCTTCATCGACGATCACGGGCGACTTGCCACCCAGTTCCAGGGTGACGGTGGCCAGATGCTTCGCCGCTGCCGCCATCACCAGCTTGCCTACCCGGGTGCTGCCGGTGAAGAAAATATGGCTGAAAGGGAGCTCGAGCAAGGCAGTGGCTACATCGACGCCCCCTTCGAACACGGCGACCTCGTTTTCCGCGAAGGTCTCTTTGATGGTGCGGGCGGCTGCCCGCGCTGTGGCCGGACACAAGTCGGTCAGCTTGACAATGCAGCAGTTGCCCGCGGCAATGGCCGCCGCGAGCGGGCCCATCACCAGCCCAAGCGGAAAATTCCAGGGACCCAGGATGAGGCATACCCCGCGCGCTTCGCAGACGATTCTGGCCCGGTCGTTCTTGTTCTGCGATGGCACCACTTCGACCGGTTTCATCCACTCATCGAGGTTATTGATGTTCCTGTCGATATTGCCAGTGACATTCAGCAGCTCTGTAACTCTGATTTCGCCTTCGGGTTTGCGGGTATCCTGTTTCACGGCGGCCACGATCTCATCGGCGTGAGCTTCCACGGCCGATTTCAACCTGCGCAGTTTTGCTTTACGTTGTTCGGCGCTCGTGGCCTTCACCTCCCATTGATGGGCCTGCTGCAGGGCGAATATCCGCTCGAGTTCTGCAGAGACGCTGCGAGTGTTTGCCGCGGTGAGTGTGGACACGATGCTACCCTGTACGTGTAAACGAATGCGTAAAGCCGAGCGTGAAGCCGTTGCTGAGCCGGTGGCCATTCGCGCCACTCAAAGCCCGCTTGTAAATCAAAAAAGCGTTCGAACTCGTGCCCACTGACGCGGAGACACCGCCGCCCGCCTGGAAGTAGCGTTCGGCGGCCAGTCGATCGTGATAGGGGTAGTACCGGCTGCTCAGCGGTACCGGTACATTGATTCCGCCATAGGTGTGCTGCCAGGAAGCCAGCACGCGCACGCTCCACCTGGGGTCGATGAAATAGCCCAACTCCATTTCCGCGTTGGTGCGGTTGTGTGACACACCGGCTAGCTGCTCGGCGAACACGTAGCTGTACCTTCCTTGGATATAAGTTCGCGGCAGCCATTTATCGAGGCTCTTGCCCAGAAAAAATCCGAGCCACTGCTCTCTGAGATCGCGGCCGGGCGCGGCATGACCGAGTGACGGGTAGTGATGTGTCGGCACCACAAGTGCCACGTAGGGCGAGAAGGCGCAGGGTTGTTCCAGCACCTGGTAGTGCAGCTCGACCCGCAAGTCGGTGAACGTAGTGCGATAGCTGCCATCGTCGATGTTGGTGCCGGGGTGCGGATGGGTGCCGTGATAGCCCGCCCGCACATACGGGACGCTGGCGGATATCAGCCAGCGATCCGAGGGCGAGTAGGCCACCGCCAGGGTCTCGCTGAATACCCGCGTGTGGCCGACGTCGATTTCATTGCCGTTGGGCAGGTAGTGCTCGTTGGTTTCGGCATCGTTGTGAACGATGCTGACACTGGTGGAGCCCGCGTCGGGCAACCAGGCCTGCCCCCAGGAAAGGGACGGCACCATGAGCAGGAACATTATTCCGAGGTGCCCGTCTATACGCTTCATGCGCAACCCCTGTGTCGTGGAACTCTGCCGCACGGCGGCCGGATGCGACGAACGTGTGACTCTACACAGGTGGACGGACTGCTGCACCAAGAGCCGCGATAGCTGCCGAGAAGTCGCCGGAGTATGCTCGGCGAACCGCAACTTTGAGGGCGCAACCATGCAAGCCCGATTCCTGCTGGGTGCGCTGATGAGCGCAATAGGCCTGGCGCTGGCGCCAGCGCTTCAGGCCTGCCCGGCATGCGGCGACAAGTTCGGCGTGCCGTTTGAGCGCATTCATTCGGGCCACTCAACCGGTCAGATCATCCTGTTCGCCCGGCCTGATTCGGGCTTGCGTTCTTTCAACAGGGAGGCAGGATTGAGCCGCCGGCTGGAGCGCTCTGGTCACACGGTGCATGTCATCGACAACGATAGGGATCTGGACGGCGCGATCCACGCCAGCCGCACCGATCTGGTACTGGCTGAACCTGCGGACGCCACGGCATTGCGCTCAAGATTGTCGGGTGATATGGCGGCTCCCCTGGTGCTGTCACTGGTAGCCGTCGCCGGCGCTGCCGCCGATACCAATGCCGGCGCGGCGAGCTGCGTGCTGCAGGCCTCGGCCAGTCAGGGCATGGACGTCGTGCAATCTATAGAGCGGTTTATCAGCAACCGGCAGGCGGGCCAGGCCATCGACTGCACTGCGACCCGCGGACCAGGCTGAATTCACGAAGCCTTACCGGAATCTTCCCGATACCTTCATGCGGGCTATGGCCCACATCCAGACGATGGGCACCGAGCGGCAGGGAACCGCTCGTGTGATCAACCCATTCAACCAGTCTGGAAAAGAGGTGTCCTATGAAAAGCTTTTACCAATCATGTACGGCCGCAGCGTGCACGGCCCTGCTGGGCTCGGCGTGGCTGATTGCCGCTAGTGCGCCGGCTACCGCCGGTGAGCGCATCCTCAGTTCGTCCGACACGCTGAGACTGTCGGAGCGCACCGAAGAGCAGCTGGAGGCGGCCAAGGAAGCCACCGAAAAATACCGGGATGTCGCCGTGGCAATTGCCGACGGGTATTTCCAGGCCGGTCCTTCGGTACCGGGGGAGGGTTACCACTATCTGAACCCGAAGTACCTCGACTGCAAGTTCGACCCGAAGTACCCTGAAATTCTGCTGTACGCCTTTCTGCCCGGCAAAACCCAGCTGCAGCTGGTGTCGCTTGAGTACGCGATTCCCTTCGCCTGCATGCCGGCGGATGGCCCGGCCCCCGCAGGCTTCGCCGGTAGCCTCGATGTCTGGCACAACGATGAGCCCGTGCCTTTCTGGACCGTAAACGCCTGGCTTTACTTCCGGAATCCGAACGGGATCTTCACGCTGGAAAACCCGCGGATCCCCTAGCCCGGCGCCCTCCTGCCAGCTCACCCGCGTTGCCGCGGGCGAGCTGGTGGGACGGTGGAATCGCTCACACCTTTCCACATAAACCGAGGTTGAGGAGATTAATGTGGCACACGGCAATCGAAAGCATGCGATAGAGATGATGGTACTGAGCCTGGGTCTGGCGCTGGCCTGTGCAGCCTGGGGCGCCAATGAGCTCGATTCAAGGCTGCAGGGCGCGCTGCGCACGGCCGGGTTCACCGGCAAAGTGGAGGCCAGTCTGCCGGCGCGTCTGGGCCGGCCGGTCAACCCCAGGCTTGCCGACCTCGGCCGGCTGCTGTGGTTCGACAAGAGCGGGGGGCTGCATTCCGACAACACCTGCGGCGGCTGTCATTCGCCCGCCACGGGTTTCGGCGACAGCCAGTCGATGGCGATCGGCATCCAGAACAACAACCTGGTGGGACCGAATCGCGCTGGCCCGCGCAACCAGCGCCGCACACCCTCGGCCGCCAATACGGCGTTCTATCCGAAGCTGATGTGGAATGGGCGCTTCGCGGCACTCTCCGGCGATCCATTCGACAACTCCGCCGGCTTCAGCTTTCCGCTGCCTGAAGGCACCAGCCGCTTTCCACCGCACGATCCGATCGTTACGCACCTGCTGATCGCGCAGGGGCACATGCCGCCAACCGAACTGGTCGAAGTGGCGGGCTTCACCGGAACCCGAGGTACCATCGGGCCGGAGTTCGACCAGTTCGATGACGGCCTGGGCTCGATCGTTCCGGCGTCGGACGCCAGCGGCTTTCGCAATGAGCCGATTCGCCAGGCGGTACTCGAGCGCCTGAATTCAACACCGACCTACCGCGCAAAGTTTGGCGCACTGTTTCCCTCGGTGGCGACCGGAGCGCCGATCGACTTCAGCATGTTCGCACGCGCCATCGCCGAGTTTGAATTCACACTGATTTTTGCCAATGCGCCCATCGATCGCTACGCCCGTGGCGAGACGGCGGCAATGAACGAATCGCAGAAGCGTGGAGCGCTGGTGTTCTTCGGCAAGGGTGGCTGCGTGCAATGTCACGCCGTGGCTGGAAAGTCCAACGAGATGTTCAGCGATTTCGCGATGCACGATATCGGTGTGCCTCAGCTGGCACCAGCGTTCGGTGTGGGCAAGGGCAATGTGATCTTCGATGGCTCCGGCCAGAACGAGGACTTCGGCCTGGAGCAGATCACGGGCAACCCGGCCGACCGCTACAAGTTTCGCAGCTCGCCGCTACGCAACGCCGCGCTGCAGCCGGCCTTCTTCCACAATGGCGCCTTCACGCGACTGACGGACGCGATCCGCCATCATCTGGACGTGCGCATGTCGGTACGCGACTACGATCCTATCAGCGCGGGTGTGGACAACGATCTCACGCTACCGCTCGGACCGATGGCGCCGGTGCTGGCGAAACTCGACCCCCTGCTGGCAACGCCGATTGATCTGAGTCCAGAGGAATTTCGCAATCTCGTGGCCTTCGTGCGTGACGGCCTGCTGGATGAGCGCGCCAGGCGCGAGAACCTTTGCAAGCTGGCGCCGCGCAGCGTTCCCAGCGGCCTGCCGGTGCTGCAATTCGAGCGTTGCCCGGCTCACGGCGCCAAAGACGATTGACGAAAGCGATGCCAATGCAGTTGCCGGGCGATCACGCCTGACCGACGGCTGCTGCCGGATCACGCCTGGCGGCAGCCTGGTCGTGTCTGAGGAGGCTGTTGCAGCAGTGGCTTGGCGCCCTCGCCGCCGGGAGAGTATGCTCATCGCTGATCTCACGTGAGGGTACTGACATGCGACCCAAAGTCACACGCGGACTCCTGCTGGGAGTTTTGTTGATGGCCGTGAACCCCTGGGTACTGGCCTGCGGCGACAAACTCGTGGGGATCGGTGGTGGCGCGCCATTCGCCCGCATCCATGCCGATCACTATCTGGCGCAGATCCTGTTCTTTGCACGCCCGGATTCGGTGCTGCGATCTTTCGACAGGATGGCGCACCTGACCGATCGACTGGAGCGCTCAGGGCACAGCGTTCGCGTGATCGATAGCGACACTGCGCTCGCCAGCGCGTTGCGCGATCATCGAACCGATCTCGTGCTGGCGGCGCCCGACGATGCCGCATCGATACGTACGCACTTCGCCAACGCACATGCCGCGCCCGCTGTACTCGCGGTAGTGCAGTTGTCAGACCACAGGGCTGCCAACGCGCCGCTGCTGACGAGCTGCCAATTGCAGATGTCTTACCACCAGAGCAGAGACGCCGAAGCGGCGATCGACAGCTTCATCAGCCGACGACAGGCTGGCGCGATACCAGACTGTGCAGCCTCCGACGAGCGGCGCTGATGCGGCGCCCGCCTTAAAGGTCACCGGTTACCGCGCGAGAGACCTGAGCATTGACCTTGGCCGCGCCATCACCACACGTGACGGCACGGAACTGCCACTGCCGCGGCTGAGCTTCGATCTGCTGGTTGCGCTGGTACGTGCAGCGCCCAATGTCGTCACCACCGACGAGCTGATGCGGCAGGTATGGCCAAAGGTCGTCGTCAATCTCGAGACCGTCGCGCAACGCGTCAAGCTGCTGCGCAGTGCCCTGGGGGATGATCCGCAGGAGCCGCGCTATATCACCGGCGTGCGGGGCAGGGGCTACCGGCTCGCGTGCGCGGCAGAGCCGCTGCATGAGTCGGCGGCGATTGCCGACAATACGGCCACCGCGCCGCGCCGACCCGTTGTCATCGCAGTGGCGCTGCTCGTGCTCGTGGCGCTGGCCGTGGCGCTCGGCTCGCTAATGTGGGGTCGCTGGTTCAACAGTCCGGCGACGTCGTCTGCGAATGGCCAGCCGGCAGCGCCACGATCCATAGCGGTATTGCCGTTCAAGGACCTGAATGGCGATTCCGATGATGACGTTCTGGCTTTGGGAATTCCCGACGCGCTGCTGCATCAGCTTGCGAGCTTCGACAACCTCGACGTGATTGCACGGACCTCGTCATTTTCATTCCTGGGGCATGACGAAGATGTACGTAATATCGGCCGCAAGCTGGGCGCACGCTACGTGCTGGAAGGCAGCGTGCAACGCGATCACCAGCGGCTGCGCGTGACCGCGCAGCTGGTCGACGCGCAATCCGGCGGGCGCGTCTGGTCCATGCAATTCGACAAGACGCCGCAGAATGTATTCGAGTTGCAGGACGCCATTGCACTGGAGGTCGCGCGTGCACTCAGGATCAGCTTGCAGCCCGGCGTGGTGCCCGGTCAGCAAAAATCGACCTCATTCGAGGCCTATCTTGAGTACCTGCAAGGGACCCGCCTGCTCGAATCCTTCCGCGTTGCCGATTTCAAGACGGCCGCCGGCCATGCTGCACGTGCCATTGCGCTGGATCCCAATTACACCGACGCGATGGTGTTGCTGGCGAGCGCCAATGTGGGGACTGCGGAGTTCGGCACGGGCCCTGATCACGAGCGACAGTTTCGCGAGGTGCTGACCGATGCGCTGGCACTTCTCGACCGTGTGTTGACACTGAATGCCAAGGACGATCGCGCCTACGCCGAACGCGGTTACGTGCATGCCTTCACGGACTCGTCCGCCGCTGAAAGCGATTTTCGCAAGGCCCTGGAAATCAATCCCAGCAATACGCAGGCTCTCGGTGAACTGGCCGCAGTAGTCTATGAGAATCCGGCGCGCAGCAGCGAAGCCCTTGAGTTGATCGACCGGGCGCTCAAGCTCGACCCTCTGGAGCCGCGTCTGGATGTCGAGAAGGCCACCTTTCTGCTCTATGGCCGCGGCGATATCGGCGGCGCCGAAAAGCAGTTGCAAAATGCGCTGCGAATCGATCCGCTGTTTGAACTGGCACTTTCAAGGCTGGCCGAAGTGTACTGGCAGGACGGCCGCTTCGCGAAGGCGATAGCGGTGGCCGAACAGGTGGTCGCGGCGGATCCGCTGGCCGCGCAGCCGCGGCAGATGCTGATGGAGCTTTATCTGGAGATAGGGGATTTGAAGTCCGCCGAGCAACTGGCGCAGACGTTGTCGCCATCGGACCCGGTACTCATGGAGACCATGCTGCTGGCCCACCACCAATGGCTCGCCGCGGGCGTTCAAGCCTATCGGGCCATTTCGCTAGGGCAAATCACGCCCATGTCGGAGCCACCGACCATCGCTGCATTGCGCATGCACGCTCGCGCTACGGGGCAATATGGTCGGGCCATTGAGGTACTTGCCCAGCGCGCGCAAACCGAGTGGGATGCCGCCGATCGCCCCATAGTGCGCGACCCTTCCACCCTGTATCTCAATGCAGCAGGGCTCGGTGACCTGTTGATGCTGACCGACCAGGCCGCGCGCGGCAGGCGCTTGCTCGAGGCCACGCTCGCTGCCACGGACCACGATGAAACCGCGTACGGCAAGGGTACGCTGTGGCTGGATCAGATGCGGTCGGTAGTTCTGGCATTGCTGGGTCGCAATGACGAGGCCATTGCAGTGTTGCACCGTGCGCTGGTGGAGCGCCACCAGCTCTCCTGGTGGAGCAGTCTCGCAGATGAGCCCGCTTACGCCGGGCTGCGCAAGGATTCGCGATTCCAGGCGATTCTGACCACGCTGCGGGAACATGCCGGGCAGGAGCGCCAGTCGGTCGCGCAGTTGCGCGCGAATGGCATC
The DNA here is from genome assembly GCA_043752035.1 of Gammaproteobacteria bacterium. GTDB lineage: Bacteria > Pseudomonadota > Gammaproteobacteria > Steroidobacterales > Steroidobacteraceae > FEN-1191. The sequence continues at coordinate 11,862 of JAYUZE010000069.1, forward strand.
GTGCCGGATCGCTCCAGGGGTGCGCCGGGTCCCCTTCACTGAACGGATTGCAGCGCCTGTTTTTTCCTGCCACGCGCCGCACGCAATTGCATGCGCGCCGCCGCGAGTATTTCATCGAATAGTCCGTCGCCTTCGGTCGCCCTGGCCAATACCAATCCGCCTACCATCGTCGTGAGCTGGCCCAAGGCCCGCCTTCGGTTGCGGGCATTGTTTCCGGTGTCCTGCAGGCCGGACATTATTCCGACCAGGTCCTACAATCCGGCAAGGAACGCTCTACGGACTGGCTGGCTCTCGGGTTCGCGAGCCACGTCGGTCGCCAGTGCGCTCAAAGGGCAGCCGCTGCCAGCAGCGGCACGACTTTTCGCGGAAAGTTAGTTGTCAATGATCGATCGCAGCGCCGCCGCGTGATCCGGGTGGTCTGCGATTCGCTGCTGCCATTTGACCGTCGATTGCCTGAAGGCTGTGGCGCAGGCTATGCCCGCCTACGCATCCTGCGACTGAAAATGGTCATCGAAGCCGCCGTGCCTCAGCCCTAACTCTGCCATCAGCTCGGCCACGCTGACGCCCGCGGCCGATCCTGATCGCCGGCATCCTGGTATTGGCGGCCGCCTGCGCACTGACGCCACTGGTGCACGAGGGCTTCGGGCTCACAGTGCTGATCGGCGCCGCCACGCGGCGGCTGCCGCCCGAGGCACGCGCCGCGGCTTCTGGTGTCATCAACTCGGGCGGTTCGCTCGGACAATTCATATGTGCGCCGCTCGCTCAGAAGCTGATCCAGTCCATCGGCTGGATGGGCTCGATGTGGGTGATGGCGGTGTCCGTGCTGGCTGCGTTGCCGCTGGTCGGCAAGCTGAACTCCGCTCACCCGCAGCCGCGTCACGCGGCTGAAGCCGATCATAGGTCAATCGGTGTGGCTTGCCGGCGTCGGTGGCGAGCTGGTCGCTCGGGATCATCGGACTCGCCAATATCTTGGGCAGCCTGTTTGCAGGATCCTGTGTCGCCAGGTACCGCGGCAAATATGTGCTGGCCGCGATGTATGGCTCGCGCGCACTGCTGATCGCGTGATACCTGATGATGCCGCGCGCCGAATGGGCCTACTACCTGTTTGCTGCTGGCCTGGGTTTTACCTGGCTGGCCAGGGCGTAGCGCTCGTGAAGCGACTGGGCGCCGATTGGGTGGTGGACAGCCGTACTGAAGATATCGCAGCTGTAGCCCGCAGTTTTGCGCCACAGGGTTTCGATGCGGTGCTGTCACTCGCTGGAGGCGATGCGCTCGAGCACTGTCTCGATGCGCTGAGGACGGACGGGCGGGGCAGGGTAGCGTATCTGTACGGCATGCAGCCCGCACCGAAGCCGCGCTTCGGATTGCGTGTGACGATGTACAGCTTCAGCGACGGTAGGCGCGAATTTGAGCGGCTGAACAAAGCGGTTGAAGCCGCGAAACTGCAGGTACCGGTCGCGGCGGAGTTTGCGCTCGCCGACGCGGCTGCGGCGCATCAGCGTCTCGAGGCTGGTCATCTGCTCGGCAGGATCGTGCTGCGCGTGCACTGACAAAACCCGTCACGCGCAATCTGCAGCAGCTGCGGCTAGTCCACCAGATCCGGATCGCTGGCGATGATCTCGTCCCACAGCGTCTGGAACGACAGCCAGCCGAACATGGGCGATCCCAATACCGAGGCAAGCCAGCGCGCGTCCTCCGGCGGCCACAGCTTCGGGCTACCGGCGCTCTCGGCCAGCAGCTGCGCCTCGCAGCAGTGATTCATCAGCACAAACCACCACGCCGCTTCATCGATGCTGTGCCCGGTGGTGAAAATGCCATGGCCGCTGTGTACGGCCACCCGCTTGCTGCCGAAGGCTGCCGCAAACTGCGCAGCGCATTCAGGGTTGAGTATCACGCGCGGCTCGACGATCAGTGCCTGATTCTCGAAAAATATGCACGAGTCCTGTGTGATCGGGTCGAGCAGGCGTTCGAGCGCGGACCAGCTGGAGCCGTGCAGCGCGTGCGCATGGCACACGGCGGCAACCTCTGGTCGCGCCTTGTGAAGTGCGGTGTGCAGCAGCAGCCCGACCGGATTCACCATGCCCTGGCCCTGGACAACTTCGCCCAGGTGATTCGCCTGCACCAGGTGGGAGACCTGAATGTTGCGCATCGAGATGCCGACCGGGTTGACCCAGAACAGATCGGGGTGCTCCGGGTCGCGAGCGGTAATGTGACCGAGCAGACCTTCGGCGTAACCGTGGCGGCCAAATATCCTGCAGGTTGCGGCCAGGCGCTGCAGGATGTGCGTGCGCTCGGCCTGCTTGCTGGCGAATGTGGGTGGTTGGCGGGTAGCAAAATTGCGGGCGCTGATTTCCACAATGGACTCCGTGACCGGCGCGCTACCTGGGGGCCTGCCTATACGCTACCGCATCGCCGTGGTACCTGCCCATTAAAATCATATCGCCGACCTGCACGGCGCTCGGGTCATCGCCGTAAGTCGCGTTAGCGGGCAGTTGCGCGAGCACCTTCACCCGCATGGTGTTCGGATCCAGCTTTACGACCCTGGTATCTTGCGCGCAGTTGCCGGTTGAGCACGTGTCCGTCAGCTGCTTCGGATCGACGACCTGACCCGTCACCAGCGGGCTGTCGTCCGGCGCGTGCCCGATGTTGTCGGGCAGGAAGTCGAGCTTTGCCGTCGTCGATACGCCACTGCCGTCGCGCCCCGGTTGCCATTCGTAGACTGCGCCGGCTCACTGGCCGCTGGTCATCCTGCCGCGCGCCTGCACGTCGTGCGGATCGAAAGTGCTGGCGACGATGAAGCCGCCGCCGGGGAGTGGGGCGATCGCATTGAGCCAGACGCTGTCCTTGATTTCGACGCAGTCCGTCCAGCTCAGTTTCGGCTCGGCGCCGCGCGCGTCGATGGCGAAGACCGCCATTGCTTCGCGCCCGCCGTGATTTACCGCGTAAAGCGTACGTCGCCCGCGCGCACCCTTGCGGATTGCCAGCCCGTGGGCAACGAAGGCCGTGGCATCCGGGCCAGGGCAATCACCATATATTTTGCCGTTGCAATCGGATCGCGCAAGCGACGCCTGTGCGATCGGATGCCAGTGCCTGGTCGTGGCGTTCAGCAGGTACAGGTCGCCCGCACCCGGGGGAGAGCCCGGAAGCGACCCGCCCATGCCGCTGACGTGGATCCACGCTGTGTTGGGAATCTGCACCAGGTCTTCGGGGTGATGCATGCCGCAGAGATAGCGCACTGCCCCTCGGGGCGCGCACGGGTCCGCGCTAGATGCCGCATCGGCAGCAGATGCCGCGGACGACAGCGCGAAACACGTCAGGAGGCGGCAGGTGGCAACTAAATCCAAGCTTCGAATCATTACAGCCCCCTTTGCGCTGCGGCAGCGACGCGGGTATAGCCTGTCCGGAGCTATCGTCAGGGATGCTGCTGGCCGCCAACAGTCGAGTAGAATGACCACGGCAATTGTCCGGTGGCGAAGGGAGCAAGGGCTGCTCTATGCCTGAATCTGCAATGCGGTCCTGGGACCATTCATTCTTTTTCGTAGTGGCGATACTCGTGAGCACGGTGATCGTCTTTGGTTTCCGGACCACAATCGGCGACAACCTGATTCATCCGGATTGGCCTCGACCGCCATTGCTGTGGATTCACGCCGCGTTGTTTGCGAGCTGGATTCCGTTGTTTGTTGCACAGACGGGTTTGATACGCTTTGGCCACGTGCGCTGGCATCGATGTCTGGGCATGTGGACCCTGGCGATCGGCGTTGCGATTCCAATTGTCGGTATCGTAGCGACGCTGCTTATGGCTCACCTGCGCGCACAGCGCGGCGCGGCCGATGCTGCCGGATTCATGCCGATTGGGCTGGCGGACATGTTCTCATTCGCGCTTGCATTCGGCGCCGGTGTGCTGGCTCGAAAGCAACGCGAAGTGCACCGCCGGCTCATGTTCCTTGCCACCTGCGCTCTGGCGGCCGCAGGTTTCCTGAGATTGCTCCAGCCGGTATTGCCAGGCCCATATTCCGGATTTCTGGGAGCGAGTGCACTGATCCTGCTGGCAATGGCGCGCGATCTGCTTGTCGATCGGCGCGTGCATCCGGTGTATATGGTGGCACTGCCGCTTTACGTATCGCTGGAGGCGGCGGCCGTGCATATCAGCACGGATCCGGGATGGCTGCGAATGGGAAATACGCTGATTCACTGAGAGGTCGTGGAGCATGCAGGCGGCAAGACGATCTGACAGCGCGAGTGCATCCGCGAACATCAGCAGGCGGATTAAAGAGCTCGGCGACTGGCGCGGAGCAATGCTGGCGCTGGTTCGTGAGCTCATCCGCGAGGCCGATCCTGAAATCCTGGAAGAGTGGAAGTGGCGGGGAGTTCCGGTGTTCTCCCACGACGGTATCGTCTGCACCGGCGAATCTTATCAGCAGGTGGTGAAGCTCACCTTCGCGCGCGGAGCGGCGCTCAAGGATCCGAAAAAGCTGTTTAACGCTAGTCTGGAAGGCAACACGCGGCGTGCGATCGATCTGCGCGAAGGCGAAAAGCTCAACAGTGCAGCGTTCAAGCAGCTGGTCCGCGCCGCGGTGGCGGCAAACAGCGCAGTGCGGGCAGGGCGTGCAACCAGGAAGAACTAGCGGTTACCTCGCATGCATACGGCCCAGATAGTTTCTCCGGCGGACGTTCCCCATCACGGAACTTCCGGAGATTACTATGCCCAGCAACCGTTTCATCTATCCGTTGGCCGCCGCCGCCGCTCCTCATTGGCTGGCGCGTGTTCTGGACGCAGCAGCGCGGCGAGAACAACACCCGGGAGATCGTCGCGGCGCGGTACCGCAGGCTCAGGACTTGCGGTGCCGCTGGCGGGTTCGTCGACCGGTTGCGGAACGTTATTAAAGATCACAATAAGAGTGATCTATACGATCGATTAGATTGATCGCCGTTGTGGCGCTAACTTTGCTGGCATGCCAAATGAACTGCAGAGCCAGCACGGAGATATCATGGAAAACCAGAGCAAATGCCCGGTCACGGGCGGGTCGCACAAGCGTGTCACTGCAGGTGGGAAATCCAGCCAGGACTGGTGGCCCAGACAGCTGAACCTGAAAATTCTGCACCAGCACTCGCCGCAGTCCAGCCCGATGGGCGCGGCTTTCGACTACGCCGAGGAGTTCAAGCGCCTCGATCTTCAGGCGGTGGTCAGGGACCTGCATGCACTGATGACCGATTCGCAGGACTGGTGGCCGGCGGATTTTGGTCACTACGGGCCGCTGTTCATCCGCATGGCCTGGCACAGTGCAGGCACCTATCGTGTGGGCGATGGGCGCGGTGGCGCGGGCAGCGGTAGTCAGCGCTTCGCGCCGCTAAACAGCTGGCCGGATAACGTCAACCTCGACAAGGCGCGCCGGCTGCTCTGGCCGATCAAGCAGCAATACGGCCGGCAGATTTCCTGGGCCGACCTGATGATTCTCGCCGGCAATGTCGCCCTGGAATCGATGGGCTTCAAGACCTTTGGCTTTGCCGGTGGCCGCGAGGACATCTGGGAACCGGAGGAAGAGATTTATTGGGGCGCCGAGGGCAAGTGGCTGGCGGACGAGCGCTACAGCGGCGATCGCAATCTCGAGAATCCGCTTGCTGCCGTGCAGATGGGCCTGATCTATGTGAATCCGGAAGGCCCGAACGGCAAGCCTGATCCGCTTAGCTCCGCGCGCGATATCCGCGAGACCTTTGCGCGCATGGCGATGAATGACGAAGAGACGGTGGCGCTGATCGCCGGCGGCCACACTTTCGGCAAGACCCACGGTGCTGCGGATCCTGCCAAGTATATGGGCGCCGAGCCCGAGGGTGCCGGCATCGAGGAGCAGGGCTTCGGCTGGAAGAACACCTATGGCAGCGGCAAGGGCGGTGATGCCATTGGCAGCGGTCTCGAAGTCATCTGGACCACCACGCCCACAAAGTGGAGCAACAACTATTTCGCCAACCTGTTCGGCTACGAGTGGGAACTGACAAAAAGCCCGGCCGGCGCGCATCAGTGGCAGCCAGTGAAGGGCGCGGGCGCTGGTACTGTGCCCGATGCGCACGATAGCAAGCGACGTCACGCGCCCTCGATGCTGACCACTGACCTCGCGCTGCGTTTCGACCCCGCCTACGAGCAGATTTCGCGGCGCTTTCTGGCGCATCCGGAGCAGTTCGCCGACGCGTTCGCGCGTGCCTGGTTCAAGCTGACCCACCGCGATATGGGCCCGTTGGCGCGCTATCTGGGTCCGCTGGTGCCCAAACAAGCACTCGCGTGGCAGGATCCGATTCCGGCCGTAGACCACCCGCTGATTAATGAGCAGGACGTCGCCGCGCTCAAGACGAAGATCCTTGCCTCGGGGCTCCCGCGCTCACGATTGGTCGCCACCGCCTGGGCATCTGCGGCAACATTTCGCGGCAGTGACAAGCGCGGCGGCGCCAACGGCGCGCGCATCCGCCTGGCGCCGCAGAAGCACTGGGAGGTCAACGAGCCTGCCGAACTCGATCGGGTGCTCGACCAACTGACGGCGATCCAGAAAGATTTCAACAGTGCGGCAACCGGTGGCAAGCAGGTGTCGCTGGCCGATCTGATCGTGCTGGGCGGCTGCGCCGCCATCGAGGCCGCGGCGCGCAAGGCGGGTCAGGAGATTGCAGTGCCGTTCACGCCGGGGCGCATGGATGCCTCGCAGCTGCAGACCGACGTGGAATCCTTCGCGGTGCTCGAGCCGGTCGCTGACGGCTTCCGCAACTATGTGCGTGGCGGGCTCGAAGCCCCGGCGGCTGAGTTGCTGGTAGATAGAGCGCAGTTGCTGACGCTCACTGCCCCTGAGATGACCGTGCTGATTGGCGGCTTGCGCGCGCTGAACGCAAACTTTGGCCAGGCGCAGCACGGAATTTTCACCACGCGCCCGGAGGTGCTGAGCAACGATTTCTTCGTGAATCTGCTCGACATGAATACCCGCTGGCAGAAATCGGCCACTGCTGCCGGCGTGCTGGAAGGTTGTGATCGCGCCACGGGCAAGCTGAAATGGACTGGCAGCATCGTCGATCTGGTGTTCGGTTCGAATTCGCAGCTGCGCGCGCTTGCGGAAGTGTATGCCTGCAGCGATTCGCAGCCATTGTTCGTGCGCGATTTCGTGGCAGCCTGGAACAAGGTGATGAACCTGGATCGCTTCGGGGTCGATGTTGAGTGATGCTAAGATCCGCCTGAGTTTCATTGCACTCCAGCGGAGCGACTATGCCGGCGCCGTCGACCAGCCTGATGCTGACTCTGCTGTCGTTCGGCGGCGACCCGGCGGCCATCGGCGTGGTGCCCACGTACACGAAGGATGTGGCACCGATCCTCTACAGGCATTGCAGCGCCTGTCATGGTGCGATCGACAACCCGGCGCGCGTAGCGCTGCTCTCGTATGAAACAGCGCGCGCCGCTGCCAGCGCGATCCGCGCGCAGGTGGGTAAGCGCACGATGCCGCCGTGGTCGGCCGATCCCGCGCACAGCCTGAAGTTTCGCAACGACGCGCGGCTCAGCGATGGCGATGTCGCGACCGTGCTGGGCTGGATCGATGGCGGAACTCCCGAGGGTAACGCGGCCGATCTGCCAGCATTACCCGATGACCCGCAGTCCTGGCGCTCGCCCCTGCAGCGTCCACCGGACGCGATCGTGTCGCTGCCGGAAATCCATATCGCCGCCCACGGTGAGATTCCCTACATCCAGCAACTCATCAAGGTGCCAGTGCCGGAAGATCGATGGATCACGGCGATGCAGATGCGTGCCGGCAATCGCAATCTGCTGCATCACATGGGCATCACCGAGGTGGCGCTGCCCGGGGGCATGGGGCCGAAGGAGATCGGGGAATTCGCCACTGTGGCCCGCAATCTCGGCATTCCCGAGGGCGCGCTCGCCGACGAATCACCGGCCGTGATGGATAGCGCCAACGCCAATGCCTACGACATGCTGGGCGTGTACACGCCTGGCACCACACTGGAAGTCTTTGCCGATGACAGCGGCAAACTGCTCAAGGGTGGCAGCAACTACTATCTGAAAATATTCACTACACCACCACGGGCAAGCCGGAGTCCGATCGCTCGCAGCTCGCGCTTTGGTTCCGCTCGACGCCGCCCCGGCACCAGCTGTTTCGTGCGCCGGTGGCGATCAATACGATCATCGCCGACGGCCAGGAGCTGCTGACCGATGCGCCAGGAACGAAGGCCGAGGGCACTCAGGTAGCGATTCCGCCCATTGCGCCCTATACGAAAAACTACCAACTGATCGGCATGTCGGCCTTCACGAGGCCGGTGACGATCTACCAGCTGCAGCCGCACGCGCACATGCGTGCCCGCGATTTTCGCTATCAGCTGGTGTATCCCGACGGCCGGCAGCTGACGCTGTTGACGGTGCCGGCCTACGACTTTCACTGGCAGCTGGCCTATCAGCTGGAACAGCCGCTGGAAGTGCCGGCGGGCAGCAAGCTCATCGTCACGGCGCACTACGACAATTCTTTGGACAACTACCGCGAGCGCATCGCGGCCGATGATCCCGGGCGCAATTGCGGACCCGAGAACCTGGTGTACTTTCGCCCGCAGAACCAGACCTGGGACGAGATGTTCAGCCCGCTGGCGCAATACGCTGTTGCCGACGATGCCGACGCTGCGGCGCCTGGGCGGCCGGCCCTGAGGACTGTGCAGGTAGTGGGTTGCCTGGCGCCAGGCCGCGCGCAGGCATGGTTGCTGACGAGGGCAGGCGCGCCAGTCACAACCGAGAGCCAGGCAACCTCGGCTACCGAACTGCAGGCCTCGGCCACCCGGCCATTGGGTGCGGGGCGATTCGCGCTGTTGGGTACCAGCGTGTTTGATTTGCGCAGTCGCAGCGGCCACAAGGTTGCGATCAAGGGTGTGTTGATCGAGGATGGCGCGAGCCGTCGCATCAACCTGACCTCATTGCAATCGCTCGCCGCGGGCTGTAATTAGCCTTATGCGCGGCGGCAACACTCGCTCAACCCTGCATGGCATTGTCGCCGGTATCCTCATGCTGGCCGGCGCCGCAACCCCTGGGCAACCGACGGCGCACGCGGACGCCTTCAGGCTGGCCCCGTGGCCGCAAGTGGCTCATTCGCCCGCCTTCCATCTGGTCGATGCCAACGGTGCGCGACGCACACTGTGGGACTACCGCGGCAAAGTAGTGGTGGTGTTTTTTGGCTTCCTGCGCTGCCCGGGCGTCTGTTCGGCTGCGATGCACAGGCTCGCGCTGGTGATGAAGCAGTTGGGTGAGCGTGCCGCCAGGGTGCAGGGGCTGTTCATCACGCTTGACCCACAACGCGACGGCCCGAAACTGCTCAAGAGTTATCTGCAGGCCTTCGACCCGCACTTCGTCAGCCTCACGGGTACGACGGCGCAGGTGAACCAAGCGACCAGCAGTTTCCACGTGCAATACACGCGGGTTCCGCAGGGCGATGACTACACCATCGCGCATTCGACCGCGACCTTGATCCTCGACGATATCGGGCAGCTGCGACTGGTAGCTGCAGTGGATACGCCTGTGGCGGATCTGGTTCACGACATTGCAGAATTGATGGCCGAGCCTGCGTACCGGAGTGAGGAGGCGCAATGATCTTCGAAGCAGTGACTGCCGGTGGCTGTCGTTCGTATCTGATCGGCTGCGAGGAAAGCTGCGCCGCTGCGCTCATTGACCCAGAGCTGAGTCAGGTGGATCGCTACAAGTTGCTGGCAGCTCCATGTACCGGTGGTGATGCACAGCTACTGCCCGGCACCGTTCGTCGACCTGCGCCTGCGCGGCGGTGAGCTGCTGGCAATCGTCAAGCAGCGCCTGGCAGCGGGGCTTGGCGAGAAGCCGGCTATCAGGTGAAAGCGGGCAGGGAGCCCTGAGTGTCTCTCAGGAGGCCGTCGGCGCCGCAATGCCCGGCCGATGCGGTGACGACGCTCAGCGTCCTACCAGGCGATTCAGGGCTTCGGGATAGCGATCACCCTGCACGGTGATCTGCGACGCGACCTCATTGAGCTCGCGCAGATCCTCCGGGCCGAGCGCAAGAGCCGCTGCACCGATGTTCTCTTCGAGCCGATGCAGTTTTGTGGTGCCGGGAATCGGTACGATCCACGGCTTCTGCGCCAGCAGCCAGGCGAGCGCGACCTGCGCGGGCGTCGAGCGCTTGCGCGCTGCGACGCTGCTCAACAGATCGACCAGCACCTTGTTCGCCTTCCTGGCCTCGGGCGTGAAGCGCGGCACGGCATTGCGAAAATCCGTGCTGTCGAAAGTTGTGCTCTCGTCGATCTTGCCGGTCAAAAAGCCGCGGCCCAGCGGGCTGAAGGGTACGAAGCCGATGCCCAGTTCCTCGAGCACCGGCAACAGTTCTGCTTCCGGGTTGCGCCACCATAGCGAGTATTCGCTCTGCAGCGCCGTGACCGGTTGCACCGCGTGGGCGCGCCGGATTGTCTGCACGCCGGCCTCCGAGAGCCCGAAGTGCCTGACCTTGCCGGCCCTGATCAGATCCCTGACGGTTCCGGCAACGTCTTCGATCGGCACTTCCGGGTCGACACGATGTTGGTAAAACAGATCGATAGTCTCGATCCTGAGGCGCTTCAGCGAGGCTTCGGCCACTTCTCTGATATGCGCAGGGCGGCTGTCGAGGCCGCCCTGCTTGCCATCGACTATGCCGAAGCCAAACTTGGTGGCGATCACTACCTGCGAGCGCAGCGGCGCAAGCGCCTCACCCACGAGCTCTTCGTTGGCGTATGGCCCATAGATTTCCGCCGTGTCGAAGAAGGTGACTCCACGCGCGACCGCGCCGCGGATCAGCTCGATCATCTGCTGCCGGTCGCCCGGCGGTCCGTAGCCGAAACTCATGCTCATGCAGCCGAGACCCAATGCCGATACTTCCAGAGCGCTGTTGCCCAATCTGCGCTTCTGCATAATTCCTCCTGCACCTTTGCGACAGCGTAGGCCATCGCAGTTGCGCCGACCAGCCGCTAGAATGCAAATCTACCCCTGAACGGGATGCCACAAGGTTATCGCGGTTTCCGCCCGATGCAAGGTGGCCGGCCGTGCTGCTGCTGATGGGTTACGACTGGCGGTCGACGCGCAAGGTACAGCGCGTCACACTCTGGGCGAGCGCCTTCCTGATTGTGGTGCTGGCGGTACTGGCGGGCGTCGCTGATCGGTCTTTCGCTGCCCGGTCCGGCCGCAGTATGATCGGCTTAACAAAACTCCGAGGTGCTGCCATGACGAGAACTGCGCTGGCCCTGCTGGCAGGATTGCTGATCACATCGATCGCGGCGGCTGCCGCGCCCAGCGAACCGATGACGCCCATCCGTCAGTTCATCGACGGCTTCAACAACGGCGACACCAAGACTGCCTTTGCCGCTTACGCGACCGGCGATATCACCATCATCGATGAATTCGCCCCGCATCGCTGGCTCGGCCCCAATGCGGCTCACAAGTGGGCGGCGGCCTATGACAAACATGCCGCTGTCACCGGCGTCGCCGAAGGTCACGTCGCCTACGAAGAGCCCACGCGCGTCGAAATCGACGGCCACTATGCCTATGTGATCATACCCACGCGCTACACCTACAAAGAGCGCGGCAAGGCGATGGTGGAGGAAGGGCAGATGACCTGCGCGCTGCGCAGTGGCGCCAGCGGCTGGAAAATCACCGGCTGGACATGGACCGGGGTCAAGCCGCACGCGGCAACTTGACCGCCGCTGGTACTTACGACGCGGACCTGCGCCGCGCAATCGATGCGTTGCGCGCCGGCCAAGCCGCCAGCGCCGAGCGCGCGTTGCGCGCGCTCGGGGCGCAACGTCCTGGTGAGCCGCAATGCCTGGCGCTGCTGGGCGTGGCGCTGCTGCACCAGGAACGCTACCCAGAGAGTACGGCGGCGCTCAAGGCCGCACTAGCCGCTGCGCCCGGTTCAATTCAGGCACGCGTCGATCTGGCGCGCGCGCTACGCTGCCTCGGCCAGTTTGCGGCGGCCCGCCAGCAGGTGCGGCAGGCACTCGAAAAGCAGCCGCACCACGCGCTCGCCTGGCTGGCCTACGCCGATGTACTCGTCGATCTGGAACAATACGCAGAGGCGCGCGAGGCCTACGAACGCGCGCGACTGTGCGACCCCGAGCAGCCGCGCGTCGCCCGTGCCACGGCAGCACTGGTCGCGGACGATCGCCAAGCCTCTGAGCAGCTGTTTCGCGAGATCCTGCAGGCTGATCCCGCTCATGTGGCGGCGCTTTGTGGCCTCGCGGCACTCTCGCTCGCTGCCGACAAGGGACGCGACGCCGAGCGCCTGCTGCGCCATGCGCTGAAGCAATCGGCGCACCATCCGCTGATCTGGCGCGGACTGGGACAGGTGCTGATGGCGCTGGGCAGGCTCAGGGAGGCCGAGGCCGCAGTACGCAAGCTCCTGAAGATTGAACCCGAGAACCCGCAGAGCTGGATCACGCTCGCTGCGGTGGCAACGCGGCTGTTACGCCAGGATGCAGCGCTGGAAGCCTACGAGCAGGCCGCGCGTCTCAATCCGCAGGCAGTGCAGCTGCGCATGTCGATCGGCCACATACAAAAAACACTCGGCCGGCGCGCACAGAGCGAAGCGACTTACAAGGCTGCACTGCGCATGGACCCTTGCTGGGCCGAGGCCTGGTGGAGCCTGGCCGATCTCAAGAACTACAGCTTCAGCGATGATGAAATCACGGCTATGGAGCGGCTGCTGGCAAGCGCAGCTACCCAACGCGCCGCCGCCGCGCAGCTGCAGTTTGCACTCGGCAAGGCGTGCGAGCAGCGCGAGCTGTATGCGGAAGCTTTCAGTCACTATCAGCGCGGCAACGGGCTGCGACGCCTGGACGCGCCCTTCGACATCGACCATTTCGAGCAGCGGAGCCTCCGCATCAGTGCATTCTTCAATGCCGATTTCTTCGCCCGGCATGCCGGCAGCGGCGATGCGGACGCGGCGCCGATCTTCATCGTCGGCCTGCCGCGTTCCGGTTCCACGCTGGTCGAGCAGATGCTCGCCAGCCACCCGGGTGTGGAGGGCACGATGGAGTTGCCCAACATCATTAACATCACCCACCAGTTCGACGACATGGTGGCCAGTCGTGATGGCTATCCCGAGACCGTAGCCACGGCACCGACCGGCGTGTTCGCTACGCTTGGTACGCGTTACCTGGAAGAGACCGCGCCACTGCGCAGCGGGCGCGCGTACTTCACCGACAAGCTGCCCAACAACTTCAGCCATATCGGCTTGATACACGCCATGCTGCCAAACGCGACCATCATCGATGCGCGCCGGCATCCCATGGATTCATGCTTCAGTGCCTACAAGCAGCACTTCGCCGATGGTCAGAGCTTCAGCTACGATCTCAACGACCTGGGCCGTTACTATCGCTCTTACCTGTCGCTTATGGACCATTGGGACCAGGTATTGCCCGGCAGAGTGCTGCACTTTGAATACGAACGGCTGATCGAGGATCCCGAGCCGCAGATTCGCCGCCTGCTGGCGCACTGCCGCCTGCCGTTCGAGGCGGCCTGTCTGGCATTCCATGAAACGAGCCGCCCGGTGCGCACCGCCAGTGCCGAACAGGTGCGCCAGCCGTTGTATGCATCGGGCGTGGGCTATTGGCGCCATTTCGAAGCCCAGCTGCAACCGCTGCGGCTGGCACTCGGTGATTGCCTGCAACGCTTCGAGTGAAATCGATTCGCAGCTCAATGCCGAGGGCCCCGGCGCGCTGTTGACTAGATGTGCCTGGCCAATGGATGATTCGGCGGCACACCCCGATCGTAAGTGGGCAGCACCAGATCGCCTTCAGCGCTGATGGAGTTCACCGATGCGCGTACGCAAGCAGCATTCCGCCGTTGCCCATAAGCCCAATGCGCGTGTCGCAGCGACGCATGCTTTGAGTCCAGCCATCGGGCTGGCAGTCGCCGCGGCCATTGCTGGCCTGAGCGCGCCGGTGATGCCGGTATTTGCAGCTGCGGCCGATAATTTATCCTCCGAGGGACTCGAAGTCATCATCGTGACGGCGCGCAAGCGCAGCGAGAGTCTGCAGGATGTGCCCCTGAGTATCGACGTATTATCGAAGAAGGACCTGGGCCAGCTCGCGATCGAGAACTTCGATGACTACGCCCAGAAGGTGCCTTCGGTTTCCTTCATCAGCGCGGGTCCCGGCACGCAGTTCCTGGTGATGCGCGGCGTGGCCGACGGCAGCAATCCGACTTACTCCAATTCCTCCGCAACTGGATTTTTTGTCGACGACATGTCGACCAGCTGGGCAGGTACACAACCAGACCTGCACCTCTACGATATTGAACGCATTGAGGTGCTGAATGGCCCGCAGGGCACGACCTTTGGCGCGGGCTCGATGGCCGGCGCCGTGCGCTATGTGACCAACAAGCCGGATCTCAATGCCTTCAGTGCCGGCCTGGACTTCAGTGGCGGCTCGATTAGTGGCGGTGGCGAGAACTGGACCTATGAAGGATTTCTCAATGCGCCGCTGATCCCGGGAAAGCTGGGGCTGCGAGTCTCGGCCTACAGTGATTCCCATGGCGGTTTCATCGACAATCTGCTGACCACGCGCGTGTGGATCAATACCGCGGTGTCCAACAATGCCGCCTGGGCGCGTAATAATTACAACCGCGAGCACGCTACCGGCGGCCGCATCGCACTCAAGGGAGAGCTCAATGACAAGTGGAGCGGCACGCTGACTTACGGCTTCCAGCGCCAGACCGCCGAGGGCGCCTGGGACCAGGATCCAAACCTGCCGCCGCGCACGGTCTCGCGTTTTGGGCCGGAGGGCAACCGCTTCGAGGCCAAGATGGCTGATTTCCACGTGGATGGCGACATCGGTATCGCCGATCTGGTGTTTGCGAGCACCTACTGGTCGCTGCCCAGGCGTCAGCAGAACGAATATTCGCAGTACATCGAGAACTTTCATGGCGGCGCCAACGAGGGCGTTACCTGCGCGAATGACCCGGTGTTTGGCGGCGGACCCTATACTGATTGTGCAGTGCCGATACAGTTCTATGAATATCACACCAACCCGGAGCGCTGGTCCAATGAGCTGCGGCTCGCCTCCAAGCCGGGCGGCAAGTTCCATTGGCTCGCCGGCTTCTACACGGAGAAGACCCGCGACAGGAATTCGGGCGACACTTTCTACATGCCCGGGCTGCGTACCGACAGCCCGGCCTTTCAGTACTACAACGCCTACCACGGCACGGCTGCGGGCTCCACCTCGCTCCCGCCGGGAGTCTGGTACGGTTACCAGACGCGCACCGATTACCTGCAAAACACCGAGTTTGCCGATATCAGCTTCGATGTGACCGACAAACTGAGCCTCGAAGCGGGTGTAGTGCACTTCAAGTCTGACTTCACCTACTACACTCCTTATGCCCAATACGCCTACGTTGCTACCAGTCCGGGCCTGAGCCAGGGCTCATCGGCAAAATGGAATGGCAAGTTCGGTGCGAATTACCATTTCTCGAAAGGCCTGATGGTCTATGCCAACTTCGCGCAGGGCTTCCGCGATGGCGGCACCAACGCCGGCTTTGACCCGTCCTGCTATAGTCACGGCGTGCCCAAGGCCTACGTGCCCGACACGCTCAACAATTATGAGGTCGGGTGGAAGAGCACGTCCCAGGGCGGCCGGCTGGTATGGAACGGTGCTGCCTACCTGATGAAATGGGCGGACCTGCAGTCCCTGATCTACGACGTTGACATCTGTAAGTCGAGCAGTTTCAACGTCAATGTCGGCGACGCACGCGTCCAGGGCATCGAATCGAACGTCGATTACAAGTTGAACGAGCACTGGTCGATGCAGGCCTCGGGCAGCTACACCGATTCGCATCTGAAATCGAGCCCGTACCCCACCTTCCAGGCCAACGTCGGCGAGCGCCTGCCGTTCGTGCCGTACTTCAACTGGAGCTGGAATCTGCGCTACCAGCAGCATATTGGCGCCGATCTGCTAGGTTACGCGCAGGTGGACATGGCTCACAAGGGCAACATGTGGAACGACCTGCACGTGGTGGGATCACACGGCTTCCCGCGTATCCTGCAGCCGGGTTACAAGATTGCGAACCTGCGCGTCGGCCTGAATCCGCCCGACAGTCGCTGGCTCGCTGAGCTGTACGTTACCAACCTTGCTGACGCAAACGCGATCGTCTACAGCAACACCTTCAACTTTGACCTGCGCGAGACCACCAACGAGCCGCGCGTGGTGGGACTGCGGTTGAACTACCGCTTCGGCAAGAACTCCGGCACCGAGTAAAGCGCCGGCGCACTACGCGCACTACGCGCGTCCCTACATCGGCTCGCTGCCCGGCTTTGGATCGGCGAGCGGGAAAGTCTTGGCGCCATCTGTGGCTGGCGCTGGTGTAGCAGGGGTAACGCTCGGCGCGCCAGTGGCTGGGGTCGGCGTTGCGACTGCAGGTGCTGTGCCCTGCGTTGCCGCACTGCCACTGCTCGCTGGCGAGAGTCCGGCGACGATCGCGGCGATGAAACGCCGCGCGGTCTCTGAATTGCTCTTCACCGTACCGCCGGTAATCTCGGCGGTCGTGACCTCACGGGCATAGAAATTCCGGTTGGCTTTGCTATCGAAGGCCAGGATCGTGCCATCGAGCGCGACACCGGCAAACAGGCCGCGGGCGCGCGAATACGAATAGATCTCGGCCTCTTTCCCAGCTGCGGCTTCGCCGCTTCTGCCAATCGGACCCGCGGCTACCGAGGCGCTGGCACCCAGCGTGAACTGCCCACGTGCAAAATTCTCGAGACTGCGCTTCGAGGCGAACACCAGCACCACATCTGCCGCCTGCGCACCGATCTGCCAGCCTATGCTGCCGCCGGTGAGCGAGATGAACACCGGCTCGCTGAAGCGGCCACTTTCGTCGCGCGAGCTGAGTACGCCGTTGCCATGGCGGCCACCGAATACGAAGGCGCCCTTGATGACATCCGGTATTACGGCAATGCCATAGGCGCGATCGAACAGCCAGGCGGGAATGCTCTGGTCGGGCGAGGCCCGCAGCTCGTTCAACACCTGGGTAGCGGTGATCAGCCGGGCGTCTTCGCGCGACTGGGCCGCCGCTGCGGTTGGCAGGAACAGTGCGACGGGCAGTGCGGCGAGCAGGGCGATGAATGGTGAGCGCAAGCGCGCAATGTGAGTCATGAGCTTCCCCGGGTTGTATGGCGGGTCAGTAGACCCGCAGGCGCGATGATCGTTCAGAACCAAGCAGAATAAAAGAGTTGCAAGACGGTGACGTCCAGGGTGTACAGCGGCTCGAGGCCGGCGCCGGCATTCACGTAGCGCAGATCGCGGTAGTCGTCGTAGTTGATGCGCAGCCGGTCGAGGCGCAGGTTGAGCGAATTCTTCTGCAGGAATTTCGGGTGCGGCATCTGCCACGAGGCGCCCGCGCCCAGCGTCAGGCTCTTGAAGGTTGCCAGCTCGCGATCGCGCGCGAGAAAATTCTGCGCACTTTGAATTGGGAACAGGTCGCTGTAGAAGTTGGCGTGTGTCTGGCGGTAGTAGCGCAGGTGGGCGTCGAACAGCCAGTTGTGGAACAGCGGCTGGGCAATGCCCAGTTGCGCCGTATGCGCCCGGATGCCCCAAGTGTCGGCGTAGTAGCGGTAGCTCCCGTCGAGTGCGCCACGCCCGGGCAGGTGATATTTGAGCTGTCCCGAACCGGCGTTGCCGGTGCGGGTGTGGGGGTAGGCCTCCCGCTGAGTGCCGTAGCCGCGCGTTTCCTGGCTATCCCGGTAGCGCACCTTGCGGTACGGGTTGTTCAGCAGGCCTTCGCTCTCGGAGGTCTCGAAATTCAGACCCAGCAGCAGGTTACGGGTCAGGATCTGCGTGAGGCCGACCTGCCAGTTGCGCCGGTCGGCTTCGCCGTCGAGGGTGCTCTTGCCGCGCTCGCCGATCTTGTCCCAGCCACGCACCACACCGAAGGAAATCGTGGTCAGATCGCCGAATATATCTTCGCTGACCGTGGCAAAAGCGGTCTTGGACTTGAAATCGGGCTCGTCGCTGTTGATGAAGCCCGTAGTCCAGGTGGTCTTGTCCTGCAGAAAATCGACACTCAGCGAATGCTGCTTGCGCTCTTCCCTGTAGGTGCTGGCGCCCGAGACGGCGTCGACCGAAGCACCGGAGATCGTATCGACGTGGCCGGTGATCTGGTCGGCGTAGTAGTTGTAGGCGACCGACACGTGATCGCCGAACTTCTTGCGCACCAGCACTGAAGGGCCCTTGATCTCGATGCCGCCGCCCTTGTAGCTGTGGATCAGCACATCGGCGCGATCATCCGGCAACACGCCGGCGCTGGCGGTGCCCAGCAGCGCGAACGTTGCCGCGGCGAATCGGGAAAGCTGGCGCGGGCTCGCTGGCACGGATCAGTTACAGCCGCAGCCGCCGCCGACACCGCCGGTGGCGCCGCGAGCGCCTTCGCGCGATTCGAACACGTGCTCGAGATAGCTGGTCGATACCGGGTCGCGGCTGATGGACATCACCGTCTCGGCCAGGTGCTCGCGCTCGTAGGGTTTCACCCAGGGCTCGATCGGGCTGCAGGCCGACAGCGCCATGGCGCCGGCGCCTGCTAGCAGCAACAATCCGGATCGTCTAAACATTCAGCTTCATTCCCGTATCAGCGCGCGGATCTGGTCCAGATACTCGTTCTCGGCGCCCGGCGAGTAGCCACGATGGATGTAGCGCACCTTGCCGGTCCGATCGAGTATCACGGTGTTGGGCATGCACTCGACCTGGTAGAGCTTACTGACTTTGCTGTCCACATCGAAGAGTATTGGAAAGGAGACAGGCGTGGCCTTCAGCCAGTCGACCGCGGCCGCGGCATCGGGTTCGACGTTCACGCCTACCAGTGTCACGCCCTTGTTGCGGTATTGCCGGCTGAGCTGCTCCAGTACCGGCATCTCCTTGCGGCAGGGCCCGCACCAGCTGGCCCAGAAATTCACCAGCACGATTTGTCCCTTGAGGTCGGCCAGATTCAGCGGCTTGCCGCTCTTGGACTGCAGCGCAAAGGCCGGGGCGGGCGCACCGGTGCGCAGCGGGTCGACCGAGGCGGCCAGCGTCGCGGCCGATATCGTCATCAGGGCCATCAGGCACAGGGGCAGTGCATAGCGTTTCATATCGTTACTCCGTGTCAGAAGAACACGGTCGCGCCTACGTGGGCAGTCAGGTTGTTCTTCAAGCGCTGCACACCCAGCAGGTCGGATTTGAATACCAGATCCTGCGCCTCGATGTGGATCGCCAGCCAATCAGTCGGCAGCACGTGGAAGCCAGCGCCGAAATTCACGGTGAAATGCTGATCGCCCGCAAACTTCACGCTGCCAATGCCGCCGACCAGATAGAACCCGCTGGTCATGGCGCGGTTGCGACCGAGAAACACCTCGCCAGGCAGGAAGTTGTAGCCCAGCGAGAGGTCGTAATACGTGAAGCGCCTCTCATCATCGGTCAACAGCTGCACATTGCCGCCCAGAGTTTCAAAACTGGTCTTGCCGCCCTTGGCGCGGGCATAATTCGCCTCGAAAAAGAAGTCTTCGGTGACGTGGTAGTCGAAGCGCAGGCCGGATACCGGCGCCGCGCCGAAGTCCTCGATGGAGATTTCACCATAATATCCACCGAGCTCGACGTTGTGACTCTTGATCTTCGGCACCTTGATTTTGCGGCGCTCGACCTGCGGCTCGATAACGGTTGGTGGCGCGGCTGCAGCCTCGGCGCTGGCCGCGGCCGCAGCGTCGGCGGCACTCTGCGCAGCATCGCCCGAGGTCTGCGCAGCCTGCGTATGCTGGCGATGGAACGGCCAATGCAGGTGCGCGCAGCCGCTGGTCGCCATGCACACCAGGGCTAGTAGAAGAACGCGAATCCGAGTTTCCATTCCCGTTTTACCTCGTTGCTGTCACTCTTGGTGAACACCGTGTGGTGGCGGTATTCAGCCCGCAAAAAGAAGCGTCGCGTCAGGTAGTAGCGCGCGCCGATACCTTCATAGGCAGTCTGGTAGTTCTGGGTCACAGGCTGCACCAGCGTGCCCTTGCCCTCGGTGCGTTCGATGCCGGTGCCCAGCGTCACGAACGGCGAGAGGCGCCAGCGTGGCACGAATACATGATTGAGGCCCAGGTCAGCGATCTCGCCGTTGGACAGGTTGCCGAGGAACTGGCCGGCGTGCAGCTCGATCTTGAGCGTGTCGGTGAGCGAGCGCGCCAGGAAACCCTCGACTAGCGTCGCGCCCGCATAGTCGCCGGTCATCACGCCGCCTTCCCAGTGATGCGAGCGAAAGCCTTCGCGATCGCCGCGATTGAAGGTGAAAGCCGAGCCATCGGCGAGCGTGGTATGGAGCATGTCGCGCTCGGCCGCCCAGCCTTCGATGCCGCGCTCAGTGCGCACCTTGAACCACTCGGTTTGGCGGAACAGCACGTCGATTGAATCGCCGCGCGCCACCACCTGGGTCACGGGATACCCGCGGCCCGGCCCGGTGTGCAGTTCGAGATAGGGCTGGGTGACGAACAGCTGCAACAGCTCACGCCGGGCCGCCAGGGCACCGGTCGGCAGCGCGAACAGGGGCAACGCGAACAGTAGCAGCGCCAGCGGGCGCAGCCACTCAGTTGAGCGGAGCGGCGAACGGATTGTTGTAATACTGGGCTCCAATATCCACCCATTCTGACAGCAGGCGCAGTTCTCCGGGAGTCATGAACCCGCTGTGATTCACGGTCCCGGTCATGGCGCCAGAGAGTACCGCAAAGAAGCTCGACGCGGCGGCCGAACCGCTAACAATGCTGGCGTTGACCTGGACCGTGGACAGGGTGAGGACGCAGGCATTGTCGAAAGTGTAAGTGCCCGAAACATGGCTGTTGACCAGCTGAGTGTAAGCGCGCAGTTGCGCGGTCGCCTGCTGGGCCGGGTCATCGTCCAGTGCCAGGCCGCCCTGCGGGTTGCCGGCAGGAATCATCACAGCCATCGGCGTGGCGGAACCCGCGGGTGTGCATTGCACGGTGCGCGCCGCGGCCGCATGGCAGTTCACGCAGGTATTGGCGCCGCGATCCACCTGCCAGAGCGGATGGATATGGCCTGGCACGGTCGCTGCCGCGCCGGTGCCGCTCTTGTCGTAGTCGATGGTGATGCGACAGCTCCCCGACCAGGTGTTCAGGCAGCTCTGGCTGGTCGGCAGCGGCGTCGAGACTCCGGGGTTGTAGGCGTAGTTGATCGCGGTATCGCCGGGCGCTCCGGTGCCGGCATATTTCACATCGACGCTGGGCGTGGCGGCCAGGCAGTTGGTGACCGCGCAGTTGGTGGCGCTGCCATAGAGCAGCTGTGCTGCGGTCTTACCCGTGGCATCACCGGCGTTGGCGGGAGCGAACAGTCCGGCGCGACCATGGGCCGTGACGCTGGTCGGCGTCCTGGCATTGTGGCAGCCGTTGCACTGGATCACTTCGCCCGGGCGCAGTTGCAGCCAGGCGCGATGCTGCGGGAAGGTGACGATACGGTGCGCATTGGCATCAAGGATGGTCATCTGGAAGGCGACGTTGGCCGGCACTTTCAGGCGTACCGAGCCGTCGGCCTCGATCGGTACGTAGCCGAGGATTTCGCGCATGTAGCCCACCGAATTATCGAGCGAGATATTGCGATTGAAATCCGGGAAACCATCCTTCAGGTCCTTGTCGCCAATCGACACGGCTTTTTCCAGCCGCAGGAAGCGCGCCGGGCGCGCATCGGCATTGGTGGTGGCCATGGTGCTGATGAAGCTGGTAGTGCTTGCCGCGCCCGTGCCGATCCATTTGCCGTCGGCCCAGTCGTAGACGCTGCGGATATCGATGATGCCCAGGGTGTCACCAGCCAGTGTGCTGCCGATGCCTACAGGTGTGACGAAGGCGGGCGGCGTGCGCGCCTGCAAGGTCACGACGTCGGTAAGCATCACGCCTTCGGTCGGCGTGACCACGGGCTTGAGCGTATTGTCAGCCGGATCGAACAGCCAGGCACTGTACAGCGGCGGCGCCAGCTGCGGATTAGCGACCGCAAGATTCGCTGCGGTGCAGGGCACGATCGCACCCGTGGTGTCGATCAGCCGGCACTGGCTCCAGCTCACCAGGATGCGATTGGTGTTGTCCCACAGCGGATAGGCGCCGTTGAAGCGTCCGCCGGGCGAGGGGCCGGGGATCGTGCGCACATCGTTCGAGGTCGCGAATTTCTGTGCCGGGCAGGGGTTGCTGCCGCCCGCACCCATGCCCGCCGCGAGCGTGCGTTGCGTGCACTCGACCGAATTGACCACATCGAGCACCACAAGGTTGCCGCCGAAATCGGTGCCCGGGTCGGCGGGACGGATCAGCGCCATCACCTGGCCGCTTTGCATCTGCCGGGTTTTGACGAATTCGACCGTGGTCGGCAGCATCGTGACCGGGTCAACCGTGCCCACATTGTGACTGTGCGCACCATAGAGCAGCTGCATATCGCTGCCATCCGGATTCATCGTATAGAGATGCATCGCGTTGGTGCCGCCGGGCGCGTGATCCCAGCGTGTGAACATGATGTGGCCGTTGGACATCACGCTCGGGTCCAGATCGTGACTCTGGTTGAAGGAGATCTGCTCGAAGGCGCTCGGGCCCGTGTGCGTCGGATCCAATACGTTGAGCGTGAAAGCCGACTCGTCGCCATACTCGGTCTGGGCTTCGAAGGTGCTCTTGCCTTCCAGCAGCAGCACGCCTTTGGAGTAGCGCTGGCGGGTCGAGCTGATCAGGATTCGCCCATAGGGGTGCGTGCTGTCGGAGGGCAGATAGTGCGGCGAGACGTCCTGGCCTTCGCTGGCTGTGACATCGTCGGTGAGGCTGTGGAGGTTGTCGGCGCCAATATCGTATTCGTAGATGCGCCAGGTCGGCTGTTCGAAATCCTTCATGGTCGCGACCAGTGGGCCGCGCATCGCGAATACCAGCCGCGTGCCATCGGCCGAGACATCCAGATGCTTGATGTCGTAGAAATTGGTGCCGGTGATGCGCGTGGTGATGTTGCGCTCGACACCGCTCGGTGAAGCCTTGTCGCGGATATAGACGTCGGCCTTGCTCCAGAACTTGCGCTGGTGGCGCAGATCGTCGAGCTGGCGCAGCTTGTCGAGCGCGACCGGGTCGGTGGGCAGTGTGCGCTTGATGTAGGCGATGCCGAAATCAGTGGTGGCACCATTGCCGGTCTGGCCGCGTCCGATGTCCAGACTGCCCTTGCTTCCGCAGGCGGCGAGGGTGGTCGCGAGCGCGCCCAACGCCAACATGGTGCACAGTCGACGGAATTCACGCTTCATGGCCTGCTGCTCCCTGCTGCGAGCCTGGCTCGCGATATTGCCAACTGCGTCACCTCCGGCGACCGCCCGATGCGGTTCCTTGCCGTGAGCGGCAGGGGATCCGGGTTCGACGCATACATCCGCCAGTGGTAGAGGATCGCGCATGGGCGCGCTGTGACACGCATCGCAGTTCATGGTCTTTAGCATAGCTCTTGAACAGGTGCGCGTGCGATGTCGGTGACTTGCGACGTATGCGAGTTGAGACAAGTCGAAGCGACTGAACCGGTGGGTATATTGCCTCCCGAAGTGCCGCCCTCGGGCACATGGGAGCTAAGTGATGAAACAGGATAGGCACCTTCATCGGGCGCGACGCATCGCCACACTCGCCACTGCGGCGCTATTGGCTGTGCAGGCCTGCAACCCAGCGTGGGCGGGTCCGCGTGAACAGGCCCGACGCCTGCACGATCGGCTGGCGGGCGTGCCGCCAACGGAAACCGTGCTGGCACAGATGGCCTCCGACATTTCCGGTGGCAACACCACGGCCGCGGCGCAGCTTGCCATGACCAACAAGAATTTCTACAACGTGACGCTGAAGAATTTCGTCGCGCCGTGGACTAACGTCGAGCGCACGGTGTTCGTGCCGCTCAACGACTACACCGCGACCGTGATTGGCATGGTGCGCGACGACGTCGATTTCAGCACCGTGCTCTCCGCCGACCTGCTGTACGTATCCAACGCGCCCGGTGCGCCAGCCTACTCGCCGGGCAACAACGATCACTACCAGTATCTGGACGACAACAATGTCGACCTGCAGGCGACGCTGCAGCCCGCCACGCAATCGAGCCTGCTGGGCATTCCGAGTTCGGCCGCCGCCGGCGTGATGACCTCGCGGGCTTCGGCCGCCGCGTTCTTCGTGGCCGGCACCAATCGGCGCATGTTCCGCTTCACGCTTATCAATCATCTGTGCCGCGACATGGAACAGGTGCAGGACTCCTCGCTGCCGCCAGATCGCATCCGCCAGGATGTCAGCCGCTCGCCAGGTGGCGACAGTCGTGTGTTCCTGAACAGCTGCATCACCTGTCACGCCGGCATGGATCCGATGGACCAGGCCTTCGCATACTACAACTTTGATGCCACCAGTGGCGTCATGTCGTACACCGCAGGCGCCGTGCAGCCCAAATACCTGATCAATTCCGACAACTTCAAGACGGGCTACGTGACCACCGACGATCACTGGAACAACTACTGGCGCAAGGGTGCCAACCAGGTGATGGGCTTTGACAGCACACTGAGTGGCGGCGGCACCGGCGCCAAGAGCATGGGTCAGGAACTGGCGCATAGCGACGCCTTCGCCCAGTGCCAGGTAGAAAAGGTGTTCCGTGCCATGTGCTTCCGTGATCCGGGCAATGCCCAGGATCGTCAGACCGTCAGCACGATCAAGGGCAACTTCAAGAACGGCTACAAGATGAAACAGGTCTTCGCCGACGCCGCCATCTATTGCATGGGCAACTAGTCGCCAGTCCTCAGGAGAGAGCAACGTGAACCGTACTAATGTCCTGCCGACACTCCTGCTGGCCAGCCTGGCCGTGGTGCTCAGTGCCTGCTCGGGCGGCGCCGCGACTACCGTGAACGGCAACGCGGCCACTGGCGTCACTGCCTCCAGCTACTCCGGACCTGCCCCGGGCAGCGCCGATGTGCAGGCCTTCAAGGTCAATTTGTGGCAGAACATCAACGGCGCCAACCGTTGCGGCAACTGTCACAAGGCCGGCGGCCAGAGTCCGATGTTTGCGCGCTCGGATGATGTCAATCTGGCTTACAACGATGCCCTCGGTGTCGTGAACCTGGCGCAGCCCGACCAGTCGCGCATGGTCGTCAAGGTTGCCGGCGGCCACAACTGCTGGCTCTCGAGCCCGCAGGCCTGCGCCGACATTCTCACCACCTGGATCAAGAACTGGGCCGGTGGCGTCAACAGTGGCGGCACGCAGATCCAGCTGGTGGCGCCCGTTGATAAGAATGTGGGCAGCACCAAGACTTTCCCGGCAGATTCGGCGCTGTTCTCCACCACAATCTATCCGCTGCTCACGCAGTTCTGCTCACGCTGCCACAGCGCCAACGCGCTGACGCCGCAGACGCCGTACTTTGCCAGCAGCGATGTCAACGAGGCCTATGCGAACGCGCAGGCCAAGATCAATCTCGATACGCCCGCGCTCTCGCGCTTCTACGTGCGTTTGCATGACGAGAGCCACAACTGCTGGGTGCCGCCCGGCACCTCGGCGGTCAGCTGCCCGCAGAGCTCAGCGACGATGCTGGCGGCGATCCAGGCCTTTGTCGATGGCATTCCGATCAGCACGGTCGATCCTTCGCTGGTGCTCTCCAAGGCGCTGACGATGTACGACGGCACCATCGCCTCGGGCGGCAACCGCTACGAGACGGGCATCATTGCCAAGTACCAGTTCAAGGAAGGCACCGGCTCGACCGCGGACGATACCAGCGGCGTCGATCCGGCCCTCAACCTGACCCTCGCCGGCGATACCAGCTGGGTGGGTGGCTGGGGCGTGCGCTTCGGACCGAACGGCGGTGAGGCGCGCGGTGGCGCGGCCAGCCAGAAGCTCTACAACCTGATCAAGAACACGGGTGAGTTCTCGGTCGAACTGTGGACCGCGCCGGCCAACGTGACCCAGGAGGACGCCTATATGGCGAGCTTCTCGGGCGGCACCTCCGCGCGCAATTTCACCATGTCGCAGCATGCCTACCAGTACGAGATGCTGACGCGCTCGAGCGCCACCGACGCCAACGGCGCGCCGGCGCTGCTGACGCGCGACACCGATCGCGATGCCCAGGCTTCGCTCCAGCACGTGGTGCTCACCTACGACCCGGTCAACGGCCGGCGCCTGTATGTGAACGGCAATTACACCGGTGACGTAGACGCCGAGAAGGGCGGCACGCTTGGCAACTGGGACGACACCTTTATCTTCCTGCTCGGCAATGAAACTTCGGGCAACCGTAAGTGGCAGGGCACGTTGCGCTTCGCGGCGGTCTACAGCAAGGCGCTGACCCAGGAGCAGATCCAGCAGAACTTCGCGGCCGGTGTCGGCGAGCGTTACTTCCTGCTGTTCAATGTCAGTGCGCTCACCGGCATGAACCAGGCCTACGTGATGTTCGAAGTGAGCCGCTACGACAGCTATAGCTATCTATTCAACAAACCGGTATTCATCAGCCTCGATCCGGCCGCGATGCCGGGCGGCATCCCGATCAAGGGCATGCGCATCGGCATCAATGGCGCCGAGGCCAAAGTGGGCCAGGCCTACGCACCGCTGGATGTCACGGTAAGCAATGCCAACTTCACCGCCGGCGTAGGCCAGCGGCTCTCGGATGTGGGTACCGTGATCGCGCTCGAGAAGGGACCGGATTCCGACCTGTTCTTCCTGAGCTTCGATCAGATCGGTACGCAGACGCACGTGCGCACCGATCCTGTGCCGCCGACGCCGGCGACCCCGGCCGACAAGCCGGAGAGCTCGCAGCTTGGTATCCGTACCTTTGCCGAGATCAACGCGTCCTTTGCCAGCATTACTGGCGTCGCGAGCGGCAATGCCAACGTGAAGGCCACCTACCTGCTGGTTCAGCAACAGTTGCCCTCAGTGCCGGCGATCGAAGGCTTCGTGGCCTCGCATCAGGTTGGCGTCGCGCAGCTGGCAATCCAGTACTGCGATTCGCTGGTCGAGTCGAACCAGGCGGGCATGTTCTTCCCCGGCCTGAGTCTGAGCGCTCCGCCCAGCAGCGCCTTCGCTGACACCTCGCTGCTGATCAATCCGCTGATCAACAATGGCGTGGGCCTGAACCTGACCACGCAGCCCACGGATGCGGATGCCAGCGTCGATCATCCGGACGTGACCACCGAGCTCAATCGGTTGGTTACCAAGCTGTCGGCCTGCGGCGGCGGCACCTGTGCCACCGATCGCACCAAGACCATTACCAAAGCCGCCTGTGCCGCCGTGCTGGGCAGCGGCGCCGTGCTGATCAAGTAAGCGCAACCACCAGGATCAACGAGGCTGCCTATGAAGATTCGACGCAAAAGTCCCCTGGGGTTGAATGAACCGCTGCGGCACCCGGACCATCCGCTGCCCGTAACGCGCCGCCAGTTTCTGGGGCAGGGCATGATCACCGGCGGTGCCGCCATGGTGGGCGCCTCGGCGTTCAGCCTGTTCGCGAATCCGCGCGCGGCCTATGCGGCGCTATCGCCTGATATCCAGGCGCTCAAGAGCAGCCCCTGCAATATCGTGCCCGGCGCCGGCAAGATTCCATTCATCTGCTTCGACCTCGCCGGCGGCGCCAATATCGCCGGCTCCAACGTGCTGGTGGGCCAGGGTGGCGGCCAGCTCGATTTCCTCTCGACCGCGGGTTACAGCAAGCTCGGATTGCCTGGCAACATGGTGCCCAACTCCTCAATCGGTGCGGGCAGCTTCATCGACCAGCAGCTGGGCCTGGCCTTTCACTCGGACAGCGCCTTCCTGCGCGGCATACTCGAGCGCACCGCGATCACGACACGTGCCAATATCAATGGCACCGTGCTGCCGGCGCTTAGCCAGAACGACACCGGCAACAACCCGCACAATCCGATGTACGGCATCTATTCGGCCGGCGCACTCGGTGACCTGCTGCCGCTGATCGGTTCCGATAGTTCCGACTCGGGCGGCAATTCAGTGGCGCCTTCCTACATGATGGACGCGACTGCGCGCCCGACCAAGGTCGATCAAGCCTCGGACGTCACGGGTCTCGTCGATACCGGCAAGCTGGTCGGCCTGCTGAGCCAGGCCGATGCCACCGCCGTGCTCGAATCGATGGAGCGCATCAGCCGCAAGAAGCTCAACAACGTCACCCTGCGCACCGATATGAGCGCCGATGCCGTGGTCAAGGATCTGGTGCAGTGTGGCTATGTGAAGGCCGCCGATCTGGCCGATCGCTACGGCAATGCCAAGGCGGCGCTCAATCCGGATATCGATCCCTTGATCGTCGGACCGACCGGCATTTTCACGCAGGCGGAATACGATGGTGACAGCGAAATCCGCAAGACCGCAGCCGTGATGAAGATGGTCGTCAACGGCTATGCCGGTGCGGGCACCATCGAAATGGGCGGCTTCGACTACCACACGGGTGATCGCTCCACAGGCGAAGGCCGCGATTTCCGCGCCGGTCGCTGCATGGGCGCCTGCCTCGAATACGCGGCGCGCCGGCACATGCCGCTGATGCTCTACGTGTTCAGCGACGGCTC
>JAYUZE010000070.1:0-38314 GCA_043752035.1 Gammaproteobacteria bacterium
GTGTTCCCAGAGTCGCGGCCCTTCGTTGTACTCAGACTCTTCGACTGAGTAGTGTTCCTGGTGCGCGCGGCCCGCCAGCGCCGTCGGATCGCCATAGCCGCGATATTTCAGGTCATACACCTGGCGGTGCATGCGATAGTCGGTGGCCGGCTGCGTGCGCGGCCCGGAATTCAGCGCCAGCACCTTGAGCCCGGCCTCGCACAGCATTTTCATCGCGGTGCCGCCGCCGGCGCCGGTGCCCACGACAATCGCGTCAAACACGCGCGACTTCGCAGTTGTGGGCGCGACGCTCATGACACGTGCTGCAAGTGCAGGTGTTCGGGATCATCGGTGTGCAGGCAGCCGGGTGGCTTATCCCAGTGCGAGCGCAGGCCTGGCCAGCCAAGCGCCTCGAGGCCGACGCGCGAGGTGTAGTAACCCGTGACCGTGTAGTCGCGCAGCAGCCGGAAGAATTCGCGGCCGGCTTCGGTGGCGCCGGTGTATTGGTCCTTGTAGGCGAGCGCGGCGAGCAGATTGTGCTGCTGCTCCGCACTGCAGGCCATGAACTCGTGGCCGTGGTCGTTCTGGCAGCGCGCGTTGAGCCACTGCAGGCCTTCGATCCACTGGCTCTGCAGTTCCGAGCCCATCTTCATCGCCGACTCGCGCGGCGGCTCGCTGTGGCCGGCGCCACTGATCGGTACGCGGTTAGCGACCATGAAGTCGATGAATTCGGCCACGCCCGCCCGGCGCGCACCGGCTGTGTCATCCTCGGGCAGGATCTGCTCGGCGAGCTGCTCGACCAGGCGGTAGTGTTCGGCACTGAAAAACAGCGGGCGATAGGCACCGGTCGCGGCCGCAGTGCCCGCGGCGGGCGCAGCCGCCGCCTCATCCGCAAAAGCCCACTGCCGGAAGCCAGGAAAAGCAGCCGCCACCGACGCGATGCCGAGCAAGCGGACGATCTCACGACGTGCAATGGTCTGTCCGGCCAAGCGTGCCTCGCGTATTCATTGTTATAAAACGGCCCGCTCGTTTGTAGCATCGGCGCGGCGGAAGTGTCAAACCCGCCCGGCCACGGGCGAGCCTGCAAAGGTGCGTGTGATGTGTGCGAATGCGCTGACAGGGGCGCTGCGTCCTGGCGGGGAGCGCGAGCGGCTGGTGGCACCCGAGTCGGCGACCGCCGATTGCACCGCCCACAGTCAGCCTGCAAGATGGGCGCCATGAAGAATCGCTCCCAACTGCCAACACCTGGCGCCGCACCGCTGCTAGGCCTTGCGGTAGCACTGATTGCGGCGCTCGTGGTCACGCCCGCCTTCGCCCGCCACAATCATCGTCACGCCAATAGCGCACGCACTGCTGGCGTTGCCGGGCAGTTCGACTATTACCTGCTGACACTGTCCTGGTCACCGACCTATTGCCTCACGCACAGCGACGATCAGGCGCAGTGTGGTTCCACGGGCTACGGCTTCGTGCTGCACGGGCTGTGGCCGCAATATACGGATGGCGGCTATCCCGAGAATTGCGGCGCCGAGGCGCCACTCTCCGCCGCGGCGCGCCGGGTGGGCGAGAGCCTGTATCCGAGCCCGAAGCTCGTCAGTCACGAGTGGGATCGTCACGGCCGCTGCAGTGGCCTCGACGCGCTGGGATACTTTCACACCGCCGATCGCGCGCTGGCCGTGGTGCAGGTGCCGCCGGCGCTGCAGACACCGCGTCAATCGCTGGCGCTGTCGGCGGCACAGATCAGGGCGGCATTTCGCAGCGCCAATCCGCGCCTGGGCGCCGATGGCGTCGCGATCGTCTGCGCCCGCAATGAGCTATCCGAAGTGCGCGTGTGCCTCGACCCGGCGCTGCAATGGCGCTCTTGTGGGCGCGGCGTGCGCGACAGCTGTCCGGCCGGTGCACTGCAGATCCCTGCTTCGCGATAACGTTCATGACTGTCGATGTGCTGCTGTTGCTGCTGACGCTGCTGCTGGGCGCCGCGCTCTCGCGCGTCAGCCTGTGCGCAGTCGCCGCCGTGCAGCAGTGCGTGAACAGCCGCGAACCGGCGGGATTAATGCGCCTGCTGCTCGCCACGAGTGCCGCCGGCATCGTGTTGCTGGCCAGCAGGGGCTGGACGCCGATGCGTATGGCACTGCCCGGTGGTCTGCCAGTGACGCTGACACTGATCAGTGGCGCCGTACTGCTGGGCGCAGGCGCCTTGGTGAATGGTGCCTGTTACCTGGGCAGCGTGCTGTACCTCGGCAACGGCAACATGAATTTCCTGTTCACGTTGGTGGGCCTGGGCGCGGGTGCGCGCATCGCGGCGGCGCTGCTGTCATCACAGCTGCCGTCGATGCACGCGACCACGGCGACCGCAGAGTCGCTGCGCTGGGCGGGCATCGGCGTGTTCGCAGTCCTCGTATTGCTGGTGCTGTCGGATCGCGCTGCCCGCCGCCTCGCGATCTGGCCGTTGCTGGCCGGAGCAGTCGCGGGCCTGGTGTATGCGCGCCATCCAGGCTGGACTTATGGCCAGGTGATCGACGCCGTGGTCAGCGCCGACTGGCGCGGCATGTCCTGGCTGGCTAACCTGGCTGCGCTCTCACTGTTTGCCGGCGCGATCGCCACCGGTTGCTGGACCGGGCGCTGGCAGTGGCAGGGCCCGAAACTGCTGCGCGCCCTGCGCTGCCTCGGCGGTGGCCTGCTGATGGGGCTGGGTGCCAAGCTGATTCCAGGCGGCAGCGACACGCTATTGCTCTGGTCGATACCGGGGCTGACACTGTACGGCGCAGTGGCTTACCTGATCATGCTGGCGACCGTGGCGCTGGCCTTCGGTGGCGCTGAAATCTGGCGGCACCGAAACCGCAACGCACTTAAACTAGCGCAATGACTGGCACAGCACCGCCACGCGCCCGCATCGACGGGCTGCGTCTCATCGGCCTGTTCAAGATCGGCAAGGCGCTGCTGCTGCTGCTGACCACTTATGGCCTGTATCGGCTGCTGGACATCGAGCTCGTGAACCGGCTTCACGACTGGGTGTATTCACTGACGGACAGCTTCGAACGCCGACTGGTCGAGCGCGCGCTCGACTGGTTCAGCGGGCTCGGGCACGCGCGCGTCAGCGGCATCGTGATCGTCACCGCCTGCTACACCGGCCTGCTGCTTACCGAAGGCATCGGCCTGTGGTTTCGCAAGACCTGGGCCGAATGGCTGACCGTGTGCGCGTCGGCCTCGCTGATTCCCTTCGAGGTGCTCGAATTCATTCATGGTCATCATGGCAAGCGCGTGGCGGTAGCATTCGCATTCGTGCTAAACGTGATCATCGTGATCTACCTCTACGTGCAGCTGCGCCGTGCGCACCAGCGGCGCCATGCGGAGCTGGGCTCGTGAAGGGAAGGCACGGCGTCCGTATCGTGATCCTGGTGATGTTGTTCGCCGCGCTGGCGTGGCAGCTGGCACATCGCCCAGGTACGCGCGGCCCGGCGCACAATGCCGCGGCCGGAGCGGCGCGCGATCCGCTGCTCGCAGTGAGTAGCGTCGCGCCCGACGTACTGCAGCTCGGGCGCTTGCGGCTCGAACCCTGCAACATCGGCAAGCATGCGACTGGCGTACCGACGCTGCGCGCTTACTGCGCCTCGTTCCCGGTCCCTGAAAACTGGGAAGCGCCGGGCGGGCGGCAGATCCAGCTCAGGCTCGCGGTGGCGCGCTCCGCGGCCGCGAGCGCCGATCCGGATCCGGTGGTGTTCCTCGATGGCGGGCCGGGTGGTGCTGCGAGCGATGATTTCCCCGGCATTGCGCCCGCCTTCGATGCGCTGCGCCGCCGGCACAACGTTCTGCTGATTGACCAGCGGGGTACCGGCGGATCGAACCCGCTGGCCTGCGATAGCGATGAGGATGGTGCCGCCAGTGCCAGCGACGAGCGCACTGACAACCGCGCCGATGAGCACGCGGACAAGGCCGTGCAACGTGCCCGCGCGCTGACCGATCTGCGTGCTTGCCTGGCACGCTTGGCCGCGCGCGCCGCGCCGCAGTTCTATACCACCAGCGCCGCGGTACGCGACCTCGAGGCGGTACGCGAGGCGCTAGGCGCGCCGCAGCTGAACCTGCTGGGCATCTCCTATGGCACGCGCATGGCTCAGCAGTTCGCGCGCCGCTATCCCGAGCACGTGCGCACCGTGGTGCTCGACAGTCCGGTGCCCAACGATCTGGCGCTCGGCAGCGAACACGCGCGCAACCTCGATGCGGTGCTGCGCGAGCTGGCATTGCGCTGCCGCAGCGAGCAGCGTTGCCGGCAGCAGTTCGACGATCCCTACACGCTGATGCAGCAGGTGCAGGCACGGCTGCGCGTCCATCCGGTGTCACTTGAACTGCGCGACCCCTACACCTTCAAATCGCAGCAGCGGCAGATCGGTGCCGATGGTCTGGCGCAGCTGATTCGTTTCTATGCCTACAACCCACTGACTGCGGCGCTGATTCCCTACGTACTGAAAGAGGCCGACGCCGGTCGCTACGCGCCGCTGCTCGGCCAGACGCAACTGGTGGTTGGCGAGATCGGCGACAGCATGGATAACGGCATGGCGCTCTCGGTAATCTGCAGCGAAGACGCCGACTTGCTGCGCGTGCGGCCGGAAGATGCCGGCACCGTGCTCGGCAATGCGATCACCGAATCCTTGCTGGCGGCCTGCACGGTATGGCCGCACGGCACGCGTCCGGTGGGTTTTCGCGAACCGCTGCGCGGCGCGCTGCCAGTGCTGATACTCGCAGGTAGCCACGATCCAGTGACGCCGGTGCGCTACGCCGAGGCGATCGCCTCGCACCTCAGTCGCGCAAAACTGCTGGTGCTGGCAGGTCAGGGGCACGGCCTGGTCGGCACGGGCTGCGTGCCGCGGCTGCTGGAGCAGTTCGTGCAGGCCGCCGACCCGAAGGCCGTCGATGCGCAGTGCCTGCAGGCGCTGGGCGAAACGCCGCTGTTCGTCGACGCCAACGGGGCCGCGCCATGATCGTGGTGCAGGGACTGCGCAAATCCTTCGGCACCACGCGCGCGGTCGATGATGTTTCATTCACCGCCCATGATGGTGAGATCACCGGCCTGCTCGGCCCGAACGGCGCCGGCAAGACCACGACGCTGCGCATGCTCTATACGCTGATGCGCCCCGATGCGGGCAGCATCAACATCGACGGTCACGATGCGGTGCTCGAGCCGCTCGATGTGCGCCGGGTGCTCGGCGCGCTGCCCGATGCGCGCGGCATCTACAAGCGCCTGACGGCGCGTGAGAACATCGAGTACTTCGCGGCACTGCAGGGGCTCAGCGCCTCGCAGGCGCGCGAGCGCGGCGCGGCGCTGCTCACTGCGCTCGGTATGGAAGGTATAGCCGATCGGCGCTGCGAGGGCTTTTCGCAGGGCGAGCGCGTCAAGACCGCGATTGCGCGCGCGTTGGTGCATGCGCCGCGCAACGTGCTGCTGGATGAGCCGACCAACGGGCTCGATGTGATGGCGACGCGGAGCCTGCGCGATTTCCTGCGCTCGCTGCGGGCCGAAGGCCGCTGCGTGCTGCTCTCGACGCACCTGATGCAGGAAGTCGCGGCGCTGTGCGATCGCATCATCATCATCGCGCATGGGCGCGTGGTGGCCAATGGCAGCGCCGATGAGCTGCGCGCCACGGCGCAGGAGAGCAACCTCGAAGAAGCCTTCATGAAGATCATCGCCAGTGCCGGCCTGCATGAAGGCGGTGCCGCGTGATGCGACCGGCGCTGGTGGTTTTCCTGAAAGAGTGCCGCGAGAGCCTGCGCGACCGACGCGTGCTGATGAACACGCTGCTCTTGGGGCCGCTGATCGGGCCGCTGCTGTTCCTGGTGCTGATGCGGTTGGTGGTGGGGCGCGAGCTGGAAAAGGCCGAGCGATCATTGCCGGTCGTGGTGATCTATGCCGAGCGCGCTCCCGAGTTGATAGCCGCGCTGCGGCAGATGGGCATGGAGCAGCGTCCGGCGGTGCCCGACGTCGAACTAGCGGTGCGAGAGCAGCGCATCGACCTCGCGCTGCGCATCGGTGCCGGTTACGCCGCCGACTGGCGCGCCGGCCGCCCGGCCGAGGTGGAGCTGATCTATGACTCCTCGCGCCGCGAAGGCGGGAGCGACGTCGAGCGGCTGCGCTCGATGCTCGATAACTACAGTCACCGCAATGGCATGCTGCGGCTGCTGGCGCGCGGCCTCTCGCCCGGCATCGTGAGTTCGGTGATGGTGGCCTCGCGCGACCAGGCCACGCCGCAGGCGCGCGGCGCATTGCTGTTCGCGATGCTGCCGTACATGCTGGTGCTGACGATCTTCATTGGCGGCATCTGGCTGGCGACCGATTCCACCGCCGGCGAGCGCGAGCGCCAGTCGCTCGAGCCGCTGCTGATCAACCCGGTGCCGCGCGATCGTATCCTGCTGGGCAAACTGCTGGCGACCGCCAGCTTCAGCATGGCCAGCCTGTTCCTGGGCCTGCTAGCCTTCGTGATCGCCGGGCACTTTATGCCCACCGAGCAGCTGGGCATGAGCCTCGCGCTGGGGCCGCATTTCGTGCTGGTGGCCTTGCCGGTGCTGGCGCCGCTGGTGCTGCTGATCTGTGTGGCGCAGATCCTGATCGCCGCGTTCGCACGCAGCGTGCGCGAAGCGCAGACCTATCTTGGTCTCGCGCAGCTGGTGCCGCTGATACCCTCGGTGATCCTGAGCGTGCTGCCGGTGAAGGCGCAGCTGTGGATGTACGCCGTGCCGCTGCTCGGCCAGCAACTCACGCTGATGCGCCTGCTGCGCGCCGAGCCGGTGCCGCTGCTGGCACTGGCACTCGCCGGCCTTGTGACCTTGCTCGCAGCAGTGGTGGTATTCAATCTTGCGCGGCGCGTGTACGCGTCGGAGAAGCTGGCGATCTCGACCTGAGCGTCAGAGGCCCGCGGGCCGGGCCCAAGTGCGTTGCGCCGCGAGCTCACTTCGGGCAGCGGCAGGCCGGGCAGCCGTGATCGAGCACGATGCGCCACTGGCCATCACGTTCGAGCCGCCACACCGAAGTGTAGGTGCCGACGCGCTCGCCCTTGGGATTGAACACCGGCCCGCTGCTGAGCGCCAGCTGGCCGCTGTCCAGCACCTCGACCTGCTCGGGTGCCCAGGAAAACGGGGCCTGCGGAGCGGCGTAGAGCTCTTTCCAGGCAGCGATGATCGCGGCCGGTCCGCGTGCCACCGGGTTGTCGACGAACACCGCATCCTTGGCGAGGAAGCGGCCGAAGGCCGGGAGATCGCGATCGGCCATGGTTTTCGCAAAGGCGATTTCAGTGTTGCGCACCTGCAGGGTGAGCGTGGCGAGATCGTCGTGGGCCATGGCCGGTGCCATCGCCATCAGCATCGCGATGATCAGCAGCGGCGTATTGCGGTGGGTATTCATGGAGTCCTCGCGCGATCAAAGTAGATTGCGCGACAATAACCCGGCGCGGCCGCGGGCGTCATCACCGTGGGTACGAGTGGAGTCAAGTCATGCCGGAGCTGCGATAGTCATGTGCGGACGCTTCGTCTCCCGCGAGCAGGCCGCGATCGAGCGGGAATACAACATTCGTGTGCGCCAGCCCTTCGAGCGCGTCTACAACGCCGCGCCGACCATGGAGCTGCCGGTAATGCGTAGCCCGAGCGCCGACAGCGGCGCTGAAGGCGCACGCGAAGTCCTAGCCATGCGCTGGGGCCTGGTGCCCTCCTGGTGGTCGCAGCCGACGCCGCCCACTTCGACCATCAATGCGCGTAGCGAGGAGGCGGCCGGCAAACCGATGTGGCGCCAGGCGGTGCGCAGTGCGCGGGCGCTGGTGCCGGCGCTGGGCTGGTACGAGTGGCAGGTGGAGGGTAGCGCGAAGCAGCCCTATTTCATCCATGCGGCAGGCATGCAGGGCGTGTGCTTTGCGGGCCTCTGGTCTACGCATCGCAACAGCGAGGGCCAGGAGCAGTTGAGTTTTGCGATCCTGACGCGCGGCGCCTCGACGCAATTGATGCCAGTGCACAAGCGTATGCCCGTGGTGTTGTCGCCAGACCTGTTCGAGGAATGGCTCGCGCCCTGGAAGAGCGAAAACAGCGCGCACCTGGCCTCGTTCGTGGCGCGCTCGCTCGAGCAGTTCGAGTACTACCCCGTCAGCCGCTATGTGAATGCGCCGCGCAACCAGGGCGAGCGCTGTATCGAGCGCGTGGCGCTCACGGCGTCCTGATCGTCACCACGAACAGCAGCGGCCGAAACAGCCTGGCGATCCACTCGGTGTCAGGGGCGAGGCGGCCGCCCGGCCGGAGGCCCCGCCGTAGCCGTTGCAGCTCCCGGGACAACCGCTAGAGTGCGCGCCCCGGTACTAATTCACGCGGCACTGAAACCTCTGGGGGTCGTGCCGAGTCTTACAGTCTACAGAGGAGAGGACCCAAGGCAGAAATCGGCTGCCCCGTCCGCAAAAAACTATGGATCAACAGATCTCACGCGAAAGCGAATTGGGCCTCGATCGCCCGTGGTGGGCGCGCAAGGGCCCGCGAATCTGGATCATTTCCGCCCTGGTGGTTGGCGGGTTGGGGCTGTGGGCCTTGCTCGGCGGGCGCCATAGCGCCAGCGCCGAAGCCGCCAATGCGAAGGATGCCACGGCCATACCGCTTGTCACCGTGGTCGTGCCGCAGGTGGGCACGGTCGCCACGACCGTATCCCTGACCGGCCAGATCAGCGCCCAGAACGATATGCCCATCGGCGTCGAGGGCGATGCCGGTCGCATCGCCGCGGTGCTGGTGGAGCCAGGCGATCGGGTACGGCGCGGCCAGGTGCTGGCGCGCCTGAACCCCATCACCGCGCAGACTCAGGTCGACAGCGCCTCGGCCTCGCTCGACGAGTTGCGCGCGGCGGCTGCGGTCGCGCAGGCAGAATGGGCGCGTGCCGAGCGGGCGCGCGACTCCTTTTCAGTGGAAGAATCCGAGCGGCGCCGCACCAGTGCCGTGACCGCGCAGGCCAAGGTCAAGGTGGCCGAAGCGCAGCTGGCCGAGGCGCAGAACCGCTGGTCGAAAACTTCTGTGGTGGCGCCGAGCGATGGCATCGTGCTGACGCGCAACGCCGAGGTCGGGCAGATTGCCGTGCCCGGCTCGTCGGTGCTGTTCCGCCTGGCCCACAACGGTGAAATCGAAATGCGCGGCCAGGTGGCCGAGCAGGACATGCCGCGTCTGGAAGTCGGTCAGCAGGCCGAAGTGCGCCTCGATGGCGTCCCCAGACCCTTCGTCGGCAAGGTGTGGCAGATCGGCGCGATCATTGATCCGGTAACCCGCCAGGGCACGGTGCGGATCGCGCTGTCGGCGACGGACCAGGACCTGAGGCCAGGCGCCTTCGCGCGCGCTGACATCAAGGTGGGCGCAACGGCCGGCACCATCCTGCCGCAGACCGCGGTGCTCAGCGACGAGCAGGGCACCTACACACTGGTGGTCGGCAGCGACAGCAAGGTCGAGCGGCGCGCGATCAGCGTCGGCGGTGCGCGCAGTGAAGGGCTGCTGGTCACGGGCGGGCTCACCGGATCGGAGCGGGTGGTCGCCATTGCCGGTGGCTTCCTGCGACCGGGCGAGGAAGTGAAAGTCGTGGTGACGCCGGGCGCCGTACCGCTGGGTGCCTCACCGCCCGGAGCGCGCGTCGCAACCGGCGGCAGCAGCACCAGCCGGGCCAACGCGCCATGAGAAAGATATCCGCCTGGGCAATCACGCACCCAGTGTTCCCGCTGGTGCTGTTCGCCGTGCTGACGGTGTTCGGCATCGTCGCCTTCATCCGCATGCCGATCACGTTGAACCCCGATGTCTCGGCGCCCTTCGTCGAAGTGGCGATCGTCGAGCCTGGCGCGGCGCCGACCGAAATCGAAACCCAGATCCTGCAGAAGGTCGAGGGCGCGGTTGCCAACGTCGGCAACGTGAAGAACATCACTTCGGTGGCGATCGAGAACCTGGCGCATATCTTCGTCGAGTTCCAGATCGGCACGCCAATCGATCGCGCCACGACCGACGTGCGCGATGCGGTCGCGAAGGTGCGCAGCGATCTGCCGCAGGGCATTCTCGAGCCGCAGGTGCGGCGCATCGATATCGATGGCGGCCCGATCGTCTACTACGCGATCAGCACCAACAGCATGACCGAGGAGCAGATGTCCTGGTTCGTCGATGACACCATCAGCAAGCGCTTGCTGGCGGTGTCCGGCGTGGCGCAGGTGAATCGCTCGGGCGGTGTGAATCGCGAGATCCGCGTCGATCTCGATCCGGCGCGCATGGAATCCTTTGGTATCACCGCGGGTGAGGTCAACCAGCAGCTGCGCCAGGTAAACCTCGACGCTGCTGGCGGGCGCGCGCAGGTCGGTGGCAGCGAGCAGTCGATCCGCGTGCTGGGCAGTGCGCGCACTGCCGAACAGCTCGGCGACACCCGCCTGACTATGGTGGATGGGCGCGTGGCGCGGCTGCGCGATATCGCCGAGGTACGCGACGGCGTCGCCGAGGTGCGCACGATCTCGCGGCTCAACGGCCGGCCCTCGACCACCTTCGCGGTGTTCAAGGCCAAGGGCGCCTCGGATGTCACCACGCTCCACGCCGTGCAGGATGAGCTTGCCAAGGTTACCAAGGAAACCAGTGGCATCACGCTCAAGCAGGTCTTCACCACAGTCGACTTCACACAGCAGTCGTACCGCTCCTCGATTGAAGCGTTGATCGAAGGCGCGATCCTGGCGGTGGCGATCGTGTTCCTGTTCCTGCGCGACTGGCGCGCTACCGGCATCGCCGCGATGGCGATTCCGCTGGCGGCCATTCCCACCTTTGCATTCATGCAGTGGTTCGGCTTCACGCTGAATCAGATGACGCTGCTGGCGCTCTCGCTGATCACCGGCGTGCTGGTCGACGATGCGATCGTCGAGATCGAGAACATCACGCGACACATGAAAATGGGCAAGAGCGGCTATCGGGCGGCGATGGACGCCGCCGACGAGATCGGCCTGGCGGTGGTGGCCTGCTCGGCGGCTATTATCGCCGTGTTCCTGCCGGTCAGTTTCATGGGCGGCCTGATCGGTCAGTGGTTCATCCAGTTCGGCTTCACGGTCGCGGTCGCGGTATTCATGTCGCTGGTGGTCGCGCGCCTGATCACGCCGCTGATGGCGGCCTACACGCTCAAGCCGCACGAAAACCTGCGCGGCGCCGACGGTCCGGTGATGGACTGGTACCTGCGCACGCTTGGCTGGACGGTGCGTCATCGCTGGCTGACCATGGGGGCCGGCGTCGTGTTCTTCGCGCTCTCGGTGGTCGGCCTGTTCATGATTCCGAAAGCGTTCACGCCCGAACAGGACAGCTCGTCCTCGACTGTCAAGGTAGAACTGCCACCCGGCGTGCTGCTGAGCCAGACGGCAGCGGCCGCCGATCAGGCGTACCAGATCCTGCGACGCTACCCGGAAGTGATGAACGTGGTGGAGTCGCTCGGCGAAGACGAAGACGGCGAGGTGCGCTCGGGCAATATCTATGTGCAGCTGGTGCCGCCCTCGCAACGCAAGCTCAGCCAGAAAAAATGGGAACAGGAAGTCGGCAAGGAATTGCAGACCATTCCCGATGCACGCGTCACCTTCCAGAGCCAGAACGATGGTGGTGGCCGCGATCTCACGCTCTATGCCGTCGGCAGCAATCCGGAACTGGTGCAGCGTACCGCGCGTACCGCGATCGAGCAGATGCGCACGCTCAAGGAACTGCGCGATCCGCGCATCAACGGCGACATGGCGCGTCCGGAACTGCTGGTACGTCCGCGCCTCGACCTGGCGGCGCAGCTCGGTGTCACCGTCGCCAACATCAGCGAAACGGTGCGCGTGGCGACACTCGGCGACAACCCGCAGAACAACGCCAAGTTCTCGCTCTCCGACCGGCAGATCCCGATCCGCGTGAGCCTGGTCGAATCGGCGCGCAGCAACCTCGCGACCATCGAGAACCTGCCGGTGCGCACTGCCGCGGGCATTACAGTGCCGCTGAAGGCCGTGGCCGATATTTCCTTCGGCCAGGGGCCCTCGAAGGTGCGCCGCTACAACCAGAACCGGCGTATCTCGCTCGAGGCCGATCTGAACAACGCGCAGCTCGGCACCGCGCTCGACAAGATTCACGCGCTGCCGATCTTCAAGAACATGCCCACCGGCGTTCAGATCATCGAGATCGGCCAGGCGCAATACATGCAGGAGCTGTTCACCAGCTTCGTGATCGCGATGGTCGCGGGTATTCTGATGGTGTTCGCGGTGCTGGTGCTGCTGTTCGCGCGCGTGTTCCAGCCGATCACGATTCTCTCGGCGCTGCCGCTGTCGATCGGCGGCACGGTGGTGGCACTGGCGATCACCCGCAGTCCGTTCTCGATTTCAACCGTGCTCGGCATCCTGATGCTGATGGGCATCGTCGCCAAGAATTCGATTCTGCTGGTCGAGTTCGCGATCGAGGAAATGCGCGCCGGCAAAGATCGGCTCACGGCGCTGATGGAAGCCGGCCACAAGCGCGCGCGCCCGATTGTGATGACTTCGGTGGCAATGATCGCTGGCATGACGCCGGTGGCTATCGGCCTCTCGGGTGCTGCCGGTTTCCAGGGCCAGATGGCGATCGCGGTGATCGGCGGCCTGATCACTTCGACCGCGCTCACGCTGGTGATGGTGCCCGCAGGCTTCACGCTGATCGACGACGTTGAGCGCTGGCTAGGCCGCAAGTTCGCCCGCGGCGCAGGTAATTCCGCCGAGCCGGCTGGGTCGCTGGTGCCGCCAGGGGCCGAGCCCGACCCGCAGCGTGGCTGAACCCGGGGTTTTTGTGACCAGGTTCCAGTAGACCCACCGGCCCGGGAGCGCTCGCGTTCAAGTACGCCCGCGCCCGGGCCGATAAACCTTTCCATGAGTACTCCGCCAGCACCGCCCGATGCAGTGCGACATGAGGCGCTGCTGGCAGAACTGCAGCGCATCGTCGCCGGACTGCGCGCCGCGCTCGAGCGCTTCGGCGTCGACTCGGGGCTGGTCGATATGGCGGCACTCGAGCCGGTGAATCCGCGCCAGCGGCTGGAGCGGGTGCTGACGGTCAGTGACGATGCCGCGCATCGAACCGCGGATCTGATGGAACTGAGCTATCCGCTGGCTGAACAGACCGGCGCCAGCGCTGCCGCAATGCTGGCGCAATGGCGCGGCGAACGTGCTGCGCAGTCGATCAGCGCCCATGCGGTCGAAAGTTTTCTCGACCAGACCGTGCACAACATGCGGACCGTGGGTTCCAGCCTGTCTGAAGTGCTGCTGACCCACGGTTACCAGGAACACGGCGGCCGTGTGCTGCGCGGCACGATCAAACTGATCGGTGCGCTCGACGGCACGCTGCAGGCGCTGCAGCAACTTGCGGGCGTCGCGCCCGCCGCCGCCGGCGCCGCGGCGCGCGAACGCCGCAGCCACAAACCGCTCACCAGGATGGGTACCTGAATGAATACCGCTGTGTCGCTGGGCCCTGGCATCGATGCGTCGCAGGGCTTGGGTTTCGAATTCGTGCAGGAGCTGGCGGCGACGCTCTCCTCCGGGCCCGTTGAGCTGCCCAGTTTCCCCGACGTCGCGCTGCGGGTGCAGGACCTGCTCGCCGACGATAGCGTCAGCACCGACATGGTGGTGCGCATCGTTGGCGCCGAGCCGATGCTGGCCGCGCGCGTCGTGAGTCTGGCCAATTCCGCGGCGATGAACCCGACCAGCAACCCGGTCAATGATCTGCGCACCGCGGTCGCGCGCTTAGGCTTCGACAGCCTGCGTGCCGCGGCAGTCAGCTTCGCGATCTCGCAACTGCGTCGGCGCGATGAATACCGCGCGATCGAGCCGCAGCTCTCGCAGCTGTGGGTCGATTCCGTGTGCATGGCGGCCACAGCTTGTGTGGTCGCACGCCGCAGCCGGCGCATGAGCCCAGACACCGCCCTGTTCGCGGGCCTGGTCGCCAGCGTCGGGCGCATCTATATCCTCACGCGCGCCGCCGCGCATCCCACCTTGTTTGCCGATCCGGCGGGCTATCACACGATCGCGAACCAGTGGCACGCGAGCGTCGCGCGCGCGTTGCTGGAGAGCTGGCACGTCGTGGACGAAGTGGTCGAAGCGGTGCACACCTATGAAACGGCCAACCAGGCGACGCGCTCGGGCAGCCTGCTGCCTGATGTGCTGGCGCTGGCCGCGCTGCTCAACGCTCACCGCGACGCGCCCGACCTGCTGGCCGACGCGCTGCGCAACGCACGCTCGCTCACACGGCTCGGGCTCAGCACCGCGGAGTGCGCGGAGCTGCTGGTCGAATCGGCAGTGGAAATGACATCGCTGCGCGCAGCGCTGGGACGTTGAGGCCGTTCAGCCCTGGGGATTCGAGTGCGCCTCGATCCAGTTCTGTGCTTCGATATTGATATCGCGCGGATCGCGCCCCGCCGTTTCGATCGGCGGACCGATGGTTACGCGGATCGTGCCGGGTTTCTTGTACAGCCCACGACGCGGCCAGTAGTAACCGGCATCGTGCGCCACCGGCACGATCAATTTTCCCATCTCGAGCGCCAGCAGTGCGCCGCTGACGCCGTAGCGGCGTGTCTGTCCCGGCGGCATGCGCGTGCCTTCCGGAAAAATCACCACCCACTCCCCTTCGGCCAGGCGCCGCTTGCCCTGCTCGACCACGCCGCGTACCGCGGTGCCGCCGGCGCTGCGATCCACGGCAATCGCGCGCATCAGCCGCAGGCTCCAGCCCAGTGCCGGCACCCACATCAGCTCGCGCTTCAGCACCCACACCTGTGCCGGCAGCAGCGCGACCTGTGCGAAGGCCTCCCAGCTCGATGAGTGCTTCATCAGCGCGACGTGATTTCCGGCCGGCAGGTTTTCGCGGCCGATTACCTGGTAGTCGAGCCGGCAGCACCAGCGCAGCGTCGTCAGCAGCACGCCCGACCACACCTGTGCGAGCACGAAGCGGCCGCGAAAAGGCAGGAACGAGGCGACAATCGTAAAGAACACCGCGTAGCAGGCAGTCCAGAGCATGAACCATA
Organism: Gammaproteobacteria bacterium; assembly: GCA_043752035.1. GTDB lineage: Bacteria > Pseudomonadota > Gammaproteobacteria > Steroidobacterales > Steroidobacteraceae > FEN-1191. The sequence continues at coordinate 14,984 of JAYUZE010000070.1, forward strand.
CCGTGAAGACCAGCGAGCGCAGCCACTGCATCGGCTTCAGCCAGGCAGGCGCGAGAGATCGGCGATGCGCGTGAACAGCGCGCGCAGTTCTGCCAGCAGCGCCAGACGGTTCTCGCGCAGCGTCGCGTCGCTGTCGTTCACCAGTACCGAATCGAAGAAGGCATCGATACCGGGGCGCAGCGCCGCCAGCGCGGCGAAAGCCGCGGCATAGTTGCGGCGCGCGAGCGCGGCTTCGACGCCCGCACGCGTAGCAGCCAGATCGCGCTGCAGTGCGCGCTCAGCCTCGCCCTGCAGCAACGCGGGATCGACGCGCCGCGCCGCGCCAGCGGCCGACTTCTTCAGGATATTGGCAATGCGCTTGTTCGCCGCAGTGAGACTGGAGGCGGCCGGATCGGCCAGGAACGCCACCAGCGCGCGCAGCCGCGCTTCGAAATCAGGGATCGAGATCGGCGCACTACCCTGCACGGCATCGAACATCTCGGTGCTGACGCCGGCGACGCGCTCGCCTTCTAGGTACATCGCGCGCAGTCGCTCGATGATGAAGGACTGCACTTCGGCCACGACAGTGGCCGCATCCGGTGCGGCTGCAGTCGCGGTCGCGGCAATGGCCGCGCGCGCCAGGCTCACCGCGCTGGCGATGTGCTCCGCCAGGTCGAACTCCAGCCGTTTCTCCAGCGTCATGCGCAGCAGACCGATTGCCGCGCGGCGCAGTGCGAAGGGATCGCGCGTGCCCGAGGGCTTCTGGCCGATCGCGAAGATGCCTGCCAAGGTGTCGAGCCGATCGGCAATAGCGATGGCCGTGCCCACCGGCGTGGCGGGCAACGCATCGCCGGCGCCGCGCGGCAGGTAATGCTCGCGTATCGCCGTGGCAACCACGTCGGCCAGTCCATCGGCACGCGCGTAGTATTCACCCATCACGCCCTGCAGTTCCGGAAATTCACCGACCATCGTGGTCAGCAGGTCGCACTTGCACAGCTGTGCCGCACTGGCGACCTCGCGTGGGTCCGCGCCCACCACGGGCGCGAGCGCCGCCGCGAGTGCGCCAATGCGCTTTGTTTTGGCGGCCAGCGAGCCGAGCTGCACCTGGAAGGTCACGCGCTCGAGCGCCGCGAGGCGTGCAGCGAGCGGCGTGCGACGATCCTGCGCCCAGAAGAACGCAGCATCGGCGAGGCGTGGACGTACCACGCGCTCGTTGCCGGCGCGTACCACGGCCGGGTCGAGGCTTTCGATATTGCTCAGCGTGATGAAATTCGGCAGCAGCGCGCCGTCACCCGATTCGACCGCGAAATAGCGCTGGTGATCCTGGAGCGTAGCGATCAGTACTTCGCGCGGCAGCTCCAGGAAGCGCCGCTCAAACGTGCCGGTGACCGGCACCGGCCATTCGACCAACGCCGTGACCTCATCGAGCAGCGCGTCGTCGAAGATCGCACGGCCATTCAGGGCCCGCGCCGCCGCAATTACCTGCGCGTGCACGCGTGCGCGGCGCAGCGCGAAATCGGCCCAAACCATGCCGCGGGTCTCCAGTGTGTGCTCGTAGCTGGCCGGCGCACGCAGCGGCAGTTCGCGTGGCGCATGGAAGCGATGGCCGCGGGTGTTGCGGCCGGCAACGGTGTCGAGAATGGTAGCGGGCACCACTTCGCTCCCGAGCAGCATCACCAGCCAGTGCACCGGACGCACGAACTGCGCTTCACCACCGCCCCAGCGCATACGCCGCGCGATCGGCAGTGCCGCCAGCGCTTCGCTGACGATGGCCGGCAGCAATTGTGCGCTGCTGGCGCCGGGCTTGGTGCCGCCGTACCAGAGATATTCGTTGCCCTTCTCATCGCGTTCGCGACCGAGCTCCGCGAAGGCGAGGCCACAACTGGCGGCAAAAGCCTCGCCCGCGCGTGTCGGCGCGCCGGCCGCATCGAGTGCGGCGCGTAGCGGTGGACCACGGCGACGAATCACCTGATCGGGCTGCTGCAGCGCCAGGCGCCGCACGCGCACCGCGAGCCGGCGTGGCGTTGCGAAAGATTCCACTGCGCCGTGCGTGAGCCCGGCGGCGGCGAGGCCCGAGGCGAAACCATTGCGCAGTGCTTGTTCGAGCACCGTCAGCGTCTTGGGGGGCAGCTCTTCAGTGCCAAGCTCGAACAGGAAATCACGCCGCGTGGCACGCGCGGCGGGACCCGACGCGCCGCTCATGTGCGCACCGGCTGCGGGCGCAGCGGAAAGCCCAGCGCTTCGCGACTCGCGTAATACGCCTGCGCGACGCCGCGTGCCAAGGTGCGCACCCGCAGGATATAGCGCTGGCGTTCGGTCACCGAGATCGCGCGCCGCGCGTCCAGCAGATTGAAAGTGTGCGAGGCCTTGAGCACCTGCTCGTAGGCGGGCAGCGCCAGCTTGGCCTCCAGCAGCGCCGTGCAGGCCTGCTCATGTTCATTGAAATGGCGCAGCAGCACCGCGATGTCGGCATGCTCGAAGTTGTAAGCCGACTGCTCCTGCTCGTTCTGGCGGAACACATCGCCGTAGCTGACGCGGCCGCGCGGGCCATCCGTCCAGAGAATATCGAAGATGCTCTCGACGCCCTGCAGGACCATCGCCAGCCGCTCGAGTCCGTAGGTGATCTCGCCACTCACCGGCCGACAGTCGAGTCCGCCCACCTGCTGGAAGTAGGTGAACTGTGAGACTTCCATGCCGTTGAGCCACACTTCCCAGCCCAGGCCCCAGGCACCCAGCGTCGGTGACTCCCAGTTGTCCTCGACGAAGCGCACGTCGTTGGTGAGCGTGTCAAGTCCGAGCGAAGTGAGGCTGCCGAGGTACAGCTCCTGGAAATTGGCCGGCGAAGGTTTGATCAGCGCCTGGAACTGGTAGTAGTGCTGCAGCCTGAAGGGGTTGTCGCCGTAGCGCCCGTCGGTGGGCCGGCGCGAGGGCTGCACGTAGGCAGCGCTCCAGTGCTCGGGGCCGATCGAGCGCAGGAAGGTGGCGGTATGAAAGGTGCCGGCGCCTACTTCCATGTCGTAGGGCTGCAGGATCACGCAGCCCTGGTCGGACCAATAGCGCTGCAGGGCGAATATAAGTTCCTGAAATGTGCGCGGTTTTGCGCCGATCTTGGCGGTCTTCATCGCTGCCCTTGATGCCCTAGGCCGGCGAGTATACAGAGGCGTGCCGCCGGCCGGCTTCGTGCACTGGCCGGTGAGCCGTGCCCGCGCTTGGCACAAGGCCCGACGCACAGAAACAGGGCAGCATTCTGGGGCGCGCTCTATACTAGTGCATCCCGGGGCTCCAGTTTGCTGATCCGACCTGTAACTCGCGGATTTCAAAACGATTTAATCCGGGCTTGAAGCTGGCACGCGCCCTGCATTCAAGCGGGACTGATGCCCACGCGGATTTCTTTAACCGGAGGCGATATGAATCCGAGCGATGTAGTCAAACTAGTCAAAGAAAAAGAAGTGAAGAATTGCGACCTGCGCTTCACGGATACGCGCGGCAAGGAACAGCACGTCACCGTGCCGGCGCGCTATGTCACGGCGGATTTCTTCGTCGAAGGCAAGATGTTCGACGGCTCCTCGATCGCTGGCTGGAAGGGCATCAACGAGTCGGACATGATCCTGCTGCCCGATGCCTCAACCGCGGTGCTCGATCCTTTTTTCGCCGATATCACGGTGAATATCCGCTGCGACATCATCGAGCCGGCGACGATGCAGGGCTATGAGCGCGACCCACGCTCGCTCGGCAAGCGCGCTGAGGCTTATCTGAAGTCGACCGGCATCGCCGATGGCGCGCTGTTCGGCCCCGAGAACGAGTTCTTCATTTTCGACAGCGTGCGCTGGAGCAATGAAATGCGCGGCTGCAGCTACGAGATCGACTCGGTACAGGGCGCGTGGAATTCGAACACTGTCTATCCCGAAGGCAACATGGGCCATCGCCCCGGCATCAAGGGCGGCTATTTTCCGGTGCCGCCGGTCGATGCCTTCCAGGACATCCGCTCGGCAATGTGCAAGTCGCTCGAGGACATGGGCCTGGTGGTCGAAGTGCATCACCATGAAGTGGCCACCGGTGGCCAGTGCGAAATCGGCGTCGGCGCCGGCGGCCTGGTAAAGAAGGCCGATGAAGTGCAGATCCTGAAATACTGCGTGCACAACGTTGCGCACCTGCACGGCAAGTCGGCCACCTTCATGCCGAAGCCCCTGGTCGGTGACAACGGCTCCGGCATGCATGTGCACCAGTCATTGCAAAAGGCCGGCACGGCATTGTTCGCCGGCGACAAGTACGGTGGCCTCTCAGACATCGCGCTCTACTACATCGGCGGCATCATTAAACACGCGAAGGCGATCAACGCCTTCACCAATCCTGGCACCAACAGCTATAAGCGCCTGGTGCCGGGTTTCGAGGCGCCGGTGATGCTGGCCTACTCGGCCCGCAATCGCAGCGCCTCGATCCGCATACCCTGGGTGTCGAACCCGAAGGCGCGCCGCATCGAAGTGCGCTTCCCCGATTCCGCCTCGAATCCCTACTTTGCTTTCGCGGCGATGATGATGGCCGGGCTCGATGGCATCCAGAACAAGATTCATCCCGGCGATCCCGCCGACAAGGATCTCTACGATCTGGAGCCGGAAGAGGCCAAGCAAATCCCGCAGGTCTGTCACTCGCTCGACATGGCGCTCGAACATCTGGACAAGGACCGCGAGTTCCTCAAGCGTGGCGGTGTGTTCACCGACGACGTGATCGATGCCTACATCGGCCTGAAGGAACAGGAGGTCTCGCGCTACCGCATGTCGACGCATCCCTGCGAACTCGATATGTACTACAGCGTCTGACGCGCCGCGTCGCCGGGGCACCAGTGCAACACATGGCGGGTGACAGGCTTCACAGGGCTGTCACCCGCTTGTGTACCCCGGGCATAAGGGGGTTTATGCTGAACCCCCATGCGTTCCTCAACTCTGCTGCTGCTGCTGATCGCCACCAATGCCATGGCCGGGGCGGCAACCTATCGCTGGACCGATGCCGACGGCGTACATTACTCCGACCAGCCGCACACTGGCGCCGAGAAGATCTACCTTGGGCAGACCCAGGCGGCTGCAGGTGTCACGCTCGATTCGGCCAGCGGCGCCATGCCCGCGCCGGCTGCTGGCTCGACTGCGCGTCGGCGCAGCGAGCAGCCGTTTCAATACAGCAGCTGCGCTGTGGTGCAGCCGGCCGACGATCAAGTGCTGGAGGGTGCAGATACAGTCACGGTGGCGGTCGAGCCACACCCGTCCAAGCGGTCCAACGATCACACCGTGTTGCATTACGACGGCACGGAGATCGAGGCCGCCACTGCCGATCAGCTCGATTTTCACGTCACACCGATCGAGCGCGGCACGCACACGGTCTCGGCCGAGCTGCGCGACTCAAACAACCGCGTGGTCTGCCGCTCAGCCTTGGTTACTTTTCATGTGCGCCAGCCTTCCGTACTGGCGCCGGCGAATCCGACCCGCCATCGCTGAGGTGTTGGCTGATGCCCTGGCCGACGCGTGTGCCAACGCGCGGCGCGCAGCGGCATCAGCGCGGTCCCCATTATGGCCCGTGAAGCCGACGCCAGTTCACCGCTGGCGCACTTTGATTCGACCGAGCTGCTCGATGCGCTCGCCACCGGCCTGCTGGTGCTCGATGCGCAGCTGTGCGTGGTCTATGCCAATGTCGGCGCGCAGGATCTGCTGGGCCTGAGCCTCAAGCAGGCGCGCGGCCATCCGGTCAGTGAGCTGTTCGCGGGCGCCGCGCCGCTGGTCGCGCTGCTGCGCCGATCACTGCTGAATTCCGAGATCTGCGCCGATCATGAACTCGACCTCTCGCCGCTCCCGCTGCTGCAGTCGGCGCGCGCGCCGGTGGTGGTTGATATCACAGTGACACCGCTCGAGGGCCAGATCACCGGCACGCATCTGCTGGTCGAGCTGGTCGATGCGCGGCAACGACAGCGTATCTCGCGCGATACCGAGCTGCTCACGCGGGTCAATGGCAACCGCCTGATGGTTCGGCAGCTGGCGCACGAGATCAAGAATCCGCTCGGTGGTCTGCGTGGCGCCGCGCAACTGCTCGAGCGCGAGCTGCACGACGGCGCGCTGAAGGAATTCACCAACGTGATCGTCAGCGAGGCCGATCGCCTGCGAGATCTGGTCGACACGATGCTCGGGCCCACCGGTCCGCCGCGCAAGCAGACGCTGAACATTCATGAAGTATGCGAGCACGTGTTCCAGCTGCTGCGCTCGGAGGCCACCGCCGGCGTGCAGCTCGAGCGCGACTACGACCCCAGCGTTCCCGACGGGCGCTTCGATCGCAACGAGATCATCCAGGCGCTGTTGAACATCTCACGCAACGCGATGCAGGCGCTGGCCGGCGAGGGCCGATTGACGCTGCGTACGCGCACCGTGTTCAACCATAACATCGGGCCGGCGCGTCATCGCCTGGTGGCCTGCATTCAGGTCGAGGACAACGGTCCGGGCGTCCCCGAAGACCTGCACAAAACACTTTTCTTTCCGCTGGTGACCGCCAAGAGCGACGGCAGCGGGCTCGGACTCTCGGTGGCCCAGGACATGGTGGCGCGACATGGCGGCATCATTGAATTCGAAAGCCGCAAGGGCCTGACGATCTTTTCGATGTTGCTGCCGCTGGAGGAACCCGTATGAGTGCCACACCACTGCGTGTCTGGCTGGTCGATGACGATGCTTCGATCCGCTGGGTGCTGGAACGGGCGCTGCACAACGGCGGCATGCAGACCCGCGTGTTCGAAGCGGCCGAGCCGGCTCTGGCCGCGCTACGCAGCGACGCGCCCGATGTACTGATCACCGATGTGCGCATGAACGGCCTGTCGGGTATCGACCTGCTCAAGCGGGTGCGCGCCAGTCATGCCGACCTGCCAGTAATCGTGATGACCGCGCATTCTGATCTGGGCGCTGCGGTCACGGCTTACGGGAGCGGCGCATTCGAATACCTGCCCAAACCCTTTGACATCGATACCGCAGTCGACCTGGTGCGTCGCGCCGCGCAGGCCGGCCCGCGTCCGACCGAAGCGCAGCCCGGCGAAACGGCGGCGATCACGCAACTGCTGGGCAAGGCGCCGGCGATGCAGGCGGTGTTTCGCGCCATCGGCCGCCTGTCACGCAGCAGCGTGAACGTGCTGATCACCGGTGAGTCAGGCACCGGCAAGGAACTGGTGTCGCGCGCATTGCACGAGCATAGTCCGCGCGCTAGCAAGCCTTTCATTGCGCTCAACACCTCGGCGATTCCAGCCGAGCTGCTCGAGTCGGAATTGTTCGGTCATGAGAAAGGCTCCTTCACCGGCGCCGACAGCTTGCGGCGCGGACGTTTCGAGCAGGCCGATGGCGGCACATTGTTTCTCGATGAGATCGGTGACATGTCGGTCTCCTTGCAGACGCGACTGTTGCGCGTGTTGGCCGAAGGCGAGTTTTATCGCGTCGGCGGACAGATGCCGATCCGCGTGGACGTGCGCGTGATCGCCGCCACGCATCAGAATCTCGAGGAACGCGCGCGCAGCGGGCAGTTCCGCGAAGACCTTTACCATCGGCTGAACGTGATCCGCATCGAGTTGCCACCACTGCGTGCCCGCCGTGAAGACATCGCCGATCTGCTAACGCGTTACCTGCGCAGCGCGGCGCAGGAACTGGCGGCCGAGACCAAGACACTGGCGCCAGTGGCGCTCGAACGGCTGATGACTTACAGCTGGCCGGGGAATGTGCGCGAGCTGGTGAATTTCTGCCGGCGTCTTACGGTGCTGGCGCCGGGCAAGGAAATCCGGCTCGAGGATCTGCCGGCCGAGTTACCGGGAGCGGGAGCGAGCGGCGCGAACGCAGCGCGCGACTGGACCGCGGCGCTGGCCGAGTGGGCGCAGCAGCAGGGCGCCGCCCCGGCGCAGCCGCTGCTCGACGACGCGCTGCCGGCCTTCGAGCGCACCTTGATTCGCGTGGCCTTGCGGGCGACGCAGGGGCACCGCCAGGAAGCGGCCAGATTGCTGGGCTGGGGCCGCAATACGCTGACGCGCAAGCTCAAGGAGCTGGGCATGGAAGCGGCCGACGGCAGCGACTAAGGGCGGCGCGCAGTTTTACCCAGGTAGCCTGAAGTAAAGGCCACGCCGAGCAGGATGATCAACATGCCGGTGACGATCACCGCCGTGATGCGCTCGTGCAGGAACAGCATGCCCCACAGCACGCCGAACACCGGCACGATGAAGGTCACAGTGGTTGCGCCGGTGGCACCGATACGCGCGATCAGACGGTAATACAACACATAGGCCGAGGCTGTGCAGACCACCGCCAACACGATGGCCGCCAGCCAGTCGCGCGGCGGTGGTTGTTGTGCGGGCCACAACCACAGGCCCAGCGGCCAGATCAGCAGCGCCGAGGCCAGCATGCTGCCGGCGGCTGGCAACATCACCGGCTGCCCGGCGAAGTGATGCTTGCCATAGTGAGCCGCGACACCGTAAAAAAGCGCGGCCAGCAGGGCAGCGCCGAACGCCACGGCACTCCCCATGCTGTGAAAGCCCACGTGACCAAAGGCCAGCACCAGCACGCCGCAGAAGCCCAGCACGATGCCGAGTATGCGCTCGCGCTTGAGCGCATGACGCCACCACAGCGCATCCACTGCAGTCGCGAACAGCGGTACGGTGGCACCGAGTACTGAAGTGAAACCGGCTTCGAGGCGCAACGACGCAAAGGCCAGCAGGCAGAACGGCAGCGCGGAATTCATCAGACCCAGGGACAGGAGCTGGCGCGCATACGCGCGCAGCAGCGGACGATTGCGCGCCTGCAAGAGCCAGGGCATGAAGAACAGCGCGGCGCCAGTGAGGCGCAGCATCACCAGCGGCACCGGCCCGAAGGCCGGCGCGGCCATGCGCATGATGAGGTATGAACCACCCCAGATTGCTGCCAGCAGCAGCAATCGCAACAAATCGCTTAACGCCACGGCAGATTCAGGTCTGGGTTTCGGCGGCCGGGATGAACACCCACAGCAGTAGGTACAGCAACAGGCCGACGCCGAAATACAGCACGGCGACGCAGAAGATCACACGCCATGCCCAGGATGGCAGGTCGGTGTGCTCACCGAGCCCGCCACAGATGCCGCCGATCACATGATCGCGCGTCGAGCGGCGCAACCGATGCAGGAAAGATCCGCCCGGCGCGGCGCCCGGCGTGGTGCCAGCGCCGTCGGACGCGACGCCACCCAGCGCGCGCGCCTTGGCCTGCGAAAACTCGGCCTCGGTCAGTGTGCCGCGATCGCGCAGTGCCTGCAGTCTTTCAATCTCTTCGGCTACTGACATATTGTTCCCCTTACTTTGACGGGACCTGGCAGCGGGCCGAGGGTAGAGGTGCCCGCAAGCCTCCGACCAATTGCTGTACTGAGCTTAAACCCTGCTCCGCCATATAAGTTGCGAGGCCAGCGTTAATCTTCTGGCAGACCAGTGGATCGTAGAACAGCGCGGTGCCGACGCCGACCGCGCTGGCGCCGGCGAGCATGAATTCCACGGCGTCGGCGGCGCTGGCAATGCCACCCTGGCCGATGATCGGAATGCGCTGCGGCCCCGCGATCTCGTACACCTCGCGCACTTTCAGCAGCGCAATCGGTTTGATCGCCGGGCCCGAGAGCCCGCCCTGGATGTTACCGAGGATGGGCTTGCGGGTGCGCGCGTCAATAGCCATGCCCATCATGGTGTTGATCACGGCGAGCGCATCGCTTCCAGCTTCGATGCAGCGGCGGGCGTTGTCGCGAATATCGGTCTGGTTGGGTGAGAGCTTGGTGATCAGCGGCTTGCGCGTCGCCTTGCGGCAGGCCGCGACCACGCGCGCCGACATCTCGGGCACGTTGCCGAACTGAACGCCGCCTTCCTTCACGTTGGGGCAGGAGATATTGATCTCGATGGCATCGATCGGTGAATCATCGAAGCGCCGTGTCACCTCGACATACTCTTCGATGGTCGAACCGCAGGCGTTGGCGATAAATCGTGTCTCGCTGAAATCGAGCGTCGGCAGAATATGCCGCACCACATGCGCAGCGCCCGGGTTTTGCAGTCCGATCGCATTGAGCATACCGCCAGCGGTTTCCGCCACCCGATGCGGCGGGTTGCCAAGGCGCTCCTGCCCGGTGGTGCCCTTGAGCACAATGGCGCCGGCATCGCGGTTGGAAAAGCCCTCGACCCGCGTGTACTCCTCGCCGAAGCCCACACAGCCGGAAAGCAGTACGATCGGGGACGCGAACTCCAGGCCGCAGAAGCGGCTGCTCAAACTCGCCGCGGGCCCCGACGGTGGCGGTGCAGGCGCGATATGGGGCGCAGTCATGAGGCGGATTATCGCGCGAAACGAGCGCGCTCAGCAGGGAAAGTGGACCAGAGGAAGCACGGTCAGCGCATGTTCGAGGTGATACTCCACCAGCCGGAAATCCCGCCCAACAGCGGCAATGTGATCCGCCTGTGCGCCAACAGCGGCTGCCGCCTGCACCTGATCGAGCCGCTGGGCTTCAGCCTTAGCCAGCGCGCCCTGCGGCGCGCCGGGCTCGACTATGCGGAGCTGGCGACGGTGCGCGTGCACCGGAACCTGGCCGATTGCCTGGCGGCGCTCGGCGATGCGGCCGACGCGCTTGGCGCCGCAGACACCGCTGGCGGCCCCGTCCTGGCTGCCGAGGTCTCGGGGCCCGCGGCGGCCCGGCGCGTCTACGCTGTCGAGACCGGCGGTGCGCGCTGCTACAGCGAGGCAAAATTTCAGCGTGGCGACGTGCTGCTGTTCGGCTCCGAGACGCGCGGCCTCAACGCGGCCGCGCTGTCTCAAGTCGCACCGCAGGATGTGCTGTATATCCCAATGCGTCCGGGGAATCGCAGTCTGAATCTATCCAACGCGGTGGCGCTGGTGGTCTACGAGGCCTGGCGGCAGCAGGGCTTCAGCAAAGAGTGAAGCGCGCCTGAGTTACCCGCCGTGTTCCGGCGACATCAAGTTGATTCCGCTGCCCGCGCGGATGACGATTGGCGCCGACGATATTTGTCGGGAGCATACTCCTGGTTCATGCGTCACTTGCGACTGCATTTGCGCCTATGGTTGCCGCTATTCCGTCACGACACCGATTCTATGTAGCAATGGCGTGCGCAGGCGCGCTGATTGCTGCGATTGGATTTTCGCGGCGGTATTTGCTGCCGCTTGCCGCTGGAACATTCACGGCGCCCGCGATTGTGCACGTGCACGCGTTTATCACCTTCGCGTGGATCACCTTCGTGGTCATGCAGGCAGTGCTGGTCTTTAACTGGCCGTTCAGCGCTTCATCGAAGCGTCGGGATGGCTGGCATAGCGCTCGGCACATTGCTGGTCTACACGGCCGCGCAAGTAGCCCTGCTGCAATTGGCGCGGGAACTGCGGGACGGTGGGCCTTCGCCGAGGGAGTTTGTGGCCACACTTTTGAGCCTGCCATTGATGGTCACAGCCATTCTGGCGTTTGGCTTCGCGAATGTGAGCAGACCAGAGATCCACAAGCGCTTGATGATGCTCGCGACATTTGTGATTCTGACACCAGCGCTCGCGCGCATCATTCAGTTGCTGGATAGTTCGCTGAGCCGGTTGATGCGAAATGATCTGGCGGGGCTTGCGAGTGATGCATTGGTGGTTGTTGCGATTGCCTATGACGCGAGGAGGCGCGGCAGAGTACATCCAGCGTACCGCGTCGGTGGCGGATGTATTGTGCTGGTTCAGACGGCGGTGCTCGCGGTGCGTCCTACCTCATTCTGGTACGGGATCACCAACTGGCTTGCGAGCCTGGCAAACTAGCAGGTGGCGACGGATGTACAGGCCGCGGCCGGCCTGGCTTTAGCCAAACTCCGCCTTGATCGGCCGCATCATCAGCCCGCGCACCACTTCTTCGACCTCGAGTTCCTGATGCAGCACGCCGTGAATACCCTCGCAGATCGGCAGTTCCACGCCTTCGCGCGTGGCAACCTGGCGCAGCGCGCTCGCAGCCAGGTGACCTTCGACGACCTGGCCGATCTCCGCCAGCGCTGCCTCGCGCCCCAGGCCGCGGGCCAGCAATAGGCCGTAGCGACGGTTACGTGACTGATCATCGGTGCAGGTAAGCGCGAGATCCCCTAAGCCCGCGAGGCCCATGAAGGTTTCGCGGCGCGCACCGAGTGCCACGCCGAGGCGTGTCATCTCCATCAGGCCGCGCGTGATCAGTGCGATGCGTGCATTGGCACCGAACCCCAAACCATCGGACAGGCCGGCGCCGATCGCGAGCACGTTCTTCACCGCGCCGCCGACCTCGACGCCGACGATGTCGGTAGAGGTGTAGGCGCGAAAGCTCGCATTGGAAATATGGTGCGCGAGGATTGCAGCGTAGTCGGCATCGCGCGAGGCGATGGTCATCGCGGTGGGCAGACCCGCGCCGACTTCGCGCGCAAAAGTCGGCCCCGAGAGCACTGCAGTCAGGCGCCCGCTGCCGAGCACCTGCTGTGCGACCTCGTGGGGCAGCCGGCCGCTGGCGATCTCGAAACCCTTGGTGGCCCAGCACAACCGCTGGCCGGGCTGCAGCAGGGGTTCGATCTGCGTGAGCAGATCGCGAAAGCCGTTGCTCGGCACCGCGACCAGCACGTCATCGACATCGGCGAGCGCCGCGGCCAGCGTCGGCGCGATCTGCAGATCTTCCGGAAATAGCGCGTTGGGCAGGTAGCGAGTATTCACCCGCTCGCTGCCCATCAGCGCGAGCTGCCCAGCGGCGCGACCCCAGAGCTTGACGCGATTGCCGGCGCGCGCGCACTGCACCGCCAGCGCCGTGCCCCAGGAGCCGGCGCCCAGCACGGCGATGTGCGCGCGCTCCGCGCCTTGCGCGCCCACCTTCAGTTCTTCGTCGGGCTGGCCGCTTCGGCGCTGCTGGCGGTGAACAGTGCCTCGAAGTTCACGGGTGGCAGCAGCAGCTGCGGAAAGCCGCCCTGGCTGACCAGCTGCGAGACCACGGCACGCGCGTACGGGAACAGCACGCCCGGGCAGATGATGCCGGCTGCGCGACGCAGGTCTTCCTCGCTGAGGTTCTGCATCAGGAAGGCGCCGGCCTGTTTGACTTCGACCAGGAACACGGTGCGATCGGCCTGCTTCGCCGAGACCGTGACGGTCAGCAGCACTTCGCGCACATCGCCTTCGATGTGATTGACCGTGGTGTTCAGGTCGAGCCCGATCTGCGGATTCCACTCGCCATTGCTGCGCGGCCCCTGCGGCGCTTCAAAAGAGCAATCCTTCAGATAAACCGCCTGCAATGCGAGCTGGGCGGCAGTCGGGTTCGGTTCTGTTTCTATGGCCATGTGCTGTCTTCCTGGTGCTGTTTTATCAATGGGTCGCTGATCAGGTAGTCGCCGTGCCGTGCAGCAGCCTGTCGAGGCCGCCGGCCGCATTGAGCGCGTACAGTTCGTCGCAGCCGCCGATGTGCATGCCGTTGATGAAGATCTGCGGCACCGTGCGCGAACCACTGCGGCGTATCATCACTTCGCGCTGCGAGGGGTCGGCCTCGATGCTGATTTCGTCGAACCCGGCGCCCTTGGCGCGCAACAGCGCGCGGGCTCGTTCGCAGTACGGGCACCACGAGGTGGTGTACATCTCTATACGTGCATCGCTCATTGCGCTACTCGCGGGTGACCGGCAGGTTTTCCGCGCGCCAGGCGCCGAGGCCGCCGCGCAGGTTTACGACCTTGGTGAAACCCTGGGCCGCGAGTGTGCGCAGCGTGGCCGCCGCCGAATGGCCGCGCTCGCAATACACGATCACCGGGCGTTCTTTGAGCCGCTTGAGGCTGTCGAGGCTGTCCCCCAGGCGGTCGGCCGGCACATGGCGTGCGCCGCGGATGTGGCCGGCGGCATAAGCCTCGGCGCCGCGCACGTCGAGCAGTGTCGCGCCCTGATTCATCAGCCGCACGGCGTCCTGCGGGCTGATCGTGCCCAGGCCGCGCGAGCGTTCGCGCAGCTCATAGACCAGCACCGCCAGCAACGCTGCGCCGAGCAGCAGAGTGAGGCCCGGGTGATGGGAGGCGTATTCGAGCAAGCGTGCCATGTGATCCTTTGTGCCGCAGGAGCAACTCCTGCGGAGCCACCCCCCATTGCGGGGCGCGCATTATAGCCTTGCTGCGTTAGACTTTTCCGCATGCGAAGCCCGGGAACCGCCGTTTTACTGCTATGGCTGCTGGCCGCCGTGATGCCGCCGGCCGCAGCGGCAGGCACGGCCGGCCAGACCGCTTCGGACCTGGTGCGCCTGCGTGAGCGCATCGAGCGTGTCAGCCGGGAGGTCGGCCGCGACGCCCTGGAAAAGGACCGTCTAGCCGCAAATTTGCGCGATGCCGAACTGGCGGTGGCAAGCGCGCGGCGCGATCTGGACGGGATGCACGCCGAAGTGGTGTCACGCAGCGCACAGCGCGCGGCACTGGCGGCCGAGCGCGAGCGTGAACGCGCGGCATTGCAGGCCCGGCGTTCCGCGCTGGCACAACAGCTGCGCGTGGCCTATCTGCTGGGGCGCAACGAACCGCTGCAATTACTGCTCAATCAGCAGGACCCGGCGCAGGCCAGCCGCATGTTCGCGTGGTACGGCTATTTTGGGCGTGCGCGTGCCGGGCAGATTGCCGCAATCGGCGAGCGCTTGCACCACATCGACACGCTGGATAGCGAACTGGCCGAGCAGGAAAAGGCCCTGGCCCAGTTGCAGCGCGACAGCCGCCAGCAACTGCAACGGCTCGAGAGCGGGCGCGATCAGCGCCAGCAGGCGCTGGCCAATCTGCAGACCGAAGCGCGTTCGCGCACCGCCAATCTCGCGCGCCTGCGCAGCCAGCAGGCCGATCTCGAGCGCCTGCTACGCGAGCTCAGTCGTGTGGTGCGACCGAGTGGACCGCTCGACAGCTCCAGCGCATTCGGGCGCCGGCGCGGGCAGCTCGATTGGCCGGTGTCCGGCCGGCTTAGTGCCAGCTACGGCGAAGTGCGCGCCAGCGGCGTGAACTGGCAAGGCACGGTGGTCTCGACTACGCGCGGCGCGCCGGTGCATGCGGTCTCTGCCGGACGCGTAATCTACGCCGATTGGCTGCCAGGCCTGGGGCTGTTGACTATCGTCGATCATGGCGCCGGCTACCTGAGCCTCTACGGCTACAACGACAGCCTGCGAAAAGCCGCGGGCGAATCGGTCGCGACTGGCGATGTGATTGCGACCGCGGGCGACAGCGGGGGCCGCCCCGAACCGCAGCTCTATTTCGAAATTCGCCGCCGCGGCAAGCCGCTGGACCCGCGGCCGTGGTTTCGCCGTCGCACACCGGAGTGAGACCTACGTCACAGTCACACGCAGTTTGACAAAAAGCGCGAACCCCATCATGGCCCGCTGCAGCACCATGCCCGATGCTGCCCGCCTGGTGAGTACCCTAACGCAGAATTCTCCTAAAAAGATCGCCGCTTCGGCTCACACCGAACTGGAGTCTTACACTCAGTTGATGCGCGCACTGTTGCCGCGCATGACCGGCGTGTCGATCTTCAATCACGCCGCTGAACTTTACTGGACCAGCGAGATGGCGGTCGACGATGCGCTGCGTCACCTGGTGGCCGAGTTGATGCGCGCCGCGCGCGATGAACCCGGTGCGTCTGGCGTGTGGATCACCGATGATGAACCGCACTACATCTTCTGGCTGTGGCGCCCGGTGGGCGAGCGCAGCGCGCCTTTTGCTGCAGTGCTGGTGCGTTGCAAGGCCGGCCCCGAAAGCGAAAATCGCTCATCGTCATTCGTGCATTCGCTGGTGCGCCCGGCGCTCGATATCCTGCTGCGCGAACTGCTGAACCGCGAACAGATCCTGGATCTGAGCGGCGCACTCGCCGAGCACGATCAGGATCTGGACATGCTGCTGAAAGTCAGCGGCAACGATGGCGGCGGCAATAATGACGGCGGCGACGAACTCAAGATGATACTGGGCGCGGCTATCGAGCACGTGAATAGCGGGCTCGCGGCGCTGATCGTACCCGAGAAAGGCCTGGTGCTGGTGCGCCAGCAGGTCGGCCACAAGATGGATGCGAGCCTGGTAGCACGCGCCCATCGCCACCTGCTGTCGACAGCGCAGATGCGCCGCGAAGCAGTGATCGTCAATCGCCTGCAGCTGCAGGGCGGCGATGCCAGCAATGCCTATCGCCTGCTGGCCTGCCCGGTGGCGCGCGCCGATGGTCGCACGCTCGGCGTGCTGGCGCTGTTTCGCACCATGGAAATGCCGGAATTCACACCGCGCCAGGCACGGCTCGGTGAGCTGTTGGCGCGCCGCGCCTCGGCGGTGATCGCGAGCAGCTATGACGCACTCACGGGATTACTGAATCGCCCGGCGTTCGAGGCGCGCGTGCACAATTTGCTAACGCAGGATCAGAGCGTGCAGCGCTGGTGGAGCGCGCTGTCGATAGACACCAACCGCACGCACGTGATCAACGATACCTATGGCATGCATGTTGGTGACAAGGTGATCGGCCAGATCGGCGAACTGATCCGCAAGCGCCTGCCACCGGGTTCGCTCGCGGCGCGCATGTCGGGCGATCGCTTCGCGGTACTGCTGCGTGCCAGTCTCGATGATGCTACGCGCTTCGCCGAGGCACTGCGCCAGGGCGCCGAGCAGCTTGGCGCCGGCATCGGCGATGGTTCGATCGCCGTTTCGATCAGTGTCGGCGTGGCGGCAGTCGAGCCGCGCGCTGCGGAATTCACTCACGCCTTCGCCGCTGCGGAGACCGCCTGCAAGGCTGCCAACGATCGCGGCCGCAACCGCGTCGAGATTTTCCAGGAAGCCGATGAGAGCATCATCCGGCGCTTCACTGACATCAACATGGTGGCCGATCTGCGCGCGGCGATCGCCGCCGGGCGCATGCGCCTCTACGCGCAGATGCTGCTGCCGCTGGGTGGCACGCACCTGCGGCCGCATTTCGAACTGCTGCTGCGCATGATCGGCACCGACGGGCAGACCATCGGGCCCGATCATTTCATGAGCTCGGCGCAGCGCTATCAACTGATGCCAGAGATCGATCGCTGGGTGGTCGGTGAGGCGCTACGCTTGCTGACTCCGCATGCCGCGCTGCTGGCCAGAGACCCGGTGGTATTCACGATCAACTGCTCGGGCCAGTCGTTGCAACACGATGCCTGGACCGAATACCTGATCCAGCAGATCAAAGATAGCGGCCTGAATCCGGCGGCACTGTGCTTTGAGCTGACCGAGAGTGCGGCGGTCGGGAATCTGGCGCACACCGAGGTGCTGATGCGCCAGTTGCGCAAGCTCGGCTGCGGCATCGCCCTCGATGACTTCGGCACCGGCCTCAGTTCGCTGGCCTACCTGCGTTCGCTCCCAATTACGATGCTTAAGATTGACGGCAGCTTCGTGCGCGATGTGCTGCGCGATCCGAAGGCCGAATCGACCATCCAGGTGATCGCGCAGCTGGCGCGGGCGATGTCGCTGATGACCGTCGCGGAGTACGTCGAAACCGAAGAGATTCGCAATCGCATCGCGCAGCTGGGGGTCGACTACGGCCAGGGCTTTGCCATCAGCCAGCCGGTTCCGATCGCCGATGTGCTCGAGCAATTGCCGCTGTATGCCGCGGTTGCCACGCTGCCCAGCGAGGCACTGCGGGCCTCTGGCGAGCCCACTAAAGGGCTGCCGGCGCTGGCCACAGCGGTGTAAGCTTGTCTGTCATGAATGGGCGTCTGCGATGGGGATTCACGCTGTGTACCGGAGTGGTGCTCGGCTGCGCGCTGTCGCTGACCACCCGGGTATTTGCCCAGCACGATGCGCCCGATGCCAGCAATGACGGTGCACTGCGCGCCACACAAACCGAGGGTGCGGCCGGCATCGGCAGCGAAGTGCTGCCCTGGCAGGATGCCCAGGTGCTGGCCGAGGTGCTGCAGCGGGTACGCGAGAACTACGTCGATCGTGTCGACGTGCACCAGCTGATGCACCAGGCCGCGCGCGGCATGCTCGAAGGCCTCGATGAACATTCCACCCTGCTCGATGCGCGCGAGTACGCCGCGTTGCTGGCCAGCACCAACGGCCGCTATTCCGGCGTCGGCGTCGAAGTCGAAGGCGTTGCCAGTGGCGTGCGCATCGTGCGCTGCCTCGCCAATTCGCCGGCGCAGAACGCCGGGCTGCGCGCCGGTGATCTGGTAGTGCGCATTGATGACATCGCCGTGAGTGCCGCCAATCTCGATGTCGCGACCGACCTGCTGCGTGGCGATGTGGGCAGCAGTGTGCGCCTCGCGATACAGCGCGACGGCCGTGCGCCACAGGAATTCAGGCTGCAGCGTTCGGCAATACAGCTGCCCAGCGTTGCCACTGAAAGTATTGCGCCCGGCATCGGTTATCTGCGCGTCAGCGAGTTCAGCAACTCCACGGCTGCCGAGCTGGCCACCGCAGTGGCTGGCGTGCGCGCCGCGCACCAGGGAAAACTGCAGGGCCTGATCATCGACCTGCGCAACAATCCCGGCGGCGTGCTCGAGGCAGCCAGTGCCAGCGCCGATGATTTTCTGGAGCGAGGCACAATCGTCAGCGCCGACGGCCGTGCCAGCGACGCGCACTTTCGCATTGAGGCTACGCCCGGCGACATCGCCAGCGGCGCGCCGATCGTGGTGCTGGTCAACGGCGGTTCCGCCTCGGCCTCGGAAATCCTGGCGGCGGCGCTGCGCCAGAACGATCGCGCCACGCTGATCGGACGGCGCACTTATGGCAAGGGCACAGTGCAGACCATCATGCCGCTCTCGGATGGCGAGGCGCTGAAGATCACTACCTCGCGTTACTACACGCCCAGCGGCACCTCGATCAATGGTGTGGGTATCACGCCCGACGTGGTGCTAACCGGCGCCGACTTGCCGCCAGCAGAACTTGATACCGGCACAGGCACGCCGACGCTCGCGCGCCGCGACCCGCAGGTGGCCGCAGCGCTGGCGCATCTGCGCGGCCTGCACTACGCCAGTCAGGCGCCGCACCGCGCGGCGCCGCGTACCTGATGGAGGCGCTGCGTTTCCTGATCGATGTAGTGCTGCACCTCGACCACCACCTGGTCGAGATGCTGGTGCGGTTCGATGTCTGGATCTACGCGCTGCTGTTCCTGGTGATCTTCGCCGAGACCGGCTTCGTGGTGACGCCGTTCCTGCCCGGTGACTCGCTGCTATTTGGCGCCGGCGCGCTTGCGGCCGTAGACGCGACGCACACCTTGCGCCTGTTGCCGCTGCTGCCACTGCTGGCGGCCGCGGCGGTACTCGGCAACACTGCGAACTACTGGGTCGGGCGCTATCTTGGCAAGCGCACTGAATCCAGGCTCCATCGATTCTTCAAGGCCGCGCACCTGCAGCGCGCCGAACAGTTTTTCGTGCGTCACGGCGCGCTGGCAGTGGTGCTGTCGCGCTTCGTGCCGATCGTGCGCACCTTCACACCTTTTGCCGCCGGCCTCGGCCATATGAACGTCGGCCTGTTCCAGCTCGGCAATATCAGTGGCGGCGTCGCCTGGATTTCGCTGTTCCTGTGCGGCGGCTACCTGTTCGGCAACCTGCCACTGGTGAAGGCCAACTTCGGACTGGTCACGCTGGCGATCGTGACGCTCTCGCTGCTGCCGCTGCTGATCGTGGCATGGCGCGATCGGCGTGAGCGCCGGCAACAACAGGCGTCGGGCAATCGTGGCTGAGCGCACCCGCGGCTATGCGCATCGCATCGACGTGCGCGCACCGGTCGAACTGCTGTGGCGCGGGCTGATCGAGCCCGAGCTGCTGGCCAAATGGTATGGACCGGGTGCGCGCATCGCGGCGCGCAGCGGCGGACGCTACCTGGTGCGGACCGACCGCGATCTGGAGCGCGAGGCGCATATCGACGTGTTCGAGCCGGCGCGACGCCTGCGCCTCATCTATATGCCGCCACGTGACCTGCCGGCCAATGACGCCGTGGTGGTCGATGATTTCATCCTCAACACCGAAGGCGAGACCGCGGTGCTGCGGCTGCTGGGTTCGGGTTTTCCGCAGGATGAGAGCTGGGACACGTTCTATCAGCGGCTGCGCAGCGGCTGGGGGGCGGCGCTGGCGCGCCTGAAGGTATGCACCGAACGATCCGCCGCCGAAACGGCAGCACCGGCGCGAAAGTAGGCGAGCGCCGGCCGAGTCGCTTCACGGCCCGCGAATAACAGCTATGATCTGGCCGGTTCTTGAGGCCGCGAACGGGTCGCAGTACCCAAGGGGAACGCCATGCATGCCTGTACACGTCTGCTGCTGTGCGCACTGCTGGGCTGGAATATCGCTCAGGCAGCCGAGGCCGCTGCCGGCACCGCGCCGACGGCTGGCGCTGCACCCGCCGGCGCGCCGGTCGCGCTGATCACCGGGTCCGATCGCGGCATCGGCTTTGCGCTCACGCAGGAATTCGTCTCGCGCGGCTGGAAAGTGATCGCTACCTGTCGCGATCCCTCGCATGCGCAGGCGCTGCACGAGTACGCCGCGGCTCATCCGCAGGTCGCGATCGAGCCGCTGGATGTGGGCGACAACAGTGCGATCGACGCCGTGGCCGGCAAATACCACGGCCAGCCCATCGATGCGCTGATCAACAACGCGGGCATTGCCGGTGACTTCGCCGCGCAGCGCCTGAATACGCTGGAGAGCGAGAGCTTCCAGCAGGTGATGCGCGTCAACGCCTACGCACCGCTGCGCATGGCGCGCGCCTTTCTCGAGTCGGTGAGTATCAGCCGGCAGAAAAAGATCATCGCGATCTCAAGTGGTGCGGGGTCGCTGTTCACGGCGCCGCAGGCGCCCGACAGCTACTACTACGACATGAGCAAGGCGGCGCTGAACATGGGCATGCGCCTGCTGCAGAACGATGTGCGCGCCCGCGGCGTGATGGTCGGCATCGTCTCGCCGGGGCCTGTCGACACCGATATGCAGAAGGCCTATCGCGCCAATGCTGCGCAGGTTGGCAAACCCATGACTATGCCGGCTATCCTGCTGGCCGACAGCGCGCGCGCACTGGTGAATTACATCGAGGGGTTGGCCGCCGACAAGGCTGGCCGCTTCTGGAGCGCCTACACCGGCCAGGAAGTTCCCTGGTGAGCACCCGCAGATCGCGCGCCACTCACTACAAACTCTGACGAACAATAACCTCCTGGGGGAATTGTGAATACCAAGCTGCCAACCATCGACGATGCGCGCCTGGAGCTGACCTGGCGCGGCCTGATTCTGGGTGTACTGATCACGCTGGTGTTCACTGCCGCCAATGCCTACTTCGGCCTGAAGGCCGGCCTCACCTTCGCCACCTCGATCCCGGCCGCAGTAATCTCCATGGCGCTGCTGCGCAATTTCTCCGGCGTCACGGTGCAGGAGAACAATATCGTGCAGACCGTGGCCTCGGCTGCGGGCACGCTCTCCTCGGTGATCTTCGTACTGCCGGGTCTGGTGATGGTGGGCTGGTGGACCGGCTTCCCTTACTGGATGTCTTTCACGATCTGCGCGCTCGGCGGCGTGTTGGGCGTGATGTATTCGATCCCGCTGCGGCGCGCACTGGTGACCAATTCGGATCTGCCTTACCCCGAGGGTGTGGCCTGCGCCGAGGTACTGAAGGTGGGCGATCGCACCGCCAACCAGAATGGCCTGCTGGCGATCATTGCCGGCAGCGTGGTTTCGGCACTGTTCATTGTCGTGATCGCGACGCAATTGTTCGCCAGCGATGTGGTGCAGTATTTCCGCTTCAGCAGCCGCACGGCGGCCGACGGCAGCGAAGTCGGTGGCGCGACCGGCTACGACTTCAACCTGTCGTTTGCGCTGCTCGCGGTCGGTCACCTGATCGGGCTCACCTGTGGCGTTGCCTTCTTCATCGGCGCGGCGATTGCCTGGGTGGGCGCCGTCCCCTGGCTCACGCTGCATCATCCCGAGGCCGGCGCCGCGGCTGACGTCGCGCGCGCCGCGTGGAGCCACAAGGTGCGCTTCCTCGGTGCCGGCACGATCGGCGTGGCCTCGATCTGGACGCTGCTCAAACTGATCGGGCCGGTGGTCTCCGGCCTGAAATCGGCGCTCGCGGCTGCCCGTGCCCGCAAGAGCGGACAAGGTGAGACGTTGCCGCGCATCGAGCGCGACATACCGATCGGGCTCGTGGGCTTCATCACGCTGGCGTGCATGGTGCCGATCGCGGTGCTGCTGGCGAATTTCAGCAACGCCAGTGGACTTGGCAGCCAAACCACGATGCTGGTCACGGGCGGCGTCGTCTATATCGCACTGATGAGTTTCTTCGTTGCTGCGGTGTGCGGTTACATGGCCGGGCTCATCGGTTCATCCAACAGTCCGCTCTCGGGCGTGGGCATCCTGGTGGTGATCGGTGCGGCGCTGCTGCTGGTATTCGCGGTGAAGCCGCTGTTGCCGGCGACCGCGGGCCCGGCGCTCGTGGCCTATGCGCTGTTCGTCACTTCGGTGGTGTTCTGCGCTGCCTGCATCGCCAACAACAACCTGCAGGATCTGAAAACCGGACAACTGGTCGACGCCACACCCTGGCGCCAGCAGGCCGCGCTGATTGTCGGCGTGGTCGCGGGCGCGGCGATCATTCCGCCGGTGCTCGATCTGCTCAATCACGCCTATGGTTTCGCCGGCGCACCCGGCGTGAATCCCGATCGCGCCCTGGCGGCGCCGCAGGCGGCGCTGATCTCGGCGCTGGCGCAGGGCGTGATCCAGGCCAATCTCGACTGGAGCATGATCGGCCTCGGCATCCTGATCGGCGTCGCGCTGATCCTCATCGATGTCATTCTCAAGCGCACCACCCGCGCGCAGCTGCCGCCGCTGGCCGTGGGCCTCGGCATCTACCTGCCGTCCGCGGTAACGCTGATGGTTTCGGTCGGTTCCGTGATCGGCTGGTTCTACGATCGACGCGCGGCACGCACCGCGGACCCTGCTGCCACGCGCCAGCTTGGCGTGCTGCTGGCTTCGGGCCTGATGGTGGGCGAGAGCCTGGTCGGCGTGCTGCTCGCGGCGCTGGTGGTGTTCTCGGGCAAGGCCGCGCCGCTGGCAGTGGTGGGCGATAGTTTCGTGACGCCCGGGAAATGGCTCGGCGGCCTATGCTTCGCCGCCGCCGTGCTGATCCTTTACCGTTGGCTCAACCGGCTCAGCGGGCCGGCGACCGCGCGCCATTAGACGCGCGAACAGGATGCCGCCCTCGTACAGCATGTACATGGGCACGGCCATGATGGTCTGCGACACCGCATCCGGTGGTGTGATGATCGCGGCGATCACGAACACCGCGATCAGCACGTAGCCGCGGATCTGCGTGAGCTTGGCCAGCGGCACGATGCCCATCAGCACCAGCAGCACCACGGCCACCGGCACCTCGAAGGCCAGGCCGAACGAGAACAG
>JAYUZE010000071.1:0-5554 GCA_043752035.1 Gammaproteobacteria bacterium
AGGATCACCGAAGCCAGTATCGACAGCGGAATCGAGATGGTGATCATCAGCGTGCTGCGCCAGCTGCCGAGAAACAGCATGATCATCAGCGCGGTCAGCGCGGCGGCAATCACCGCTTCGGCGACCACGCCGCGTACCGCGGCCTTCACGAACACCGACTGATCGCCGGTGGCCGCGATCGAAGCGCCCTCGGGCAGCAGCTCGCGGATGCCCGGCAGGCGCTCCTTGATGGTGTTGACGATCCGCAGCGTCGAGGCCGAGCCGGTCTTCTGGATCGTCATCAGCACTGCGCGCTTGCCGTTGACGCGCACGATGTTGGTCTGTGGCGGATGGCCGTCGTGCACATAGGCCACGTCGCGCACGTAGGTGATCACGCCATGATCATTCTTGATCGGCAGGTCGTTGAGGTCGGCAAGTTTTGCCGGACTGGCGTTGAGCTTGATGTTGTATTCGGTGTCACCGATTTTCTGGGTGCCGGCCGGCAGCACCAGGTTCTGGTTGCCGATGGCGAGATTCACATCACTGGCCGAGAGCCCGTGCGCGCGCAGCGCGTCGGGACGCAGATCGACCTGCACCTGGCGCGTGGCGCCGCCGAACGGGTAGGGCACCGAGGCGCCGGCCACCGTGGCGAGCTGCGCGCGCGCGAACTGGTTGGCGAAATCGAACAGCTGCGTCTCGGGCAAGCGCTCGCTCGAGAGCGCCAGCTGGATGATCGGCACGCTCGAGGCGTTGTACTTGAGGATCAGCGGCGGCGTGGTGCCCGGCGGCAGCTGGCGCAGGCCGGTCTGCGCTATGGCGGTAACCTGCGCCATCGCCAGGTTGATGTCGGTGTGCGGCTGGAAAAACACCTTGACTACCGCGACACCCGGATAGCTCTGTGACTCCACGTGTTCGACATCGTTGACGATCGTGGTCAGGTAGCGCTCGATATTCGAGGTGATGCGCCCTGACATCTCATCGGGCGGAATGCCCGGGTAGCTGTAGGTGATACCGATCACCGGGATACCGATGTCCGGGAAGATGTCGGTGGGCATGCCGGCACGGCCGGGCGAGCCGAGCAGCGTCAATGCGCCCAGCAGCGGCAGCAGCAGCGCGAGCACGATAAACGTGTAGGGACGCCGGAGCGCCAGCTGGACAATCCACATTAGGGAGAGGCCTGGTCGGGAAACTGATCGATTATCGATAATCTACAGGCAAGCCAAGGCGGACGCAATCTTCAGGCAGGTGTGTAGCCCAGCCACCAGGCCGCCGTGACCGCAGGCGCGGGCGCGGCAGGCGCAAAGCGCAGCGGCTGCCCGGCGGCCTCGGCCAGCCAGATCAGGCTGTCGGGCGCGACCGCGAGCGAGTTGCCACCGGCGTGGAGCGTGCCGGCGACGCAGCTGTACAGGCCGCGCTGCGGGCAGGGGCTGCTCCAGGTGCCGAGGTTCGTCGTGCGCAGCAGCGCGCCGTGCCCGGCCGAGCTCATCAGATTCAGATCGACGCTCGGACCTGCGAGTGGCTCGGCCTGCACCGCTGCAGTGCCGGCGAAGTGCACCGGATCGGCGCCGGGGTACAGGTGCTGCAGATGGCCGTCGATGTTCAGCAGCAGGCCAGCGCCGCTCACCAGCGCCAGTGAGCGCTGCACGCCCGGAAAAACCGAAAATGGTCCGGCGGCGTCGATGGTCGCGAGGCTGATGCGCAGCTGCCAGGCGGCAGGTGGTGGCGGCCAGGTCAGCAGCTCGCGCGTCCAGCCGCCGCCGTTGCGCCAGCGTTGCGGTGCGACATCTTCGGCAGCAATCCGGCCCAGCACGCGCATCGACCACCTCAGTTGAGAACCGGGTCTCAACACCGAGCAACACTGATGAACTCCTGAGGTTGAATGCTACATTCGATCGCTGCTGGAGCCGATAGCCCGCTGGACGACATTCACATCGGGGCAGGCAGTCCACATGAACGATTCGAACCAGCACGCCGCGCCGGGGCTCGCCGCGATCCGGGCGGCGCTCGACAGCTATTTTGCCAGCCGCGGTCACTGGCCACCGCATCGGCGCGCGCAGGCCGAAAAAGAACTTGCCGACCTGCTGGCACAGCTGCAACGCCTGGCCGCCAGCCTGGAGATCGACCTGGCATTGCCTGCTGATCGATCGCGCCGCGCCTTGGGCGGCGAAGCCGCCGACTAGCCCCAGCAACGATCAGGCGCTGCGCGCCAGTTCGCCGACCAGTTCGTCCAGCGTCCGCAGTGGCGCGGTGCAGCTGCTGCCGCGACACAGATAGGCCGCGCCGCCGGGCAGCGCGGCCTTGGCGCTCAGCGCTGCCGGCAGCAAACCGGCATGCTCCGGTATGGCCAGTACCATCCTGCGTGGCGCGTAGCTCGCCGCGAGCTGCCGCTGCCAGTCCGCCAGCAAGGCGGGCGGGCCGCGCAGGATCACGATCTCGGGCGGTTGCAGGAATTCTTCCAGTGCCTGCAGCAGGGTCGCATGGCCCTGCGGATACTGTGCGATCGCCGGCCAGGCCGCGCGCAGGCTGCGCTCGGCCGCCAACAGATAACGCTCGTTGCCGAGCAGGAACCCCAGCCGCTGCAGCACTACCGCCGCAGTGCCGGCGCCCGCGGGCAGCGCATCATCGCCGAAGGATTTCGAGCGGCTGATCAGCATTTCGTGATCGTCGGCGGTGAAAAAGCAGCCGCCCTGCGCGCGATCCTCGAAATGCGCTAGTACCACGTCCATTAGTTCGCAGGCGAATTGCAGGTCGCCGGCATCGAAGCGTACGCTGGCAAGTTCCAGGATCGCCTCGGCCAGAAACACGTAGTCGTCGAGATAGGCATTGAGCCGGGCTGCGCCATCGGCACTGGTGACCAGCAGGCGGCCGGACTGCCAATGGTGCTGGCGCAGGAACTGCAGGGCTTCCGCCGCCGCGGTGCCGAGGTCCTCGCGCCCAAGACAGCGCGCCGCAGTAGCGAGCGCACGAATGCACAGCGCATTCCAGCTGGTGAGTATCTTCTCATCGCGCGCCGGCCGTACCCGCTGCGCCCGCACTGCCAGCAGCTGCGCGCGCGCTGCGGCCAGCTCGCGCCGCAGCTCGTCTTCGCTCTGGCCGCGTGTTGCCGCCAGCGACTCGAGACTGGCGGCGATGATCAGGTGATGCGCGTGGTCTTCGAAATTCGCGGGCCGATCGAGTCCATGGCGCGCGGCAAACAAAGCGTAGCGATCCTCGCCCAGGAGCGCGCGCACCTCGCGCGCCTGCCAGACGTAGTAGCTGCCTTCCTCGCCAGCGGCGTCGGCATCGAGGCTGGAATAGAAGGCACCACCCGGCGCACGCATCTCGGCGAGCAGCCAGTCAGCCGTGCGCGCGGCCACGTCGGCGTACAGGCGCTCGCCGGTCGCACAGGCCGCTTCCGAGTAGACACCCAGCAGCGCCGCGTTGTCGTAGAGCATTTTCTCGAAGTGCGGAATCGCCCACTGCGCATCAACGCAGTAGCGATAGAAGCCGCCGCCGAGCTGATCGAACAGGCCGCCCTCGGCCATGCGCGTCAGGGTCAGCGTGGCCATGTACAGCGCCTGCAGATCCGGCACTTTGGCCGCGGCGCTGGCGTGCCAGTCGCGTAGCAACCGCTGGATCAGCGGCGCGTGCGGGAACTTGGGCGCGCCGCCGAATCCGCCCCAATCCCGATCGAGGCTGACCTCGAGCTGCGCGCGGCATTGCTGCAGCGGCTGGGCCTCGAGCGCCAGATCGGCGCCTAGCGGCGGCGGATTCATGTCATTGAGCGCCGCGACCACGGCGCTGGCGCTGCCGCGCAGTTCCTGCTGGTGATCGCGATAGTAGTCGGCGACCTGCACCAGCAGCTCGCTGAAGGCGGGCATGCCGTGGCGGCGCAGCGGCGGAAAATAGGTCCCCGCAAAGAATGGCCGCTGGTCGTCGTGCATCAGGAACACAGTGAGCGGCCAGCCGCCGCCGCGGCCGCTGAGCAGCTGCTGTGCGAGCTGGTACAGCCGGTCGATATCGGGCCGCTCTTCGCGGTCGACCTTGATGTTCACGAAGCGCTCATTCATCAGCGCCGCGGTGGCCAGATTTTCGAAGGATTCGTGCGCCATCACGTGGCACCAGTGACAGGCGGCATAGCCGATTGACAGCAGGATGGGTTTGCCCGACCCGCGCGCCAGCGCCAGCGCCGGCTCGCCCCAGGGATACCAGTCCACGGGGTTGTTGGCGTGCTGGCGCAGATACGGGCTGGTCTCATCTGCCAACCGGTTGCCGCGACCGCCCACTACATTGCCCATGGGGTGTGTCCGTCACATTGAGTAGAATGGCGCGCCACTATACGCGAGACCCGCCACTCCATGATTCCCATCGATGACGAACCGACGGCGGCGGATGCGCCGCCGGCTGCGGCGCTGGCGCTGCCCGCGTTGCAGTTGAAGCGTGGCGAGGATCGGCGGCTGCGGGCCGGACATCTGTGGGTGTTCTCCAATGAAGTCGACAACGAGGCGACACCGCTCGCCAGTTTCACCGTGGGCGCGCAGGCGCGAGTGCTGAGCGATCGCGGCCAGTTCCTGGGCTATGCCTATGTGAATCCCCATGCGCTGATCTGTGCGCGCATCCTGACGCGCAGCCCGGTGCATCCGCCGGACCGTTCGCTGCTGGTACATCGGCTCAAGGTTGCCCTCGCGCTGCGCCAGCGCCACTACTCGGCGCCATACTATCGCCTGGTGTTCGGCGAGGCCGATGGCCTGCCGGGCCTGGTGCTCGATCGCTACGGCGATGTGCTGGTCGGCCAGATTGCCACCGCCGGCATGGAAGCGCTGCGCGCCGATATCGAAGCGGCTGCGGCACAGGTGCTCGCTCCACAGGCGCTGGTGTGGAAGAACGATGGCGGCGCGCGCGAGCTCGAGCAGCTGCCGCGCCAGATCATCACCGGTATCGGCAAGGCGCCCGACGAAGTGTCAGTGGTCGAGGGCGTGTTGCAATTCCAGGCGCCACTGGCCGAAGGCCAGAAGACCGGCTGGTTCTACGATCAATGCGCCAATCGCGAACTGTTTCGGCGCCTGTTGTGGCCGGGCGTGCGGGTGCTGGATATGTGCAGCTACGCCGGTGCCTGGGCGATCACCGCGATGCGTTGCGGTGCGCGCGAGGCCCTGTGCGTGGATTCCTCGGCCGCGGCGCTGACAGTGGCCGAGCGCAATGCGGTGGCCAATGGCGTGCGTGTGGGCACGCGCCGCGGCGACGCTTTCGAGGTGCTGGACGAACTGCAGCGTGCCGGCGAGCGCTTCGACGTGGTAGTACTCGATCCGCCGGCCTTCATCAAGCGACGCAAGGACCTGGCGCGCGGCGCGGCCGCCTATCGCAAGCTCAATCAGCTAGCGATGCGGCTGCTCGAGCGTGATGCCTTGCTGGTGAGCTGCTCGTGCTCCTGGCATCTGCCGGCCGACGAATTGCAGCTGCTGATCCAATCGGCCGGCCGCCACAGCAGCCGCTTCGTGCAGGTGCTGGCGTGCGGGGGCCAGTCGCCCGATCATCCGCTGCACCCGGCCATACCGGAAACGCGGTATTTGAAGGCATTCTTCTGTCGCGTCACGCG
>JAYUZE010000072.1:0-2840 GCA_043752035.1 Gammaproteobacteria bacterium
TACGGGCACCGCGCAAAGTTTCTGCCGCATCTGCGCTGGCAACTGTGCATTGACACTCACAGTGCAGGACGGTCGCGTGGTCGGCGCGCGCGGCGACAAATCGAATCCGCAGACCAAGGGCTACGCCTGCATCAAGGGCCTGTACCTGCACGAGGCGCACAACAGCCCGGACCGATTGCTGCGGCCGTTGAAGCGACAGCCCGACGGTCGCTTCGAACCGATCAGCCTTGAACAGGCCCTGGACGAGATTGCCGCTCGTGTCCGGACCATCATCCAGGACCACGGCGCCGACGCGATCGCTGCTTTTCGCGGCACGATGAATTACTCCAACCTCAGCGCCAATCACATGCTGCCCGAATGGCTGCGCGCGCTGGGGTCCCGATCGTTCTACTCCACCATGACCGTCGACCAGTCGGCAAAATGGGTGACGTTCGAACGCCTGGGAGGCTGGGCTGCCGGCCGCGATCCCTACCAATCGGCGCAGGTACTGCTGCTGGTGGGGACCAATCCACTGGTCTCTTTGTCGACGTTTAACTGTGCGTTGCAGGACCCGCAGCGCTCGCTGCATGATTTCCGCCATCGCGGCGGCAAGCTCATCGTCATCGACCCGCGATGCACAGAGACCGCGCGGCACGCCGACCTGTTCCTGCAGCCACGGCCCGGTGAAGATCCGACACTGATTGCAGGACTGTTGCAGATCATCATTCAACGTAGCTGGCACGATGCAGAATTTTGCGAGCGGTACGTCAACGGCCTGGCCGGGCTGACCGCTGCCGTGGCACCCTTCGTACCCTCCTACGTGGCGCAGCGCACGGGTGTGCCGGAAGCTGATCTGGTCCGCGCGGCGCAACTGTTTGCGCACGACGCAAAGCGTGGCTCAGCGGCTTCGGGCACCGGACCCAACATGGCGCGACACTCGAATCTCGCCGAACACCTCATCGAGTGCCTGAATGTGGTCTGCGGACGATACGCTCGCGCCGGCGATCCGGTCGTCAATCCAGGAGTCCTCGGTCCCCGGCGGCCACAGCGCGCAGAGGTCATCCCGCCAAACCGATCATGGGAACGTGGACCAAAGAGTCCTTCCGGCGGCTATGGCATGCTATTTGGCCAGCGAATGAGCGGCGCACTCGCTGACGACATTCTCACCGACGCACCCGGTGCGGTGCGCGCACTGTTTGTCGACGGCGGTAACCCGGCCATCGCTCTGCCTGATCAGCACAAGACGGCCACGGCTCTCGCCGCCCTGCCGCTGCTGGTGACGATCGACCCGTTCATGACCGCGACCGCCCGCATGTCGCACTATATCCTGCCGCCGCGGATGATGTTCGAGCGCGCCGACCTGCCTTCGCGCGACTACGAGTCCATCATCCTGTTTCGTCCCTATGCGCAGTACTCCGCGCCGGTGGTACCTGCGCCGGCGCACAGCGAAGTCGTCGACGATTGGTATCCTTTTTGGGCCATTGCCAGTCGTCTCGGCCGGCAGATCAACTACGATGGCGTCGATCTTGATATGCACCAGGCCCCCACCACCGAGTCGTTGCTGCGGATTCTTACCAGACACGGCCAGGTTCCCTTGAGCGAACTGATGTCGAGCGCTGCGGGACAGGTGTATTCGGTGCCATCGCAACGGGTCGAGCCCGGCCAGGGTGCCGCACGCTTCGATGTCATGCCCGCGGACGTGGCCTCGGAGCTGCGAACCGTTTGGGCAGAGGGCCACCAGGCTGTTGCGCCCGCCGCGGACTTTGCATATCGGCTGATCGCGCGGCGGATGCGCGAGGTGCAAAACACCATGTACCACGATCTGCCGGCCATCCGCCGCAGGGTCGAGGACAACCCGGCTCACATGCATCCGGATGCCCTGGCGCAGCTGGGCCTGCTGCCAGGAACCTGGGTCACCATCCGCTCGGCGCATGGACAGCTCAACGCGCGTGTCGCTGCAGACCCGACCCTGCGCCGCGACACGGTCTCGTTGACGCATGGCTGGGGTGACATGGCGGGTACCTCCGCAGGTGCCGCGCGACTCGGCTGTAACGTGAATGGTCTGACCTCCGACATCGACAGGGACCCGCTGAATGCCATGCCCGTACTCACCGCACTGCCCGTCAGCATCAGCCCCACATGAACCGTACTGATACGACACCGGACGCAGACCTGCTGGTCGAAGTCAGTGCCGGTGTGATGACACTCACGCTCAATCGACCCGCCGCACGCAACGCGCTTAACCTGAGCCTGGTTCAGGCCCTGAGCGCCGCTCTCAAGATTTTCGATGCAGACCCGAACTGCCGAGTGATGATTGTCACCGGCACCGATCCGGCCTTCTGCGCCGGGCTGGACCTCAAGGACTTCTCCCCACCCGATTCGCCGCGCGGCCTGGTTGCGGCACTTCTGGATGAATTTCCACGGCGGGCAAAGCCCGTCATCGGCGCGATCAACGGCACTGCAGTGACCGGCGGCCTGGAGCTGGCCCTGGGCTGTGATTTTCTCATCGCCTCAGAGCGTGCACGCTTTGGGGACACACACAGCAAGATCGGCGCACTTGCGGGCAGTGGCATGAATTCCAGGCTTCCGCACGCCGTCGGACTTCGCATGGCCAAGCAGCTGATCTATTCGTGTGTGCCGATTGATGCGGTCACAGCATTGCGCATTGGCCTCATCAATGAAGTGACGCCGCACGAAGCACTGCTGCGCCGGGCGCGCGAGATCGCCGGCAGCATTGCCCAGAACAACCCTGAGCTGATCGCCATCGTCAAGGCGGTGCTGGATCGCGGCGCCGAAGGTACTCTTGAGGCTGCCGTTGAGTTGGAACGCGAAGCGCTGCGCACTCGCAAGGCGCGTGGCGC
>JAYUZE010000073.1:0-2527 GCA_043752035.1 Gammaproteobacteria bacterium
TGCGTGTTGATCAGCGTGACCTTGCAACCCAGGTTCAGAAAAATCGAGGCGTATTCGCAGCCGATCACGCCACCGCCGAACACTGTCACCGCGAAGGGGCTGGTGTTGTAGTGCAGCACCGTATCGCTGTCGCGTACCCGCGGATTGTTGAAGTCGAGCTCGGGCGGGTGATAGGGGCGTGAACCGGCCGCGATCACGATGTAGTCGGCGCTGATGCGCTCGGGCGTGCCGGTTGTGGTGCGTACTTCCAGTGTGTGTTCGTCGACGAACCAAGCCGTGCCGCCATACACCGGCACATGATTGCGATCGTAGAAGCGGCGCCGGCTGGCGACCTGGGTCTCGATTACGCTGGTGGCCGAGGCCAGCAGCTTCGGGAACTCGATCCGCAATGCAGCGCGCAGCGAGCGCAGCAGCGGTTCGCGGCGCGCGTCGCGCAGCACCTTGACCGCGTGACGCAGTGCTTTGCTCGGAATCGTGCCCCAGTGCGTGCAGCCGCCGCCGACCTCGTTGTGGCGTTCGATCACGGCCACCCGCTTGCCGCTCTTGGTAGCCATCATGGCGGCGCCTTCACCGGCCGGGCCGCTGCCGATGACGATGAGGTCGTAGTGTTCCATGTCGGTCAGTTATCGGCGCCGCACACGCCGATCTACATGGCAGCGGCTGCCAACTACGTCACGGAACGCTGCGCCGCACGGGGCTGACGATCGCGATGACCCCGAAACCCGGGTGGTCGAAGTAATTCTTCTCGTTGTATTTCACCTTGCGCAGCTCGCGCAGCGACCAGCCGGGCTCCCCGCCCAGGTGCAGGTCTACGCCCAGGTGCAGGTATTGCTGGCCGCGCTCGAGGTAGATGCTGCCGTGCAGGTCGGGAGCGACCAGGCCCAAATCGCCGAGCTCGAGGCCGGCGTGCTTGGGCCAGTCGGTGGCGGTCTGGATCCAGCCCGAATGCGCCAGCACCTGCCAGGCGCCGCTGCTGCGCAGGCGCGCGGCCAGGCTGCCCAGCTGCATCTGCGAGGCATCGAGCTTGCGCACCAGGGCAGGCGGTGTGATGCCACTCGCTATCGCGCCGTCGAAGCCGCGGCCTTCTGCCGCCACGTTCAGATCTTCGTTCGCCGGCGGTGCGAGGCTGCGGAAAATCACCACCTCGACCTGGTAGGCATTGGGGCTGGTGGCGGTCGAGGCAGCCTCGCCCGGCGATTGCAGCAACAGCAGCAAGGGCAGGCAGGCCAACAAGCGGAAGGTTTTCATGGGCGTATGGTAGCAGGCCGACCACCCTCAGCGGGCCTTGGGGGCCAGGCGCGTGAGCAGTCTGCCGGCGAAGTCCAGCCGGTCGGCAGGCTCGGGCAGCGGGTGGCTGATGCGCAGTTTCGAGGGGCCGTCCATACGGTAATGGCGCGCCTCGTTGCGCAGCAGGTTGATCACCGCATCCGCGTCGACGCCGTGCTGGGCATCGAACTGTACGCTGCCGCCCTGCGGACCCAGGTCCAGGCGTCGCAATCCGAGCTCACGGGCACGCAACCGCAGTTGTGCGAGCTGCAGCAGATTGTCGGCCGCGGGCGGCAATGGTCCGAAGCGATCGAGCAGTTCGCCGTGCATGTCGGCCAGTTCGCTGGCCGAGGCGGCACCGAGGCGTTGATAGAGCGCGAGGCGCAGGTGCACGTCCGGCACGTAGTCATCGGGCAACAATGCCGGCACGCGCAGTTCCACTTCGCTCTGCGCGGCCAGCGGCCGATCGAGTGCCGGCACGCGTCCTTCGCGCATCGCGCTGACCGCCTGCTCGAGCAGGTCGAGGTACATGCTCAGGCCCACCTGCGTGAGCTCGCCGCTCTGCTCCTCGCCCAGGAACTCGCCGGCACCACGAATCTCCAGATCGTGCGTGGCCAGCAGGAAGCCGGCACCCAGCTCTTCCATGGATTCAATCGCCTCCAGTCGCTTGGCGGCATCGCCGCTCAGCGCGCGTCGCGAGGGCACGATCAGGTACGCATAGGCACGGTGGTGCGAGCGGCCGACCCGACCGCGCAGCTGGTGCAGCTGCGCCAACCCGAGGCGATCAGCGCGATTGATCAGGATGGTGTTGGCGGTGGGCACATCGATGCCGCTCTCGATGATGGTCGTGCACACCAGCACGTTGAAGCGCCGGTGGTGGAAATCGACCATCAGCTGCTCCAGGTCGCGCTCGCGCATCTGGCCGTGACCGATGCGCACCTGGGCTTCGGGCACCAGCGCGGTGAATTCCTCTGCCAGCTTGTCGATGCCCTGGATCTCGTTGTGCACCAGGTAGATCTGGCCGCCGCGGCGCAGTTCGCGCAGCGCCGCTTCGCGCACCGTCGGCCCGTGCCACTCGCATACCGAAGTCTTAATCGCCAGGCGCCACGCCGGTGGCGTGCTGATCAGCGACAGTTCGCGCAGGCCGCCGAGCGCCATGTTCAGCGTGCGCGGGATCGGCGTCGCCGTGAGCGTCAGCACGTGCACTGCGGCGCGCAAGGTCTTCAGGCGTTCCTTGTCGCGCACGCCGAAGCGATGCTCT
>JAYUZE010000074.1:0-27874 GCA_043752035.1 Gammaproteobacteria bacterium
GGCGAGGTCGAAAGCAATCTGGCTGAATCGCGCCGCACGCTGACGATTAGGCAGGGCATCGAACAGCTCGCCGCCAAGAAACTGGTCGCGAAAATCAAGGAGTCGAAAATGAAGGTAGAGGCGCAGATTAACGGCGATAAATTGCGGGTCTCCGGCAAGAAGCGCGACGACCTGCAGACGGCCATCGCCTTGCTGACGAAACTCGATTTCGACCTGCCGCTGCAGTTCGAGAATTTCCGCAACTGAGTCGCGGCGGCGACCTCGGTGCCCGCCGCTACGCCCTGATGCGTGCGTTTGCCGGATCGTACAGCGGCTTCAGCGAGACCACCGCGGGATAACATTTCCCGGCGATCTCAACTTCCCATTTGCCTGCGGCCAGCCAGGCCGCGTCGACCGGCTGTTTGGGCTCGATCATCGCCAGGCCCACAGCGCCGCCCAGCGTGTGCCCGTAGGACGCCGCACGCACATAGCCCACCGGCACGCCATCGCGGCGCACGACCTCGGCATGAAACATCAGCGGCTCGGGATCCTTTACCAGCACCTGCAGCAGTCGGCGCTGCAGCGGCCCCCGCGCCCTGCGCGCCAGCAACGCTTCTTTGCCGATGAAGCCGCCGGGCTTGGCAAGATCGATCGCGAATCCGAGTCCGGTTTCATAAGGATCGTCAGTGTTGTCGATATCGTGACCATAGTCGCGATAGCCCTTCTCCATGCGCAGACTCCCCAGCGCCTTCAGCCCCGCGTGCACCAGGCCCAGTGGGCGCCCGGCCTCGCTGAGGCGATCATAGACATGCGTCGCCTGTTCCGCGGGCACATACAGCTCGTAGCCGAGCTCGCCTACATAGGTGATGCGCACGCACAGCACCCGCGCGAAGCCGATGTCGATCTCGCGTGCGGCGCGAAACGGCCAGACAGCGTCGGACAGATCGGCACTCGTCAATTGC
Organism: Gammaproteobacteria bacterium; assembly: GCA_043752035.1. Lineage (GTDB taxonomy): Bacteria > Pseudomonadota > Gammaproteobacteria > Steroidobacterales > Steroidobacteraceae > FEN-1191. The sequence continues at coordinate 942 of JAYUZE010000074.1, forward strand.
TGCAGCAGTTCGCGTGAGCGCGGCCCCTGCACATTGAGCTGGCCGTAGGCGCCGGTAACCTCGGTGACGAAGGCGTGCGCGTCATCGGGAATGTGGCGCTTCATCCAGGTCTCGACGTGGCGCACCATCGTATCGGTGACCACGACCAGGAACCGCTCGTCGCTGAGTTTGGTCACGGTGAGATCGGCTTCCAGCTTGCCCTGCGGGTTCAGCCACTGCGTGTAGACGATGGTGCCCACTGCGCCATCGACATCGTTGGCCGAGATCTGATTCAGGCATCGACCCGCATCACGCCCCTGCACCAGGAATTTGCCCATGAAGGACATGTCCATCGCGATAACGCCTTCGCGCGCCGCACGATGCTCGGCCTGCCAGTGCGAAAACCACGGCTGGCGCCCCCAGGACAGCGGACCGGGATCAGGCTTGCTGCCCGCCGGGCCAAACCATTCCGGGCTCTCCCAACCGCTGACCTCCACGAAGTGCGCGCCGGCTGCCGCCAGCCGCTCATGGAACGGTGAGCGGCGCGCATCGCGCGCGGTCTGCATCGCCATGGTCGGGTAGTGGCACTTGTAGACCATGCCCATTGCTTCCACAGTGCGGCGGCGCCGGTACTCGGGGTTCGCCTGATAGGCGTGCAACCGATCGATATTGAAGCCTGTGACATCGACATCCGGCGTGCCGGTGGTGATCCACTGTGCCATCACGCGCCCCAGGCCGCCGCCGGTAAGGATGCCGACCGAGTTGAGCCCCGCGGCGACGAAGTAGTTTCGCAGTTCCGGTGCCTCGCCGATGATGGGCCTGAGATCGGGCGTAAAACTTTCAGGACCGCAGAATAATTTGCGGATGCCAACTTCGCTGGTGATCGGCACGCGCGCCATCGCTCGCTCCAGAAAGGGCGTCATGCGCTCCCAGTCCGGTGCCAGCTCGGTGAACGATGAGTCTTCCGGAATACCCTCGATTTTCCATGGCGCGCATACGGGCTCAAACAGTCCGACCATGATGCCGCCGCCCTCCTCGCGGTAGTAGCCGTAGGCGGAAGGGTCTTCGAGCACCGGCATGTTCGCTGGCAGATCCTTGATCGGCTCGGTAATCAGGTAGTAGTGCTCGGCGGCCTGGTTCGGCACGTTCACGCCCGCGAGTGCGCCGAACTGCCGCGCCCACATGCCGGCGCAGTTGACCCCATAGTCAGTCTTAATATCTCCTGCGCTGGTGCGCACGCCGCTGAGGCGGTTGCGACCCTGCATCACGCCCAGCGCACTGACCCCTTCGAAAATCTTTACGCCACGCCGGCGCGCGCCCTTGGCGAGCGCCATCGTGACATCCACCGGGTTCACGCGACCATCTTCCTTCACGTAGAAACCAGCCTCGATATCATCGACCCTTGCCAGTGGAAACAATACGCCGACTTCTCGTGCCGAGAGCTCCTGTACATCGACGCCGCAATAGCGATTGAAGCTCGAGACCCGGCGAAATTCTTCGAGGCGATCCTTGTGATCGGCCACTTCGATGAAGCCCACCGGCATGAAACCGGTGGCCTGCCCGGTCTCGGCTTCGAGACGCTGGTACAGGTCGCGGGTGTATTTGCGGATCTCGGTTGAGGTCTCGGAGCTCGACCCGAAAGTTACCATCAGGCCGGCGGCGTGCCAGGTCGTGCCAGAGGTAAGGCGGTCGCGCTCGAGCAGTACGATGTCCTGCCAGCCCATCAATGCCAGGTGATAGGCCACGGACGTGCCGATCACGCCGCCACCGACGACGACTACGCGGGCGTGGGTGGGTAAGGAAATGCTGGTCACGAAGGGCGGCTCCTGCGGCGCGAATGGGCAATCATACGACGAGTGCCCGGTGCAATCTCCGGCGGAAGGCCGTTCAAGAGACTGCCGATGACAGGACTACTGGCCAGCGGCCGCCGGCTGTTGATCGTCGCACAGCAATACGCAGTACTCGGAGTCGCAGCGCCTGCCCCGCAGCCACGAACTCCGTGATGCGCAGGCGCCATAGTCGAAGGGCAGGATATCGGCGTTCGCCAGCCTGAGTGTGGTCGCGCCCCACACGCGGGACAGCGCGGTGTGATCTTCGAAGCTCGGGTCACCGATGGTCGCCATCCTGTAGTGATCGTCGTAACCGCGGTGATAGGAGCCGTAGTTGCCGGTGAAACCCATAACGTTCGCGCACGGTTTTCGAAACCTCGACCAGCATTGGCGCGAGCGATGCCACCGCAGAGGAATCGAAAGCGCGGCCTTCGGGTCCGGCCGTGGTCGCAGCACCGGCCACACTTTCATCGACATTCAGGCACGCGACCAGCTTGTGCTCGAGTTCGGCTGCAAGCTGCTCACCCCACTCGGACGGGCCGGTGAGCGCTTATTCCTCGCCATTCCAGCTGCAGGCCACGATCGTGCGCCGCGGGCGCTGCTCGGTGCCGCCCACAGCGCCGACCAGCCCAGCAGCGCCGCGGTGAGCATTACCTTCATCGAATGAGCGTAGAGGCATAGCCGGCTTTTCGCAATACTCGGCGCCGTGTGCAATCATTGGCCGGCAGCAAATAACCAGTACACATTGACATGCGTCCCGAGTCAGAAACAGTACTACACAGCTGGTGCCAGCAGACCGAGTGGGACGCACCGACCATCGTCGGCGGCGCCGGTGCCTACCTGCATACTTTGTCGGGTCAATCGATACTCGATTTCAGCAGTCTGGCCGAATGCAGCAATCTCGGTCACCAGCACCCGCATGTGGTCGAAGCGATCAGGGCGCAGGCGCAGCAGCTGTGTTTCGTCACCAACGCCTGGGGCGCCGGCCCGCGCGCACAACTTGCGGAGCTGTTGCTGGAGAAATCCGGTTTCGCGGATGGGCGCGTGTATTTCACGCTCGGCGGCGCCGATGCCAATGAACATGCAGTGAAGTTCGCACGACAGGCCAGCGGCAAGGCGCAGGGCTGGATCGTTGCGCGCGATCGCTCCTACCATGGTGCCAGCTACGCGACCATGGCGCTCTCCGGCGACAGCCGTACCGCGACGCAGATCGATCCGGCCAGCCTGCGTGTGGCGCATGTGCCGCCGCCCTATGCGTACCGCTGCCCTTTTGGCACCACCAGCGCTGCTGCCTGCGGCACCACCGCCGCCGCAAATGTGGCGGAACTCATCGACGCACGCGGCGCCGATAGTGTTGCGGCGGTGCTGATGGAAGCGAACGCCGGCACTAACGGCATTGTGGCACCCGACAGCTACTGGCCGGCCTTGCGTCAGCAGACCCGCCAGCGCGGCGTATACCTGATCGCCGATGAAGTGATGAGCGGTTTCGGGCGCTGCGGCGAGTGGTTCGCATGGCAGCGTCATGGCGAGGATGCGCGACCCGACCTGATGACGCTCGCCAAGGGTCTTACCGGCGCACATCTGCCGCTGGGCGCGGTCGTGCTTTCGGGCGCAATCGCTCGCGTGCTGGAACCGCAGATGCTGCTCACCGGCCTCACCTATTGTGGCCACCCCTTGTCCTGCGCTGCAGGCGTGGCCGCGATCGAAAGCTACCAGGCTGAACATCTGATCGAGCGCTCGCGCAATCTGGGCGCTGCAATGTTTGCGCGCTTGCAGCAGCTGCAGCAGCGCCAGCCGCTGATCGGCGAGGTGCGCGGTGGCCATGGCCTGTTCGCAGTGATCGAGCTGGTGCGCGATCGCGTCAGCCGCGAACCGCTCTCGCTCTGGCCGGAGCTGCACAGCGCGGTGAAGGGCATGCTACGCGCCGCGCTGGCTGCCGGCGTGTCATTCGCGGCGCGCGGCAACCTGATCCTGCTCGCGCCGCCGCTGGTGATCGACGAACAGGATCTGGCAGATGCCCTCGACCTGCTCGACCGCTTGCTTACTGAACTGACTGTTGCGATAGCAAATACGTTGCGAGCCCGGTCATGAGTTTCAAACTGACCTATTCGACCATGTTCGATCCCCCGCCCTCGATGCATGCGAGCTACCAGGCCGCGCAGCGTGCCTGGCCGGCATGGCGCAGCACTCCACTGGCCGCACGGTACATCTGTTGCGGCGCGTCGGACAGCTGATCGAGGAGCGCGTCTACTACATTGCCGCTGCACTCACACTGGAAACCGGTAAGAATCGTCCCGCTGGCTTCTATGGCGCCAGCAGCGAGATCGCCTGGTTCCAAGAACACATCGAAGCCGGCGTGATCTATGCCAACCGCCCGCAGGGCGCAACCACCGGCGCCTGGCCGGGCTACCAGGCCTTCGCCAGCTGGAAGGGCTCGGGCAACACCGGCAAGGCGATCGGCTCGTTTTACTATCTGCCGCAGTATCTGCGCGAGCAGTCGCAGACCGTAGTCGACTGACCGCACCGCAAGCTGCCTTTATTGCTTTTGCTGACGCCTCTCCGTTAGCCTGCGCAGTCCGCGCTGGCCGCTGTCTGGGTCGCCGCGGAATATCCAGGGGGTCATCATGTCCAATCCGCACATCCGTACCGCGCTGCCGGGCCCTAGGGCCAAGGCCCTGCTCGAACGCGATTTCGCCGTCACCACGCCATCGCTCCCGCGCGACTATCCCTTCGTGATCGAGAAGGGTCGCGGCGCCGAGGTCTGGGACGTGGACGGCAATCGATTTCTGGACTTCGCGGCGGGCATCGCGGTCTGCAGCACCGGGCATGCACATCCTGCGGTCGTGCAGGCCATCAAGGATGCGGCCGACGACTTCCTGCATATCTCCAGCGACTACTGGCACGAGCGCCTGACGAGCCTGGCCGAAAAGATCAACGCGCTGAACCCGGTGGGCGAGCCAGCGATGATATTTCCCTGCCAGAGCGGCACTGAGACTGTCGAGGCGGCGCTCAAGCTGGCGCGCTATGTCACCGGGCGCCCGCGCTTCATCGGCTTCCTGGGCGGTTTCCATGGCCGCACGATGGGCTCGCTGGCCTTCACCGCCAGCAAATATACGCAGCAGGCCGGCTTCTTTCCGACCATGCCCGGCGTCACACATGTGCCCTACCCCAATGTGTACCGGCCGTTGTTCAACGGCGCCGATCAGGGCCGCGCGGTACTCGATTACATCGAGAACGTGTTGTTCCAGGCCAATGTGCCGGCACAGGATGTCGCCGCGATCCTGCTCGAGCCGATCCAGGGCGAAGGCGGTTACCTGGTGCCGCCCGATGGCTTCCTGCAGGGCCTGCGCGAAATGTGCGACCGGCACGGCATCTTGTTGATCTTCGATGAAGTGCAATCAGGTATCGGTCGCACCGGCAAGATGTTTGCCAGCCAGCACTGGGGCGTGACGCCGGACATCATGACACTCGCGAAGGGCCTGGCCTCCGGCATGCCGATCGGCCTGATGGTCGCGCGCCGGCGCCATATGGAAAAGTGGAAGCGCGGCGCGCATGGCAACACCTTCGGTGGCAATCCGCTGTGCTGCGCGGCCGCGCTGGCGACGCTCGAGCTGGTAGAGCGCGAATACACCGCCAACGCTGCGAGTGTCGGCCAGTATTTCATCCACGCGCTGCGCCAGCTGCAGCAACGCTTCGAGTGCGTCGGCGATGTGCGCGGCAAGGGATTGATGATCGGCATGGAGCTGATCAGCGATCGCGCCAGCCGCAAGCCCGCCAAGGCGCTGTGCGATGCGGTGCTGACGCGTGCCTATCACAACGGCCTGCTACTGCTCTCCTGCGGACAGAGCACGGTGCGCTTCATTCCGCCGCTGATGATCACGCGCGAACATGTGGATGAGGCAATGGGGATGATCGAGGTAGCCTTGCGCGAAGCCCTGGCTTCGACTTGAGCACCGAGGTTTTGCCCACGACAGCGCCCACGGCGGCACCAAAAGTGCGGGTGCTTGGTTTTTGGATGTGCACCGCGCTGGTGGTGGGCAACATCATCGGCATCGGCATCTTCGTGATGCCCGCGGCGCTGGCGCCCTTCGGACTCAATGCGCTGACGGCCTGGGCGATCACGATTGTGGGTTGCCTGTTCCTGGCACTGACCTTTGCCAACCTGGCACGCAACTACCCGCACGATGACGGTCCCTACGCCTACACGCGTCGTGCCTTCGGTGAAGCCACCGCTTTTATCGCGATGTGGTGCTACTGGGTCTCCACCTGGGTCACAAATGCGGTGATTGCGATCGGCCTGGTCGGCTACGTGTCGATCTTCGTACCGGCGCTCAATGATAAGCCGTGGCTGAAGCCGCTGACCGCGCTGTCGTTCCTGTGGCTGTTCGTACTGGTCAATGTCTTCGGGGCGCGGAGCGTCGGCTGGATGCAGCTGTCAACCACGCTGTTGAAACTGGTGCCGCAGGGAGCGATCATCGTACTCGGGCTGTGGATACTCGTCGCACATCCTGCGGCCTACACCGCTCACCTGCCCGCCACGCCGGCATCACTGCACGCCGTGATCGGTGCCTCGACGATCGCGCTGTTCGCGATGCTGGGCGTCGAGTGCGCGGCGATCCCGGCCGGGCTGGTGCAGGATCCGGCGCACACCATTCCACGCGCCACGATCGCCGGCACGCTGATCGCCTCGCTGATCTATGTCTGCATTTCGATTGTGCCCATGCTGCTGATTCCACAAGCCGAGCTGGCGGCTTCAAACGCACCGTTCGCTGACCTGTTCGCACGCTTCGTGGGCTCGGGCTACGGCAAGCTGCTGGCGGCCTTCGTAGTAGTCAGCGGCCTCGGAGCGCTCAACGGCTGGACGCTGATCGTTGGCGAGGTGACTCAGAGTTTCGCCCGCCACGGCAATTTTCCGCCCGCACTCGGCAAGGTCAATCGACACGCCGCGCCGACGCGCGCCTTCCTGCTGACCGGCCTTGTGGCCAGCGTAATGATGATGATGAATTACAACGAGTCCATGGCCAGCGGCTTTGCCTTCCTGAGCGTGGTGGTTACGGCCGCGAACCTGCCGATCTATTTCACCTGTTCACTGGCGGTGTTCGTACTGTGGCGACGCGGTGAGATCGGCCTGCCCGGCAAGCGAGCGGCACTGTGGGCTGTATGCGCGCTGCTGGCTTTTGGCTACTGTGCCTTTGTTTCAGTTGGCATCGGCCTGAAATCGCTGCTGTGGGCGCTGGGCCTCGGGGCGGTGGGCGTGCCGGTTTACCTGTGGTCCTGGTGGACCCGACGGCATAAGCGCGTGGCTACGTGACCATTACATGGTGACGGACGCGCCCACACCCCGATAGGAGTGGTACCGCAAAATGCCGCTGCGAGGACCTGCTCAACCTCAATTGTCCGACGGCATTCATTGGTGCAATTGCGGCAAGCAGAGCGCACCTGCCGGATCGCTGACCAGGCGCACGCTGCGCAGCGTCAGACCCAGGCGTCCGATGGTGCGAATCGCAAATGGCGCGGACACAGCGCCGAGATTCACGGCCGCATCCCGAAAGCACCCCAGCCTCACTTTCAAAGTGTGCCAATCGCCACCCGCAGCGGCTGTCCACTGCGAGCCGAGGTCGAGTGGCACGGCCTCATTGCAGGCGGGCTCGCAACTCATGAGCAACTCTACTGGCGCGCTGGGCGCTTCATCGAGCCGGTATTCGAGCTGCAGCGACAGTTCGGCATTGGCCTGGCGGGTGAGATCGACTGCGGCGCCACTGATGGCGAGCGTCGCACTGCCCTTGCCTGCCCAGCGCAGCTCACGCCCCGCTTTCTGCACGCCGCCGGCATCCACGGCGCGCATCGCGACCCCATCGGCTGGCGAAATTGCGAATGCCCAGGGCGCGGGCGTCTGGCCCGAGACAAAATATCGATCGATGTTCCAGACCGTCGTGGCAACGCCCGATTCTTCGGACAAGCGCGGTAACTCGGTCGCATGCGCATAGTCGAGTCCGTAGCCCAGTGCGAACAGCGGGTCGTAGGGCGATTCACCCGGGTTCAGGCGAAACTGTGCTGCGCTCTTCGGCCACGAGTAGGACAAGCGGCCACTGAAGTCGTAACGAGCTTTGCCGGCCGCATCGCCAATCAGCACGTCGGCAATACCTCCGCCCTCCGAGCCCGGATACCAAGCGGCCACGAAGGCATCGGCCGCATTGATCTCGGGGTTCACCCACAGGGGGCGACCGGAGAGGAATACCACCACTACCGGAATTCCGGCCGCCTTTAGGCGTCGCAGCAGCGCCAGATCCTGTTTGTCCCCGGGCTGGAACTCGAGCGATGATTTCAGATCGCCCTGCATCTCTGCGTACGGCAGTTCACCGAACACGACAATTGCAGCATCCGGATGGCGCTTGAAGCTGCCATCGCTGCTCCATTCAGCGCTGCCACCCGCGGCTTCGAGCGTGCTGCGCAAGCCGCCGTAGATCGACTGGCCGTTGGGAAAATCAGTGTTGGCGTTGCCAGTGCCCTGCCAGGACAGCGTCCAGCCACCACACTGACGACCGACTTCATCGGCCGCTGCGCCCGCCACCAGCACCTTCGCCGTGGGGCGCAAGGGCAGCAGCGCGCCGTTGTTCTTCAGCAGCACCAGCGATTCTCTCACCGCCTGGCGCGCCAAATCGCGGTGCGCAGCATTGCCGAGCACCTCGAGCCGGCCTTCCCAGGGACGCGCACTATCGAACAGACCCAGCCTGAACTTGACCCGCAGGATGCGCCGCACCGCATCGTCCACGCGCGCGCGGCTGATGATGCCCGCGCGCGCCTCAGCCAGCGTTGCCTTATAGAGCGCGCGCCAGCTGTCAGGTGCCATGTACATATCGAGCCCGGCATTTGCTGCCGCTGGGCAATCGCCGCTACTGCAGCCCGGCACCTGACCGTGTCCGTTCCAGTCGCCGACCACGAAACCCTCGAAGCCCAGCTGCCCCTTAAGCACATCGGTCAGCAGGCTATCGTTGCCGTGCATCTTGCGGCCCTGCCAGCTCGAGTAGGACGCCATCACCGTCATCACCCCTGCGGGAATCGCGCTCAGATAGCCCTGCGCATGGGTGCGGATCAGTTCCTGCTCGCTGACATCGGTGTCGCCCTGATCTACGCCATTGGTGGTACCGCCGTCGCCGAGAAAATGTTTCGCTGAAGCGGCGACATGCCCCTGTTGCAGAGCCCCAGATACGCCGGGCTCGCCCTGCAACCCACGCACCATCGGACCCGCAAAGCTGCGCACCACAGCCGGGTCTGCGGAATAGCCCTCATAAGCGCGACCCCAGCGCTCATCCTGCGGTGTAGCCAGCGTAGGCCCGAAGGCCCAATCGATACCGACTGCAGCGGTTTCTTCTGCGGTCGCAGCGCCGATACGTAGCATCAACGCCGGATCATGGGTCGCGCCGAGGCCGACGTTGTGCGGAAAGATCGTCGCGCCCACGACATTGCTGTTGCCATGCACGGCATCGATGCCGAACATCAGCGGGATCGCCGTGTGACCGGGGCGGCTTTCCATCGCAACCGCGCGGAAAGCCCGCGCGGTTGCGAGCCAGGCCGAAGCGGGCGCCCGATCATTGCCACCCAGCGGCGGCGTGTTGCCGCCTGCGAGTATCGAGCCCAATGGATACTCGCGCAGCTCTGCGGGCTTGATGGTCGAGATATCGGCTTGGATCATCTGCCCGACTTTTTCTTCCAGACTCATGCCTGCGAGCAACTGAGTCACGCGCGCCTCGGTCGTGGCGTAGACCAGCCCCTGGCTGTGCGTCTTCGGCCATAGCAGTGGATGCGCGACTGCGCGCGACACCGGCACTTCGTTGCTATTGCCAGGCCATTGTTCAATGCCAGCACCAGCAAGTGCCGTAGTCGCCATTATGCACGCCAACCCTGCGTCGACAGCCCTGAATCGCACTCGCGCACAAATCATGTCGCTCGCCTCCAGTGTGGAAATCGCGCGTACCAAGGATGATTTTCTGGTTGTTCCCAGGCCGATACGTTTGGCGCCGCCACTAAAGGCAATTGATACCTCGCGGCGGTGCAGGTTGGTAACTATAGCGGTGTGTTACCTGTAGTGTAGCCCCCGGTTGCAGCACCAGCATGCCGGAATCTCGGGCCGCGCACTGGTGATTGAAGGCGTCGGGCATGTGTGACACCGGCTCAAGGCAGACGTAATCGCCGCCTTGCGGGTGATAGACCACCAGGAACTGTAGGTTAGGCGAACCTTCCACAATCAGTGTGCTGCCATCTGGCCAACGCACTTCGATTGCTCCGTTAAGCCCATCGAAGCAGTTGTCTACGTATAAATTGTCCAGCAGAATGCCCGCAGCAAGGTTCCATTGTTGCGGGAGCAACTCGTATGCGCGTGGCAGAGCCTCGTCGTCGCTGAGCCACACGCCACGCACCTGAGCTCGGATGCGAGTGCCAGTGGGGCAGTTCACGTACGGGTGCTGGCCCAAACCGCATGGCATTGCCAACTCCGAGGTATTCGTCAGGCTCAACCTCGAGTGGAGCGTACTGCCTTCCAGCCAGTAGTGCTGTTGTGCACTAAAATTGTATGGCCAGTGTGCGTTTGAATGATGATTGAGCCCTAAAGCACAGTGCTGAACGCCGGACTCCAAATGGCGCCAGGCGCGCAGCCAGCCCACGCCGTGGAGCGGGTGCCGGACGCCCGGATAATTTGCCGGCAGGATGTGCTGTCGGCCCTGATAAGCGAAGCGGCCCGCCCGGATCCGATTCGAATAAGGTAGCAGCGGCCAGCTCGATAGATGGTCAACTGGCGTATAGCGCTCTCGATTGCCGGCTTCGCGAAACAGTGGTATGCGTCGGCCGTCAGGACTACGAAAGGCAAGGGCAGCAACTGCTGCTCCTAGTTGCGGCCACACCTCCAGCTCAAGCGCATCGCTGCGAAGAAGCAATCGTTCGGACGGAGGCAGGAACCCCGCAAACATGGGCTGGCTATTGCACCAATAGGCGACCGGCATTTACCCCTTGGTCTGACTCACACGCAGCTGGCGTACGCCCAGGTATGCCAGCAGTGCGACCGCCACCGACACCATGCTCGCCCACAACTGGCTGCGCAGCGCCGGGCTCGAACCCATGGCGATCAGCACGGCGATCATAGCGGCAATGGCGAGGTAACTGGCCCACGGGAAAAACCACATGCGCAGTCCCGCGCCCCCCACACCGCTACGCTCGCGCAGGCGCCGCGTGCGGATCTGCGAGATCGCTATCGCAATATAGATGAAGACGATCAGCGCACCCGAGGCGTTGACGAGGAACTTATAGACATGCTCGGGCGAGTAGATGTTGGCAACGATGCCGGCGTATCCAGCCAATGTGCCCAACAGCACCGAACGTGCCGGCACATGGCGTGCGTTGGTGGTGACCAGCCAGCGCGGCGCATCGCCGCGTCCAGCAAGCACGAACAGCACGCGCGAACAGATGTAATAGGAAGAGTTGAGGCAGGAGAGCACTGCCGTCAGGATGATCACCTGCATGATGAGGCTGGTCAGCGGCACATGCATGGCATCGAGCGTCGCGGCAAAAGGCGAAAAGCCCGGCTTGATCGTATTCCAGGGAATCGCACAGACGATCAGGAATACAGAAACGACATAGAACCCGACGATGCGCCACACCACGGTCGAGACCATGCGCGCCACGGCGCGTGCCGGTTCCGGCGACTCGGCGGCCGCGATCGTGACGATCTCCGCGCCCATCATCGAAAAGAACACCGTGGTCACCGTCGCCAGCACCGGCACCGGACCGAGGGGCATGAAACCGCCATGCGCGGTCAGGTTGCCGAAGGTCGCAACCTTGGGACCCGTCAGGCCGAAGACATACGCTGCCGTACCCACGATGAAGGCCACGATTGCAATGACCTTGACCAGCGAGAACCAGAACTCGAATTCGCCATAGGCGCGCGCCGACATCAGGTTGACGCCGGTCATCACCAACATCAGCACGGTGCCAATCTCCAGCATTGACAGCTGCGGCAACCATTGCTGAACAATCAGCGCACCGGCAATCGCCTCGGCCGGTATCACGATCGCCCAGAAGAACCAGTACAGCCAGCCGACCGTGAAGCCCGCCCAGTTGCCCAGGCCCGCGCGCGCGAACTCGGTGAACGAACGCACCTCGGGCATCGCGACCGCCATCTCGCCCAGCATGCGCATCACCAGCAACACCAGTGTGCCAGTCAGCGCGTATGTGATCACGACTGCGGGCCCGACGGCAGCGATCGCGTTGCTGCTGAAAACGAACAGGCCGGCACCGATGATCCCACCGATGGTAATCATCGTGATATGGCGTGGTCGCAACGAGCGACTCAATGAGTGATCATCAGCGCTCGCGGTCGCGACTTCAGAATTCATGCGGGGAATGCTCCGTGTAATAGGCGCGGCTAGGGATGCGCTGGTTTGGCCTGCTGTGCACGATAGCCATTCCAGGCTTCCTCGAGCAGGTAGGCCTGGATGGCATCGACTTCAGGTTCCGACAGCAGGTCGGCAAAGCTCTCCATGCCGCTGGGCGCGACAGCCCCGTGCAGCACGATGTCCTTTAACAGGGTATGCATGCCGGTATCGAGCTTGCGCAGATCGGGCGTGACGCTTGGGCCAAAGGTGTGGCAGCGCGAACACTCCTGAATGAACAGCAGTTCGCCCTTGCTCACCTGCGCAGCACTGAAGGTCTGTGCGGGCGGCTGGACGAATGGTTCGGCGGGCCGCGCCGCAGGCGTCGGTACGGCGCCGCCATCGAGCCTGAAAGCAATGATGCGATTGTTGTTGAGATACCTGGCGGCCGCGCTGCTGGGCGGAATCGTGCCGACCGTGATTGCGGCCCCGCCATATCCCGTTTGCACCGCCACGTACTGCACGCCATCGACGGCATAGGTCATCGGCGCCGCCATGATGTGACTGCCAGTCTGTATCACCTTGAGCACGGCGCCAGTGTCGGCCGCATAGACCCACAGCTCACCGCTCCCGCGCCCCTGGATCACCAGATTTCCCGCGGTGCTGAGCACGCCGCCATCGTAGCCACGCACGCCGCTGGAGGTTTCGTGTTCCCAGACCAACTGCTGCTTTCCGGGATCCCAGGCGCGCAACACTTCGCGCACCAGCTTTTCCTTGCGCGTGTCCTGCATGGATTTCAATGTCGGCAGCGGCCCGAACAGCCGACGCAGACCGGCCGCGTCATAGTTGTCGTCCGGCATGATGCCGTTGGCGGTGAAAAATCCATCGAGGTATTTCATCGCGCCGCCATTGTGGACCATGTCCACCCAGATATTCGGCACGTCGATCACCGGGATGTACACCAGGTGCGTAGCCAGGCTGTAGGACATCGGGTGCCAGGTGTGACCACCCGCCCACGATGGGTAGATATTCTTCGGCCCGGTATACCAGTTGGCCTGCGGCGTGAGTGTCGGCCGGCCGGTCTTCAGATCGACGCCCGATGCCCAGTTCACGTAGGTATAGTTCTGAGCGGACAGCAGTTCGCCGCTGCTGCGATCGAGCACGTAGTAATAGCCGTTCTTGGAAGCCTGCATCAGTACCGCACGCGGCTTGCCATTGACCGCCAGCTCGGCGAGCACCAATTTCTGGTCGGCGTCGAAATCCCAGCTGTCGTGTGGCGTGGTCTGGTAATGCCAGGCGAGACGCCCGCTGTCGGCATGCAGGGCCACGATGCTCGAAGTATAGAGTTCATCGAGATGCGAAGGCCCGAGCAGCCGCTGATCGTAGGGCGCCGCATTGCCGGTACCAAAGTAGATCAGATTGAGCACCGGGTCATAGGCAAAGCCATCCCAGACCGTGCCGCCACCCATGTATTGCGGACCACGCGCCGGATCCCAGGTCTTGTCGGCCGCTTCGAGTTCCGGGTTCTCGTACGACTGGCCGCGTGCCGGCGGCACCGTGTAGAAGCGCCACTTGAGCGCGCCGCTGTCGAGGTCATAAGCCGAGACGTAGCCGCGTACGCCGCCGCGGCCCATGTCACCGCCACTGTTGCCGATCACGATGACATTGCCGGCCACCTGTGGCGCACCGCTGCTCGAATAAGGCATCGCGTGATCGGCGATCGTGTCGGCTTCCCACAGTTTGTGCCCATTGCGGGCATCGATGGCGTGCAGGCGGCCATCGACCGAGGCCACGTAGACGCGTCCCTTCCAGAGCGCGACACCGCGATTGACCATGTCGCAGCAGGGGTGGCGTGCGGCGGGAAAATTCGCCATGGGATCGTAACGCCATATTTCCCTGCCACTGGCGGCATCGACTGCATAGACGTAACCCCAGTAGCCCGAGGTATACATCACACCATCGATGACGATCGGGGTGGCTTCCTGTCCGCGTGTGGTGCCCAGCTGGTAGCTCCAGGCGTAGCCGAGCCGCGCGACATTGCGGGCGTCGATCTTGTTGAGCGGCGAGTAGTAGGTGCCGTCCTGGTCGCGGCCGCCGGTATACCAATTGCCAGGCTCGGAGTTCGCGCCCGACAGGCGCTGCTGGTCGACCTGCGCGGGTGCCGGCGATGTCGGCGGCACTGGCTGTTGCGACCTGCGCACCCACACGATCCCGAGCACGCCCAGTGCAAGCAGGACCAAAACGAGAATAGTTCCTTTGTTGGCATTGGCTGGCACGGACCAGAACCCCCTTGCTGCGCCCCGTCGGCGCTCGGATCGTAAGTGCCACGAAACTGTTCGTCAAATTCTCACGGCTGGAGTAGAAAGAGTGCCGGCGACTCAAGCGAAACTGGCACGGGAGATCATATGAGAGCAGATTTCTACCGGCGCGCGAGCCTGATGGCCGTGTTGGCGCTGTGTGCGTTCCAGGCGGGCGCTGCCGATGCGCCAGCACCGCCGAAGGCCATGAGCTTCGAGCTCTACCCGAGCGATACGCAGCTGCTCACCGGCATGCCCGAGATCTACATCGCCAAGGCTTTCGGTTGCACCGGCGGCAACACTTCGCCCGCGCTCGCCTGGCGCAATGCCCCGGCCGGCACCAGGAGCTTCGTGCTGACGCTGTTCGATCGCGATGAGCGCAGCACGCCGTCGGGCTGGTGGCATTGGGCGATCTACGATCTGCCGCCCGCAACCAACCACCTGGAGCCTGGCGCCGGCGCTGCGCATAGCGCCAACCTGCCGCACGGCGCATTACAGGGCCGCACCGACCTGGGCACAGCGGAGTATCACGGGCCTTGCCCTGCCAAGGGCGATCCACCACACCGCTATGAATTCACTCTCTTCGCCTTGAAGGTTGCCCACCTGCCGGTGGCCACCGAGGCCAGCGGCGCGATGATCGTGTCGACAGCGCAGGATTCGCTGCTTGGCAAGGCCGTTTTCACCGCACACTACGGCCGCTGAGGCCGCGGCAACGCGCTGCTCAGCCCTGCTTCGACAGCAGTCGTTTCACCTTGGCGGCGGAGAGCAGGCCGCGCAGCTGCCGCCTGCCTTCCGGATTGAATTCCATCACCGGAATGTGGGTCAACTGGGTCTCATCAAAATGACTGCTCACAACCGCGACGGTTGAGCGCTCCAGATCCTTGACATCGGCGACGCGCCAGTCGGCGAGCCTGACCATGATGTCGCGCACCAGCACTTCGTGGCGCTGCCCCGGTACGGCCCGCAGGTAGCGCATCGGCTTCTCGCCCATGATGTCATACGCGGTGATCAAACCGACCACGCGCTGCGTCGCATTGGTCGCAAACGCGCAGCGCACGCCGGCATGCTTCATGTGATCGAGCGCTGCATCGATGGTCGCTGTGTCGGCAGTCGTCACAGAACTGCGCTCGCGAAAATCGGTCATCACGCTGAGCGCCGGGTCTTCAGGCCGCGCGTGCCAGGGCTCCGCCCCGGGTATCGGCAGATCGCTCTCGGCCAATGATTTCAGCAGGAAATTAGGCATCTTGAACCTCATAGCGATCAGGGCAATATCAGGATGGTACGAATTCTGGCGGCTTGCAAGCTTCGAAAAACCTTATGAATTGCTGGGGATTTGCCGGTAGGCCGCCGTGAGCACATAATGCCCACAGTCAGCCGGAGACTCCTGTGCCGCGAATGCCGATGACTGCTCGTTCCCTGCTGGTCGCCCTGGCAGTCGTCGCCCTTGCCGGGCCGGCAGTGGCTGCGCCGCACGGGCCGGGCGCTCCAGTCAACTTCGCAGTACTGAAGAGCGATCCCACAATTTTCTATCCGACGCGCGCCTTGCGTAAGGGCGATCGCTTCGAGGTCAAGGTTCATCATCTGCGTGAATACAACCAGCTGATGGTCGTGCCCTGCCGGCCGAATTGCCTGAAGCCGGATTTCGTCTATGCCTATCAACTGCAATTCGGCATCCAGCACCTGGTGATTCCGATCAGTGGACGCTACTACTTCTGGCTGGAGCGCGATCAGATCGGCGGCAAAGGCATACCTACCCGCTTCGGCTGGACGCGGCTGGCGCTGCCGGTGCTCGAGCAGGAAAGCCGCGAGGATCACTTCCTGGCAAGATTTGACAGTGGCACGGATCTCTCAATGCGCACGCTCTATGTACATCCGGCCGTGGCAGGCGCCCCCGAGACCGACGAGGTCCGCTCCAGGGACCTGATATTGGGCCGCCCGGTCACCTACTAGGCCGGTTTTCCGGCCAAAACCCGCTGCATACCGGCATCCGGGTTACCAAGCCGGGCCAAACTCACGCATACTAGGCGATTCCCGTGGATGCAGAACCTGCTACCCCGGCCAATAGTTTGATCATCAAGGCTCGTGTTCCCGTGTTCGGGAGCCAATGCCCGGACGCCTATGCTTTCGACTGTCAATCTCACGATTCAATTCGACGCCAAGCCGCTGTTCGAAAATGTCACGGTCAAATTTACCGACGGCAACCGTTACGGTTTGATCGGCGCGAATGGCTGTGGCAAATCCACGCTGATGAAGATACTCGGCCGCGAACTCGAGCCGAGTTCGGGCGAAGTGATCCTGCAACCGGGCCTGCGGCTCGGCAAACTGAACCAGAACCAGTTCGCCTACGAAGATGAGCGCGTGCTGGATGTCGTGATGCAGGGCCACCGTGAAATGTGGGAGGCGCTGCAGCAGCGCGATCGCATCTACGCCAACCCGGAATCGAGCGACGCCGACTACATGAAGGCGGCGGAACTCGAAGGCAAGTTTGCCGAGTACGGCGGTTACACGGCCGAGGCGCGCGCCGGCAGCATCCTGCTGGACGCCGGCATCGACGCCGCGCAACACAACGGGCCGATGCGCGAAGTGCCGCCCGGCCTGAAACTGCGCGTACTGCTGGCACAGGCGCTGTTTTCCAGCCCCGACGTACTGCTGCTCGATGAGCCCACCAACAACCTCGACATCCACTCGATCGGCTGGCTCGAACGCACGCTGAACAACTACGATGCGACCATGGTGATCATCAGCCACGATCGCCATTTCCTGAACCAGGTATGCACACATATTGCCGACCTGGATTTCCAGCAGCTCAAGGTCTATCCAGGCAACTACGACGATTTCATGCTGGCCTCGGTGCAGGCGCGCGCGCGCGTCGAGGCGGCCAACGCCAAGGCCAAGGACAAGATCTCCGACCTGCAGGAATTCGTACGACGTTTCTCTGCCAACGCCTCCAAGGCGCGGCAGGCCACATCGCGCCGCCGCCAGATCGAGAAGATCAAGATCGAGGAAGTCCGCCCTTCATCGCGGCAGAACCCGTACATCCGTTTCGAGCAGCACACGAAACTGCATCGCTCGGCCGTAACCGTGGAGAACCTGGCGTTCCGGTATCCGGGTGCCGACGCCGACGTATTCTCGAAGCTCAGCTTCACGATCGAGGCCGAGCAGCGCGTGGCCATCATCGGGCCAAATGGCATCGGCAAGACCACGCTGATGCGCTGCCTGGCCGGCGAACTCACCCCTACGCAGGGTCGCATCGCCTGGGTGGAGAATGCGCAGCCCGGCTACATGCCACAAGATCCGCAGGCCGAATTCGCTGAACGCGTCGATCTGTTCAGCTGGATCTCAGTCTGGACCGGCAAGGCCGACGACGATCAGCTGGTGCGCAGCACGCTCGGTCGCCTGCTGTTCTCAGGCGATGAAGTGAAGAAGCCCGTGACGGTGCTTTCTGGCGGCGAGAAGGGTCGCATGATCTACGGCAAGCTGATTCTCACCAAGCCCAATGTGATGCTGATGGACGAGCCCACCAACCACATGGATATGGAGACCATCGAGTCGCTGCAGATCGGCCTGGAGAAATATCCGGGCACGTTGATCTTTGTCTCGCACGATCGCGAGTTCGTCGGCAGCCTCGCCAACCGCGTGATCGAGCTGCGGCCCGATGGCCAGGTCAGCGATTTCCGCGGCAGCTACGATGAGTATCTGGCGAAGCAGGGGCTGGAGGCCTAACGCCGTAGCAAGCCACCTTGGCGGCGCCTCACCCGGCGCTCACAGCATCGCGACGTACAGCGCCCTCGCCTGCTGCAGGCGCGCCAGCACGTCGCGTTGCTCGTCGCTGTTGTTCCAGTCGGGATAGGCGCTCGCTGATGCGATCACGCGATCGATCCAGGCGACGAAATACCCGGCATCGCGCGCCGATTTCGCGCGCTGCCCGCCAACGCTGACGTAAACCGGGCTGGTGGTCGCGTACACGTAGTTGTCCAGTACCGGATGGCGCGCAGCATTGCTCGAGGCACGCACCAGACACCAGCCACTGTTCTTCAGCGCGATGCTGCCCTGGAATTCGCCCTGCGCCAGTGGCTTACCGCCAGCAAAGGATTTCACCACCCGGCCGTTGCACACCAGCTCGAGCTGATCAATCGGCACGATCGACTGCAGGCGCACCGAGTAGCGCACGCTGTTTTCAGCTGCTGTGAATGTCAGCGTATCGCCGATGCCGGCGCCGCCCAGCGTGAAGCCTAGCAGCGGTCCGTTGGTGGCAAAGCTGCGGCCCTGTTTGAGGCCGTCGAGCCACTGGCTGAGCTGCAGCCGATCATCGCGCGCACCAGAGTCTGCCGGCACGTGCACATATACGCGGTTCATGCCGACCGGTCCGCGCAGTGACGCAAAATTCGCCATCGCATCGGTGCCTGCACCCGCCGGCAGGTGGAACCCCAGGTTCAGCAGTCGATACCACACCGCAGCCGTGGAACGATGATCGCTGAAACCCGTGATCTCCATGTAGTCGATCTTGCCGAGCGCCACATCGATCGGCAATTCGTTCGACAGCGCCTCGGTGGGGCTGAGTATCGGCTGTGGCTCCTCGTCGAAAGGATGCACGTAACCCACCAGCGCGCCGCGGCCATGCGCGATATCGGCAATATCCGCATTCATTGGGTACAGGCTCGAGGCCGCGCTGTTGGGATAGCCCGCGTAGCCCGGCAGGATCATGCCATCGATATCGAGCAGGCCGAGATGACCCCAATAGCTGGTGTGATATTCCTGGCCGTGCACGACCATCGCATCGGCCGCCGATGCCGCGTCGATATGCGCGCCGTTGTAGGCGATGTCCGGGTAGCGCTGTTCCTTGTTCACGATCAGCGCGCTGACTAGCCCGAGGTTTTCGGCCTGCGCCTGCATCACCAGGTGCTGCGGCGTATTGCGATAGGCCCCGCCGTAGTTCATGTGCACATGCAGGTCCGCGCTCAGCCAGCGCCCGACGTCTGGCACGGTCCAGGCGCCGTCGCTCAAGTCGACCAGGAGCTCGGCAGTCTGGCCAGCGCTGGTAGCGAAATCGCGCGTTTCCAACTTGCGCTCGAAGCCATGCATGACCTCGACACGAATCTCGCCGGTTGGCACATCGAGCGTGGCCTCACCCTGCAGGTGAAAATAGTGCGCTTCGAATGGCCGCTGATCGTGGTCGACGCCATCGTCGGCGTGTATCCATGCAGTAGCCGGCGCATAGAACCTGCCCGCGGCATCGGTGACACTGATGCGCGCCGCTGCAGCGCCCGGTGCGGTGCCCGCCGCGGAGTTGGTGAGTCGCAAGTGCAATTGCGTCATGGGATGCAGGTAATGCCGCGTCGGCGTGCCCGCGCAGGCGGGTTTGCCACCCGGCAGCGCCATCGTGCACAGCTCGGTGTTGCCGCTGCGATTGCCGATAAAAGCAATCTGCCGGCCATCGGGCGACCAGCGCGGGCTGGTTTGGTCCCACTCGCCGAAGCCGATCGGCAGCGGGTCACCGCCCTGCGCCGGCATCACCCAGAGATTGTTCCAGGAGCGGCCGGTGTAGGAGCTAAACACCAGCCGTGAACCGTCGGGAGAAATATCGGGTCGTGCCTTCCAGTTGGTCTCTTCATAATGGATTTCCCGCGCCGCGCCGCCAGCACTCGGTGGCGCCCGCCAGATGCCGCCGGTGCCATAGATATGATCGCGATTGGAGACGTAGATGATCTCGCGGCCATCGCGCGACCATAGCGGGCTGATCTCGTGATCGTAAGGACTGTAGTAATAGCGCGGCAGCGGGCTGCGATTCTCGCCGGTGATGCGCCTGACATTCGCCAGCCTGCCATACTGCAGATCGCCCACGAAGATGTGGAAGCGACGGTTGAACGAAGTCGACACGAACAGCAGCCGTTTGCCATCGGGCGAGAACCTGGGCTCGACGTTGATCGCACCGTCGCTGGTCAGCGCCCTTGATTCACCGCTCGCCAGATCCAGCAACCGCAGCTCGACACCCCTACCATCGTAAGCGCTGTACACCACGCTGCGCCCGTCAGGCGACCAGTCGGGCTGGTAGTCGTAGCCCGGGCCAGCCGTCAATTGCAGCGCCTCGTTGCTCCCCGGTTTTTGCTGCCACAGCGAACCGGCCATGCTGTAGATGATTTCCTTTGAATCAGGCGACCAGCTCAGGCCCGAGGGCCCGCTGCTGAGCTGCGGCAGGTACATTTCCCGGTAGTAGTAGGGATGTGGCAGATCGATCTGCCCGGTGACCGGCACGCGTGCGGCCCAGGCCAGTGACGCGGCAAGGCAGCCCAGCACTGCCAACGTGCGTAGGAACCTGGGCTGCATGATCGACCCCCGTCTGTCGCCGTCGCGGGGCGCGACGGTTGTGCGAAGGTGCAGAGTACTACTTCGGGCCGCCCCAGTCCTTGATGTCCGGCAGGACGTGCTTCGCAAACGGCATCATCGATTTTTTGACGCTCTCGACCGGGATGCCCGGTGCGTGGAACTACCAGCCCATCTCGTCGAGTGGTGCCTACTATAGGAGAGCGCGCAGTCGCTCGCCCACGTCTGCGACCGTGCCGACCATGAAGGGCATGCCGACAAAGCCGATGTTCGGCGTGCGCCGGAATTCACCCAGCGGTGGTACGCTCCTGTCAAACGGTGCGCCGTCGCCAGGAGCGGTGCGCCCGGCTGCTGCGTGACTGCCACTGGCGCGACTGCTCCGTCACTGAGATCGCATTCCGCTCCGGCTTCAACAATGCCACGCACTTCGACCAGGCGCCGCGGGATTTCCGGATGGCCGGGCGCGGCCATCATTGACGCGCTGCGCGTCTGAAGGTCAGGTTGTAGCGATAGGGACCGGTCAACGGATGGTGACCGGCGCTGATCGAATGCACGCCGTGAAAGTTCATGCGGGTCGGGCCGCCCCACACCATCACATCGCCATGCATCAGTGGTATGCGCTGCGCGCGCTCGCGGCGCCGGCTGCCACCCCATAGAAACAGCGCGCCGAGACCCAGCGACACCGAGACAATGGGACTTTCGAATTCGCCTTCATCCTTATCCTGGTGGAGCCCGAGCCGGTTGCCCGACTCATAGCGATTGACCAGGCAGACGTCGGGTGCAAAGCCTTCATAGCCTGCGGCCTGTGCCGCTTCGCGCGCCAGCTCCGCCAGACAAGCTGGCATCGGCGGCCACGGCTGGCCCGATTCGGGATCAATGGGATCGTAACGATAGCCGCGCTGATCGCTCACCCAGCCCAGCGCCCCGCAATTGCTCATCGCCACGGACAGCCGGCCACCGCTCCGGGTAGCCATACGTCGTGGCGGCGCCAGCGCTAGCACGGGCAGCACGGCATCCATCAGCTCACGATCACGACTCTGTAAATGTGCTTCAAGCAGCACAGCACCATCGTCAATGCGCACGTTTCTGCGTTCACGCGCTTGATCGCCGAACAGCTCTAGCGAGGCGTCAGGGTGGCTGTTCATCGCACTGAAGGCAGCGACACCAGCAGCTCAGCGACTCCATTCCATAGAATCTGGATGCCGATGCAAAAAAGCAGGAAGGCCGACAGCCGCATTACAATGCTGGTGCCGGTGGCGCCGAGCAGGCGCGCGACGCGGCTCGAGTTGCGGTACATAAAGTAGACCAGCAGGGCGACTGCGGCCACGGCACCCATGGTCTCGATGACGTAGGCCAGCGTGGCGGCACGCAGTCCGCTCGGGCGGCTGGTGCCCAGCGATATCGCGACCGAGATCGTTCCGGGGCCGGTGGTCAATGGCATGGTCAGCGGGTAGAAGGCCAGCCGCTTGGGGGCCACGTCGATCGAGGCAGGCTCCGCGGCTTCGCTGCGACGCTGCTCGGTCGTGTCCGGCTGATTGAGCATCCGCCAGGCTGACAGCGCAATCACGATTCCGCCAGCGACCCGCAGCACGGGTATCGAGATGCCGAAGAATTCCAGCACATAGGCGCCGACATACAGCGAAGCCGTGATGATGACAAACGCGTAGATCGCCACCCAGCGTGACAGTAGCGCGCGCAGCTGCGGACTGAGTCCGCGCGTCGCGCCAAAGAAAATGAAGGCACTGCCGAGCGGATTGACGATCGAGAACAGCGCGCCAAAAGTCAGCAGCAGATTGCCCAAGGGAAACCTCTTCGAGGATCGATGAATGCGGGTCTCGCTGGAGCCCCGCTCCCGAGGATCGGCCTACGTTCACTTCCCGTCAATGGCCAGGTGCGGGCGCGCGCGCCGCGGTCGAGCTTGCGACACTTTCCGCCCCATCAGAGCGGACACAGACTGCCGTCGGCAATCGCCGGCCAGTCATGAATTGCCGCCAGGCAAGGTATCTGGAATCACACGCTCTCACTTCCCAAGACCCCATGGAGAAAACCCGTCATGAGCATCAGCTCTACAGGCATAGCGGCACCGGCGTCGTTCAAGCAATCGGCATCCGATTTGAATACCGCGTTTCAGCAATTGATGACGGACTTAGGCGCAAGCGGCGGCGACGCAGATGGTGGCATTTGGGTTCAATGCTGCAAGGTTGCCCACGTAGCTTGCCGGGCTTCCGAAGTGTCTGTTGGGGTCCAGTGACCATCGGCCTGATACCATCGATGGCAGGGCTGATGGTGCCCAACTGCAATGTAGGTATTACCAGTGCCGCGCGGGCGTCTGCCGCAGCTTTCAACACGGGTGTCATGCATGATGCACATTCGCCGCTGGCATTCGTATCTCAGCCTGTTGAGTGCACCTGGCGTGCTTTTTTTTGCACTGACAGGGGCCGCACAGTTGTTCGGCTTGCATGAGGCGCACGGCAACTATCAGCCGGCAGCGCTGATTGAGAGACTCAGTTCGGTGCACAAGGATCAGGTGTTCGAACTGGGCCATCACGGGCCACCGCCTCAAGATGCCGCTGCATCCCGCTCAGTGGCAGGTGCGGCGCCCGCGGCGATTCGCGACGACGACAGCGAAAGGTCTGAGTTGCCGACGAGACTATTGAAATGGTATTTCCTGACGATGGCACTCGTGCTCACGGTATCGTCAGGCTTCGGCATCTGGATGGGCCTGACACAGATTCGCCGCGGAGCGTTGGCCTGTACGCTGCTAGCCATCGGGATCTTGGTCCCCGTGGCGTTGCTCCTGCTTTAGGCTCCACGTTCCTCGCTATTGAATGTCCAACGCTTCCCCCGACGCTATCTGCGCCAGGGCAAACTCTGGGCGCCATAGCACCACACGCCTCTGCCTTCGGGTGAGGTCACAGTGGACCGCTATGCCGGTACCGTACAAGGTTTTTGCCAAGGCAAGCCCTGGCGGTAAAACTCGCTCGCGGCCGCGCTGGAGCGGATGCCGATCGCGTGACAGATTTTGTACGTGAGGTCGGCGCGATTGAGCGTATAGAAATGGAACGCTTCCATACCCTGTTGCCTCAGGCGCTCAAGCTGTTCGATGGCCACATCTGCAGCGACCAGTGAGTGCGTCTGGGGGTCATTGTCCAGACCCTCGAACTGGCGCCGGAGCCAGTTTGGTACGGCGGCACCGCACCGAGCCGCAAATCGCAACAATTGCGACATACGCGTGATCGGCAGGATACCCGCCACAATTGGCACCCGGATACCGGCTGCAACGCAGCGATCCCGGTATTGAACGAGTGTATCCGAGTCAAAGCAGAACTGGGTGATGGCGCGCGTCGCGCCCGCATCGATTTTGCGCTTCAGGTTTTCTATGTCCGCCCCTACACCGGGCTGATCAGGGTGTCCTTCCGGGTAGGCCGCGACCGAGATTTCAAAGTCCGCCATGTCCTTCAGGCAACTGACGAGATCGGAGGCATAGGGCAACTCACCACTACGTGCCACCTCCGAAGACTCATCGCCCCGCAACGCCACGATATGCCGAATGCCCGATTGCCAATAGTCCGAGGCGATCGCGCGGATCTGCGCCTTCGTGGCCCCAACGGAGGTCAGGTGCGGCGCCACGTACAATGAGGTCTCGCGCAAGATCTTGAGCACGCACTGATGCGTGCGAGAGCGAGTGGATCCATCCGCTCCATAGGTAACCGACACGAATCGCGGCGCCAGCGGCGACAGGCGCTGAACTGCTGTCCATAGCTGGCTGGCAGCGGCCTCGTCGGTCGGGGGGAAAAACTCCAAGGACACTTCGATCGGCAATGCCATGCGGGGATCCCATAGAGATATAGGGGCGCCTGGAAGAATGCCGGCAGCAATAGTATGATGCAAATTCATAATCTTCATGGTTTTCTGTATTGTTTTTCATGGCATCGACCCCTTTGGAACTCCGCCACCTGGAAACGCTCCAGGCACTGGCCGACACCGGCAGTCTGTCCAAGGCTGCCGAACGTCTGCACCTGACCCAGTCTGCCCTTTCACATCAGCTGAAGGTCCTCGAACACCATTACGAAGTGACGCTGGTCGAACGCAGCGCGAAGCCGCTGCGCTGTACCGCCATCGGCTCGCGCCTCCTGAATCTGGCACGCAAGGTCTTACCCTTGGTGGCCGAGGCAGAGCGTGACATTGCGCGCTGCGCCGAAGGCCATGCTGGCGCGCTGCATATTGCCGTCCAGTGTCACAGCTGCTTCGACTGGCTGATGCCGGCGATGGACAGCTTCCGCTCGCTGTGGCCGGAGGTGGAACTGGATCTGATCTCAGGATTCCTGAGCGACCCGCTACCGCTGATCGAGCGCGGCGAGGCGGAACTTGCCGTCGTACACGATGCCCCGGACTCGCGCTCAATGTTGGCATTCCATCCGCTCTTTCGTTACGAGAGCGTGGCGTTGATGAGCCCCCGCCATCCTTTGGCCGTCAAGTCGTCCCTTGCGCCGGAGGACTTCGCGACTGAAACCCTGATCACCTATCCCGTGGCCGATGACATGCTCGACGTCATGAAGCACTGCCTCACGCCCGCTGGCATCAATCCCAAGCGCCGGACGGCGGAATTGACGGTCGCGATCCTGCAGCTGGTTGCCAGCGGCCGGGGAATCTGTGCCTTGCCCTCGTGGACCGTGGGTAGCTATATCGACCGAGGTTATGTGGTCTCCCGCCCGATCAGTAAGACTGGTCTGTATTGCGATCTTTACGCTGCAACGCGACCTTCGCCGGCCACCTATATCCAGGAGTTCGTTGCACTCACTCGTCGGCAAAGCCTTGATGAGTTGCGCGACGTTACTGCCATCGACTGATGCCGCTACTGTCAGTACGTTACCCCGCATTGCCGGTGGCCGCGAATCTCGGTCTCGCCGGCGTCTACTTCGTCGAGCCGTGGCGGTTCGGGCGCGTGGTCGACGCGCTGGCGGCGCGTACCACGGTGAACACCGCACGAGGCGGCTACTGCGCATCCTGCCGTCGGGCTCCGGCAGCCTGTTTGGCCTGTGGCTCGGGTTTCTGCGCGAGCACCTGGCAACATCGCCATGCAACGCACCAGCAAGGCGCAGGGTGAGGTCGAGGAACTGCACCATCGGCAACGTGGTGGTGGTGCAGAGTTTTACGCGCATCGCGGCAGAGGCGGCCGAGTTGTGCGTACTCGGCGCGCGTGGTGTCGGCGCTTCTCAAGCGTGACGGAGTTCCCGTCCGCCTCTTGCGGGGCGTCTGGGAGGGGACCCTCGAGCTGCTGATGCCGATAAACACAGGGTACTCGCTACCCTGGTGGCGGGCCCAGGCGATTGGCTTATTACTGGGAACAAGGATCTACTCGAACTGCGGGACCAGTACGCCATTCTGACCCCGGCTGCCTTTGTGGAACGGTTCCTGTCATGAATTCTGAGATGCCGGCCCGGGCACTTTCTGGCGTAGCGCGCCGCACTGCGGTGGCCCGCGTCCCGGCCCTCTCCACCCCCTCCGCTTCGGCCGCCAAGCAATTTCTGGAATTCTTTGCTGCCCAGATGCGCAATTCCAGCACGCGGCGGGCGTATTTCCACGCGGTTCTGGAATACTTGGGGTGATGCAAGGTCCAGAAAGTCACCGAGACACCGCTCGAATGCGGGTGGGCGTTATGTGCCCCTGATCAATCTGTGCCCTGGACTGCGAGGGTCCTGATCCACCAGGCATTTTGGCTTTAGCCGGCCACATAACGGTTTTTGTGGCCGACGCGGTCCCCTCTTTTGATACCACAGTGGGGTGATTGCGGAGGTGGCGTTCGATTACTTGGTCGCGAGCAGATCATTGATGGTTTTGCCGTTTTCATCAAGCACACTGATCGCTGTTTTGCCATCGGCGGCGACGGTCATCGAGAGACGTTTCCTGCCGATGCCATCGAGCAGCGCCAGCGTGGCATCTCCGTTGTCGCCGCGCCCGATCCAGATCCGACGGCGACTGTCAGTGCCTGAGGCGCTGTCAGACACAATCAACCCGGCAATTTTGTTTTCACTGTCATCGACGCCCATCAGTTGGACAATCTGATTGGCTTCGTATCGATCGAAGCTCAGGCTTCCACCAGAGTCGAGGACTTTGCCGTTCTTATCTTTGCGGCCGCCAAAAAT
>JAYUZE010000075.1:0-4410 GCA_043752035.1 Gammaproteobacteria bacterium
CTTAAGCGATGCGGCGCGTGTGTATCGCATGAACGATGCCATCACCGGCCTGCGCCTCGCGCTGCATGATCCGTTCGCCGCACCGCGCGTGGTGCGCGATCTGGCGTTGCACCTGGGTGGCGGCTACTACGTTAGCGACTGGACCCGCAATCACGCCAATTTTTTCCGCTCGATCCAGATCACCAAGACCCTGATGTTCGTGATGCTGCTGTTGGTAGTGGCAGTGGCGGCCTTCAACATCGTCGCGGCGCTGGTGATGGTGGTCAAGGAAAAGCGCCGCGCGATCGCCACGCTCCGTACCTTCGGCGCGCTGCCGCGCAATATTCTCGCGATCTTCAGTGTACAGGGCGCGTTGATCGGCCTGATCGGCACCTTTGCCGGTGCGGCGCTCGGCTGTCTGCTGGCGGTCAATCTCTCGCGTCTGGTACACGGCCTCGAGCGCCTCGGCGGTACGCAATTCCTGGACGCGAAGGTCTACCTGATGAGCGATCTGCCCGCCTACGTGCAATGGCACGACCTGCTGCAGGTGTGCGGCGTTTCCTTCCTGCTGTGCGCACTGGCAACGCTGTATCCTGCGTGGCGCGCGGCCGGTACCCTGCCAGCGGAGGCCTTGCGGCATGATTGAGGGCAACACGGTGAGCGGTGAGCTGGTGCTGGCGGCGCGCGGCGTGGTGCGCAGCTTTCATGAAGGCAGTTCGAAGCTCGAGGTACTGCGCGGCCTCGATCTGGAAGTGCGCGCCGGCGAACGCCTCGGCATCATCGGCGCTTCGGGCTCGGGTAAAACTACCTTGCTGCAGATCCTGGGCGGGCTCGACCGGCCCGACGGCGGGAGCGTGGCGATCGACGGCCGCGATCTGCACACCTTGAGCGAACCGGAGCGCGGGCGGTTGCGCAATCGCACCATCGGCTTCGTATACCAGTTCCATCACCTGCTGGCCGAATTCTCCGCGCAGGAGAACGTCGCCATGCCGCTACTGGTGCGACGCATGCATGCCGACAGCGCCGCCGCGCGTGCCGCGGCGCTGTTGGTGCGCGTGGGCCTGGGCGATCGACTGCGTCATCGGCCGCATCAGCTCTCGGGCGGAGAGCGCCAGCGCGCCGCAGTGGCGCGTGCCCTGGTGACCGGGCCGCGTCTGGTATTGGCCGACGAGCCCACCGGCAATCTCGATGGCCGCAATGCCGAGCAGGTGTTCGCGCTGATGCTCGAACTCAATCGTGAGCTGGGCACCAGCCTGGTGGTCGTCACGCACGATGCGCGCCTGGCCGCACGCATGGATCGCGTGCTGGAACTCGATCAGGGTCGGTTGCGGCAGCCGTAGGCGCGCGATTTCGCTGCCGGTCTGCTGCGGCTTTCCGCGCTTAGCCGCGGATGCCGGCGTTTGCCCGGTGCGCAGCGCGGCGTCGATACTTGCGACGCACTACCGTCCGCCACGCGAATTCCAGTCCCCAGCGGCCGAGCAGGCCACAGACGATCGAACTGACCAGGCAGCCGAGCAGAAAGGGCTTCCAGCGCGGTCCCAGGCCATGTTCCAGCCAGCGCCAGCTCAGGCTGAAGGCGAAGTAGTGGGAGGGGTGATGCAGCAGCAGCGCGCCCAGTCGATAAGCACCGTAGAAGGCGGGCACTACCGTGAACGGATTGACCACCCAGGTGCTCGCCAGCGTCACCGGCAGGTTCAACCGCCAGTACAGCGCCACCAGCACTGCCACGAGGGTGTGCACCGGCAGCGGAATGAAGGCGATCGCGACGCCCGCGCCGAAACCGGCAGTGATCGAGTGGCGGTTCAGCGACCACAGCTGGTGGTCCATCAGGCGCTCGCCAAAGATACGCAGGTACCAGCGATCGCGCCGGGTCTCGACCCAGCGCGACAGGTACTTGACGATACGACGCGGCATGGTGGGCACTTTAACGCCCCGCGCGCGCCGCTGCACGGCAGTGGCTGGTTTCGTGACGGCGTTGTCATGCAGCGCACGCACTGGTTGCGATGCCATGACGCCGCTGCACGGCATGCGGCTGGCGCAATGGCGAAAGCCTTAATCGCACGCGCGCCCTCAAGTATCATGGACGCTTCGAGCAATCAGGAGTTCACGGGCTGATGTGGGAAATCGTTCGTGCCGGCGGCTGGATGATGGGGCCCATCATCCTGTTCTCGGTAGTCGCCGCGGCCATCATTCTGGAGCGGCTGTGGACCTTGCAGGATCGGCGTGTGCTGCCGCCCGACCTTACCAAGCGCGTGTGGCAGCTGGTCGAGGCCAACCAGGTCAGCGACAAGGTGATCGAGGCGCTCGAGCAGAATTCCCCGCTCGGCAAGGTGCTGGCCTCGGGGCTGGCCAACCGTCATCGCTCGCGCGATGCGCTGATGGAGCGGCTCGAAGACACCGGACGTCATGTGGTGCATGAGCTCGAACGCTTCCTCAATACGCTGGGTACTATCGCCGGGGTCTCACCGCTCCTTGGGCTGCTGGGCACGGTCGGCGGCATCATCAAGGCCTTCAACGCCATCAACGCTGGCGGCATGGGCGATCCGCGCATGCTCTCGGGCGGCATCGCCCAGGCACTGATCACCACGGCTGCCGGCTTGTGCGTGGCGATTCCGGCGCTGATCGCCTATCGCTACCTGCGCGGCCGCATCGATCGCATCGTGATCGAGATGGAGAAGGATGCCATCCAGCTGGCCGACGCCCTGGAATCGGCGCGCACCGCGCCGGCAGCGGCCAGGGCATGAATCTCAAGCCGCGTCGCGTCGAGGAGCCCGAGATCAACATGGTCTCGCTGATCGACGTGGTGCTGATGCTGGTGATCTTCTTCATGCTGTCCTCGAATTTTGTCGGCGAGGGGAGGCTGCGCATCCGCCTGCCGCAGGCCAGCTCGGTGCCGATCGAGCGCGCCACTGTGCCTGCGCTGATGGTCTCGGTAACCGCCACCGGCAGCTACCTCGTCAACAACCGCGAGCTGGTCAATGCCAGTGCCGACACGCTGCGCACCGCGATCGAGAAGGTCGCGCCGGCGGAGCGCAACCAGCCGGTAAGCCTGCGTGCCGACGGCCGCGCTACGCACCAGTCTGTGGTCACCGCCATGGATGTGCTCGGTCAGCTGGGCTTCGCGCAGCTGAATTTCGTGACCACCAACGAGCCCGGGGCGCCGACGCCTTGAGCGCGGGCGAGCAGCCCGTGAGCGCAGGCCAGGTGTATCGCCGGCTGCTGCACTACGCCAGGCCACACGCCGGTATGTTCGCGATCGGCGTGCTGGGCATGATGATGTACGCCGCGGTCACGCCGATCACCGCCTGGTTCGTGAAGAAATTCCTCAACGCGGCCTTCATCGCGCACAACATACAGGTGCTGCGCTATGTGCCCGGTGGCGTGATCGCGCTGTTCCTGCTGCGCGGTGTCGGTGACTACCTGGCCAACTATTTCCCGGGCTGGGTGGGACGGCAGATGATCAAGGCGATTCGCGCCGATCTGTTCGCCCATTACTTGCGCCTGCCGACTTCCTGGTACGAGCGCGAGTCCTCAGGCCCGATGCTCTCGCGCCTGACCTACAACGCCGAACTGGTGGCCGACGCGGCGACCAATTCCGCCACGGTGCTGATCCGCGATTCGCTGGCGATTGCCGGCGGTGTGTTCTACCTATTTTATCTGAACTGGAAGCTCGCGGCCTTCGTGATTCCGGTGGCAGTGGTGATCGGCCTGCTGGTGCAGAGTGTGAACCGGCGCTTTCGGCGCTACAGCACCCGCATCCAGAATTCGATGGGCGATGTCACGCGCGTTGCCAAGGAGGCCATCGAGGCGCACCGCGTCGTCAAGGTCTTCAATGCCCAGCACCACCTGCAGCAGATCTTTGGTACTGCCAACGAACTGAACCGCCACACCAACATGCGCTTGATCTCGGCGCGCTCGAGCAGCAACCCCACCGTACAGATGATCGCAGCGCTGGGCCTGGCGGCAGTGCTGTATGTGGCCAACCGCCAGGTGGTCAGCGGCATGATGAAGGCTGACGACTTCCTCGGGTTCCTGACCGCACTGCTGCTGGTGCCAGAACCACTGCGGCGCCTGGTGAGCGTGAGTGGGCCACTGCAGCAGAGTATCGCTGCCGGCGCCAGCGTGTTCGAAGTGCTCGACGCGCCGACCGAACCGGCCGGCGGCGCGCGGCGCATCCAGCACGCGCGCGGCGCCGTGAGCTTCCGCAAGGTCGAGTTCACCTACGATTATGACAAGGGTCGGGTGCTCAACGATATCAATCTCGAAGTGGCGGCTGGCACCACGGTGGCCATAGTCGGTCGCTCTGGCAGCGGCAAGACCACGCTGGTGTCGCTGCTGCCGCGCTTTTACGATCCCAGTAGCGGTGCGGTGCTGCTCGATGGTGTGGACCTGCGCGATTATGCGTTGGCCGACCTGCGCTCGCAGCTCAGC
>JAYUZE010000076.1:0-17682 GCA_043752035.1 Gammaproteobacteria bacterium
GTGCGCAGGATGCGGCGCACTTCGCCCACCGTGGGCCGGTCGGCCAGCCGGCTGATCAGTTCGCCCAGCTCATGCCATTGGCGGCCCCACTGGATCAGCCGCACCGCATCGGCGAACACCTGCTGCGCTTCCGGAGTGAGCGGTGACGTACGCGCGGGTTTGGGGCTGCGCCGCGTCGCGGCGGCGGATGGATCGGGCGGCACCGAGGTTGGCAGCGGTTCGAGCCGCGGGGGCAGCATCTCGACCTGTTCATTCTGCGGATCGGCGAGCGGAATGTAGCGTCCTGCCGGCTGCAGGCCCACCAGGTTAGCGAGAAACACCATGTGTTCCAGCCCTGTGGCAAAGCCGCTGTCGCCAGCGGTCAGGCGCTCCTCCAGCATGCGGCGCAGTTCGGTGACCTTCTGACGCGCGAGCTGCACTACCCAGGCCACCGGACGTTCATGGGTCGGCCACGGTTGGATATGCCAGTAATGCGCGTCATCGAGCGTGAGATAGCGCGTGTGCAGGTCGACGCTCTGCTGCCAGCGCCCCAGGAGCTGGCGCATGCGCACCGCGGCGTCGGCGGATTCCTTAGTGGTCGGGGGCATGGGCGCAAGCCTACGGCAGGACCCCCGCAGCGCCTGCGAACTGCAGCACATTCACGCCATGGCGCGCTGCGTGATAGCGTGCGGGCAGGACGCAGAGCGGTGTATGACGCCGCCCGAATGCACACACATGAAGCAACTTAATCAGGACGGACAATCCTTGCTGGCGCGCGGCTGGGCGCAGCTGCTGGATTTCGGCGTGCCGGTGGAACCTGGCGAGCAGCGTGCGCTGTGGCTGGCATTTGCCTGCTATTTCGCCTTGCTGGGCGATTACTACATATTGAGATCCGTGCGCGACACCATGGCGACGCTGTTCGATGTAGCGCAACTGAACTACCTTTTTATAGGCACGTTCGTATTGGTGCTGCTGGGCGCGCCGCTGTATTCGGCACTGACCGCGCGCTTCCGGCTGGCGCAGCTGCTGCCGGCGCTGTTCTGGTTCTGGCTCGGCAACATACTGCTGTTCGCACTGCTGCTGCGCGCCGTGCCTGCCAGCCGCGTGGTGGCCGCGTGCTATTTCGAGTGGTTCAGCGTGGTCAACCTGTACCTGATCTCGATTTTCTGGACACTGATGGTCGAGCTCTTCAATGCCTCGCAGGCCACCAGACTGTTCGCCTTCATCGCCGCCGGCGGCAGCATCGGCGCCATTGTCGGCCCTCTGGTGACGCGCTCGCTCGTGCAGCGCGTCGGCCTCGATGGCTTGCTGCTGATTGCCGCCGCGGGCTTCCTGCTGGTGATCGTGCTGGTGCAATTGCTGATCCGCGAAAAAAGCCAACTGCGGCTGCATGGCGTCGAGGCCCAGCGCAGCACGATGGATCACGCGCTGCCCGGAAATGCGCTGGCCGGTTTCCGCCAGCTGCTCGCGCGCCCTTATCTGCAGCAACAGGCGCTGTTCATCCTGCTGATGACCTGGGTCGCGACCATCAGCTATTTCCTGCAGACCGAAGTGATTGCCCGTGGGTTGGGCAGTGTCGCGGCACGCGCGGTTGCCATTGCCGACATCGACCTGGTGGTCAACGTGGCCACGGCGCTGGTGCTGATCGCAGGTGTCGGCCAGTTCGTGCGCCGCTTTGGCCTCACAGCGACGCTGGTACTCAACCCGCTGATCATGATCGCCGCCTTCGCCGCGCTGGTGTTCGCGCCCACGCTCTTCATGGTGCAGTTGCTGCAGGTCGTGCGCCGCGTGACCCAGTACGCGATCGCGCGGCCGAGCCGCGAAATCTGCTTTGCGGTGCTCGACCAGGACACGCGCTACAAGGCCAAGAACGTCATCGATACCACGGTGTACCGCTTCGGCGACGTCAGCGCCTCGCTGCTGCAGGCGGGTCTGCGGGCGCTGGGCAGCGGGCTGTTGACAGTGCTGGCCGTGGGTGTCGCGGCCTCGGCGCTGTGGGGCTGGGCGGCACTGACGCTTGGCCGCCGCTATGAATCGCTGCGCCGGGAAGTGCAGCAGGCGCTAAAGTAGCGCACCCATGGACAGCAATCCCAAAGCCATACTCGCCCGGCTGCTGCAGCGGGGCGCGCGCATCGAAGAGACTGAGCTGCCCACGGTGGTGGCCGCTGCGGTGCTGTTCTTCGCGGTGTTCGCCGGCTATTTCGCGGTGCGCCCGGTGCGCGAGACGGTCGGCACGATACTGGGTCGCGCGCGCGTGCAGGACCTGCTGGTCGTTACCTGGGTGGTGTCGATCGGTGTCGTGATGCTGTATGCGACGCTGGTGGCGCGCGTGCGCCGTGCGCTGCTGCTGCCGGCGATCTATGGCGCCATTGCCATGCTGCTGGCCGTCATCGGTCTGGCGCTGCGTGCTAATCCCGGCGACCTCGTGGTCGGCGCGGCCTTCTATGTGCTCATCAGCGTCGTGAACCTGTTTTTCGTGTCGGTGTTCTGGAGTTTCATGCTTGAGATCCTGAGCAAGGAGCAGAGCAAGCGCCTGTTCGGCGTGATTGCCGTGGGCGGCACCGCCGGTGCGCTGGTAGGTCCGCTGCTCACCGACCTGCTGGTGTCTGCGATTGGCAATCCCGGTGTGCTGTTCATGGGCGCGGGATTCTTTGTGGTCGCGATCTACTGCCAGCGCGCGTTGCTGCGCCAGGCGGCGATGAGCGGAGTGTGCAGCGCCGGCAGCGCGGCGGGCACGGCAGGCGCAGCCAGCGATCGGCCGCTCGGCAGCGCCAATCCCTTTGCCGGCATGCTGCTGGTGCTCAAATCGCCTTATCTGCTCGGTATCGCGGCCTTCATGCTGCTGCTCTCTTCGGTGACTACCTTCCTGTATATGGATCAGCTCGACGTGGTGCGCAAGACTTTCAGCGACCCGGAGCAGCGCACGCAGGTGTTCAGCCGCATCGACTACGCCGTGCAGGCGCTCACGATCGGCTGCCAGTTCTTCGTTACCGGGCGCGTCGCCCAGCGCTTCGGCGTGGTAGCGCTGCTGACGATCGTGCCACTGCTGATGGTGGCGGGGTTCCTGGGGCTGGCGATCAGCGGCACCTTTGCGGTGCTGGTCGGCGCGATGGTCGCGCGGCGCGTCGGTGAGTACGCCTTCATCAGGCCCGGCCGCGAGATGCTCTACAGCGTGGTGGACACCGAGACCAAGTACAAGGCCAAGAGCTTCAATGATGTGCCCGTCTATCGCGGCGGCGATGCGCTCTCCGCCCAGGTGCAGGGTTTGCTGAAGGATAGTGGCGTGGCGGCCTCGTCGATCGCGCTGCTGGGCGCGTTGATTGCGGCGCTGTGGGCTTTTACCGGCTGGCGGCTCGGGCGCCAGGTCAAATAGGCGGGGTCAAATAGGCAACAGCGATGAGTATCTACGACATCCAAGTGCGCACTATCGACGGCAAGGAACAGTCGCTGGCAGATTACGCCGGCCAGGTCTTGCTGATCGTCAACGTCGCCAGCAAGTGCGGCTTCACCCCGCAGTACACCGGGCTCGAGGCGCTGTACGGCCAGTATCGGACGCAGGGTCTTGCGGTGCTGGGTTTCCCCTGCGATCAGTTCGGTCACCAGGAGCCGGGCGACGAAGCCGAAATCCGCAATTTCTGCGCGCTCAACTACAGCGTGAGCTTTCCGCTGTTCGCAAAGGTCGAGGTGAACGGCAACGGCGTGCACCCGCTGTATCGCTTGCTGAAGTCGGCGCAGCCTGGGCTGCTGGGCACTGAAGCCATCAAGTGGAATTTCACCAAGTTCCTGGTCGGCCGCGACGGGCGCGTTCTGCAGCGCTATGCGCCGAACGACAAGCCGGAATCGCTGGGCGCGGCGATTGCCGCAGCGCTGGCAATCGCCTGAAAGTCAGGATGCGGCGCCAGCGGCTGCGCCAGCGGCTGCGCCGGCGGTGGCGCCCGACAGAAACAGCCAGGTCGCTACGACGCTGTCGGGGTTCAGGGAGATGCTGCTGATGCCCTGATCGACCAGCCAGCGGGCGAAGTCGGGGTGGTCTGAGGGCCCCTGGCCGCAGATGCCGATGTATTTGCCCTGTTTGCGGCACGCAGCTATGGCCATCGCGATCAGCGCCTTCACCGCGGCGTCGCGCTCATCGAAACGCTTCGCGACCAACCCGGAATCGCGATCGAGCCCCAGCGTGAGCTGCGTAAGATCGTTGGACCCGATCGACATGCCGTCAAAATACTGCAGGTACTGCTCGGCCAGCAGCGCGTTGGTGGGCAGCTCGCACATCATGATCAGCTTCAGGTCCGCGTCGCCGCGCTTCAGGCCGTTGGCGGCCAGCAGTTGCGTGACCTCGCGTGCTTCCTCGACGGTGCGCACGAACGGCACCATCACCTGCACGTTGCGCAGCCCCATCGCCTCGCGCACCCGCAGCAGCGCTCGGCATTCGAGTTCGAAACAGGGACGGAAGGCCTCGTCCACATAGCGGCCGGCGCCACGGAAGCCCAGCATCGGGTTTTCCTCATGCGGCTCGTAGAGCTTGCCGCCGATGAGGTTGGCGTACTCATTGGATTTGAAATCCGAGAGCCGCACGATCACCGGTTCAGGGGCAAAGGCGGCGGCGATCTGCGCGATGCCTTCGCTGAGCCGCTCGACGTAGAACTCCACCGGATCGCTGTAGCCGGCCATCTGCGCGGTGATGCTCGCCTTCAGCGGCGCTTCGAGGCGCTCGAACTCCAGCAATGCCCGTGGGTGCACGCCGATCATGCGATTGATGATGAACTCCAGCCGCGCCAGGCCGACGCCGCGATGCGGCAGGTTGGCAAAGGCGAAGGCACGATCGGGGTTGCCGACGTTCATCATGATCCGTACCGGTGAGGGCGGCATCGCGTCGAGCTCGATCTGCTGTTGCTCGAATTTCAGCAGACCCTCGTAGATGTAGCCGGTGTCGCCCTCGGCGCAGGAGACGGTTACTTCCTGGCCGTCGCGCAGCACCTCGGTGGCTTGGCCGCAGCCGACCACCGCGGGAATGCCGAGCTCGCGCGCGATGATCGCCGCGTGGCAGGTGCGACCGCCACGATTGGTGACGATGGCCGCCGCGCGTTTCATTACCGGTTCCCAGTCGGGGTCGGTCATATCGGCGACCAGCACTTCACCGGGCTGTACCAGCGCCATCTGCTTGGGCGAGCGGATCACGCGCGCACGCCCGCTGCCGATGCGTCCACCGATGCTGCGGCCTTCGGCCAGCACTTTCGAGCGCTGCTGCAGCGTGTAACGCAGCAGCGTGCGCCCGGCGCGACTCTGCACGGTCTCCGGTCGGGCCTGCAAAATGTACAGCTGCTGATCGCTCCCATCGCGTGCCCACTCGATATCCATGGGGCAGCGGTAGTGCTCCTCGATCAGCAGCGCCTGGCGCGCCAGTGCCTCGACTTCGGTATCACTGAGTGAAAATCGCGCGCGCTCCTCGGTCGGCACATCGACGGTGCGCACGCGCTCTGCGCTGCCCGGTTCGGCGTACACCATCTTGATGGCCTTGGCGCCGAGGTTGCGCCGCAGGATGGCGCGCTTGCCGGCACGGAGCGCGGGCTTGTAGACGTAGTATTCATCCGGGTTTACCGCTCCCTGCACTACGGTCTCGCCCAGGCCGTAGGAGCTGGTGACGAAGATCGCGTCGCGAAACCCGGAATCGGTGTCGAGCGTGAACATCACGCCGCTCGCGCCCAGATCGCTCCGTACCATGTGCTGCACGCCCACCGAGAGTGCCACCGGCGAGTGCTCGAAGCCCTGGTGCACGCGATAAGCGATCGCGCGATCGTTGAACAGCGAGGCGTAAACCTCGTGCATCGCTTTGAGCACGGCCGCAGCACCGCGCACGTTGAGAAAGGTCTCCTGCTGGCCGGCAAACGAGGCTTCCGGCAGGTCTTCGGCGGTGGCAGATGAACGTACCGCGACTGCAATACCGTGGCCGGCGTCCATCGCGCGCCAGCGCGCAAGTACCGTGCGCTCCAGTTCGGCGGTGAAGGGCGTCTCCATGATCCACTGGCGGATGCGTGCACCGCTGCTGGCCAGTGCCACGATGTCTTCGACATTGAGGGTCTTGAGTTCTGCGGCGATGCGGGCATCGAGGCCGTCGGTGCGCAGAAACTCGCGGTAGGCATCGGCGGTGGTGGCAAACCCCTGCGGTACGCGTACGCCGAGGCGGGTGAGGGCGCGCAACATCTCGCCGATCGAGGCATTCTTGCCGCCGACGCGCTCGATGTCCTGCATGCCCACTTCGTCGAAAGCCAGTACGTACACCGTCACCGTGCAGCGCTCCACGACCAGAAGATGACGGCGTATTGTCCATCATTTGGCCGCGTGGGACACTGCTGTCTGCGGCCGGTGCAGGAGTTCACGAGCAGATGCGCACGGTGTTTTTCGTCTCCGACCAGACCGGCGTGACCGCCGAGACCCTGGGGCACAGCCTGCTGACACAATTCCAGGGCGCACCGTACCGCTCGGTGTCGCTGCCCTTCATCGCAACCGTGGCGCAGGCCGACGAGGTGGTGGCACGCATCGATGCGGCTGCGCGCGAGAGTGCCCTGCGCCCGATCGTGTTCGCCACATTGGTGGACGACCAGGTGCGCGCCCGCCTGCAGCACGCCAACGCACTGTTCCTCGATTTCTTCGACGCCTTCCTGGGGCCCATGGAGGCAGAGCTGGGCGTGCCCTCGGCGCACGCCAGCGGACGCGCGCACGGCATGGCGGATCTCGAAACCTATTCGGCGCGCATCAACGCCACCAATTTCGCACTGGCTAATGATGACGGCTCGGGCAATCGCGATTATGTCGCGGCCGATGTGGTGCTGGTGGGCGTATCGCGCTCGGGAAAGACACCGACCTGCCTGTATCTCGCGCTGCAGTACGGCGTGCTGGCGGCGAACTACCCGCTGACGGACGACGAGCTGGAGCATCCCGATTTACCGGCCGTGCTGCTGCCGTTCCGTCACAAGCTGTTCGGGCTGACTATTAATCCCGAGCGTCTGCAGCAGATACGCCAGGAGCGCCGGCCCAACAGCCGCTACGCCTCGGCGCAGCAGGTGCAGTACGAGCTACGCGCCGCGCAGGCCATGTTCGCGCGCGCGGGACTGCCGAGCCTCGATACCACCGAGTGCAGCATCGAGGAGATCGCCAGCCGTATTCTCAATCGCCAGCGTATCGAACGGCGCGTGCGACTTTAGCACCGCCAGCGCGGCGCGCCGGGCGCGTCAGGCCGGTGCCGCCGGATGGATAAAATTCCACGGCGAGGTCTCGCCGCCGGGTGGGCTGCGTACCTCGATCACGGCCGGAGCGCCCGCGGCGAGCGCATTTTCCAGCGCCACGCGCAATTGTTCGGGTGTATCGGCTCTGAGTGCCAACGCCCCGAAACTCTCAGCGAGCTTCACGAAATCAGGATTACGCAATTCGGCGCCCAGGAAGCGGCTGTCGTAGCGTTCGACCTGATCGCGTCGCACATTGCCGAAGCTCGAGTTGTTGAACACCACCGTGACCAGGTTGATGCCGTATTGCACAGCGGTGGCAAGCTCCTGCACGCCGAACAGGAAACCGCCGTCGCCAGTGACGGCGATCACGGCCTTGTCAGGATTCGCGACCTTCACGCCCAGCGCCGTGTTGAATCCAAAGCCCAGGTTGTCCTGATAGCCGCAAGTAACGTACTGGCGCGGCTGGTAGACCGGAAAGCCGATACGCGAGGTGAAGCCGACCTGCGAAATCTCCTCGCAGTAAAAACCATCCCGCGGCAGCACCTCACGCATCACATTAATGAATGACATCTGCGGCGTCACCGACTGGATGGCAGCGTTGGCGCGCTGCTTGATGGCGGCAAAGGCGTCGGTCGGCGGCCTGCGCTTCTGGTCGAGCCGCGTGAGTGCGGCGCTGAGCGCGCGCGTGCCGAGCGCAGCATCGCTGACGATCGCGGCATCGGGCTTGAGCCGCACCATCTCGGTGGGATCGATGTCGATACGCACCACTTTCAGCCCTTTGGGGAACCAGCGCCAGCGCAGGTAGGGCAGCTCCAGCCGGCTGCCAATGCCGATCAACAGGTCGCACTCGCGCCAATATTCCCAGGCGGCGACACTCGACATGCCGTAAGGCAGGTCTTCGCTGACGATACCCTTGCCGCTGCGATGCGCGGTCACCGGTGCCTGCAGCTGTTGCGCCAGTTCGAGCACGGCTTCGCCCGCATCGAGCGCACCCGCGCCGACGCAGATCAGCGGCCGTCTGGCGCCAGCGATCAATTTGGCCGCCGTGAGCACGGCGTCGGGATCGGGGATCGGCGGCGCGAGCGGCGCGAGTGGCGCGACCGCTGTGACTTCGGCCTTCATGCCGAACACATCCCAGGGCGCTTCCACGGCGACCGGGCGCACGCGGCCGCTGCGCAATTGCCGGAAAGCCTCGGCCATGATCTGCGGGGCCTCGGTCGGATGATTGATGCGCTCGCTCCACTTGGTGAGCCCGCGCAGCAGCGCCAGCTGGTCGGGCAGTTCGTGCAACTGGCCGCGCCCACGGCCGATCAGGTCCGACCTGATATTGCCGGTGATGCACAGCACCGGCGCAGTGGCGCCATAGGCCGTGCACAAGGCAGCGCCCGAGTTGAGCACCCCGGGACCGGGCACCACGGTATAGGTGCCGACCTTGCCGCTGGATTTGGCATAGCCAAAGGCCATGTAGCCCGCGCCCTGTTCGTGGCGCGTGGTGATGAAGCGCAACTTGTCCTGACGCTGCGCGAGCGCGTCGTTGAAGTCGTACATGTGCGCGCCTGGAATGCCGAACACCGTGTCGACGCCGTGCGCGATCAGCGACTCGGCGACTACCTGGCCGGTGGTCATGACACTCATCGCGGTTGCTCCCCGTTTTTGCGGCGCTGGGCAGAGTCAGCCAGGCGCATTGCATCAGGCCAAAACATTAGCATGGTAGCGTCTGAGTGTCTGGCTGCGGCAAATCGTCGGTCCGGCTCTGCGCTGGTGCGCGCTTCCAGCGCAGCAGCGCGCCGGCTGTGGGAGAATGTGCGCAACAGTAGTCCCTCACAGCATCCGGAGACCGGCCATGACCGCCAAGTCGGAGCCTACGCCTTCATCCGCCGGCGCACGCCTGCGTGCCGCACTGGCCGCCGAGCGCCCGCTGCAGGTACTGGGCGCCATCAATCCGTATGTCGCGCGTATGGCCCAGGCCGTGGGGTATCGCGCGATCTATCTTTCGGGCGGAGGCGTGGCAGCCAATACGCTCGGTGTGCCGGATCTTGGCATCAGCAGCATGCAGGACGTGCTCACCGAAATCGGGCGCATCACCGATACCG
Organism: Gammaproteobacteria bacterium; assembly: GCA_043752035.1. Classification (GTDB taxonomy): domain Bacteria; phylum Pseudomonadota; class Gammaproteobacteria; order Steroidobacterales; family Steroidobacteraceae; genus FEN-1191. The sequence goes on from JAYUZE010000076.1 coordinate 9,293, forward strand.
TGGCTTTGCCGCTGCTGGTCGATGCCGACACCGGTTGGGGTGGTGCCTTCAATATCGCGCGCACGGTGAAGTCCTTCGTGAAGGCGGGCGCTGCGGGCCTGCACATTGAAGATCAGGTGCAGGCCAAGCGCTGCGGGCACCGTCCCGGAAAAGAAATAGTGCCGCAGGCCGAAATGGTCGATCGCATCAAGGCGGCGGTCGATGCGCGCAGTGATGCGCAGTTTGTGATCATGGCGCGCACCGATGCGTTGGCGAGCGAGGGCATCGAGCGCGCGATCGAGCGCGCGCAGGCCTGCGCGGCGGCCGGTGCCGATATGATTTTTCCGGAAGCTGTGACGACGCTGGCCGACTACAGCCGCATACGCAACGCGGTCGGCGTGCCTATTCTCGCCAACATAACCGAGTTCGGACAGACACCGCTGTTTACGCGCGAGGAGCTCGGCGGCGCCGGCGTCGACATCGTGCTGTACTGCTGCGCGGTGTATCGCGCGATGAATGCCGCAGCGCTGGAGTGCATGCAGACAATCCGCACGGCCGGCACACAGCGCTCATTTATCGAGCGCATGCAGACCCGCGCCGACCTATATCGCTACCTCGACTACCATGCCTACGAGCAGAAGCTCGATGAGCTGTTTGCGGCTGGCAAAGAAAAGTAGCGCCAGCCGAAGTCATCGGCTATGAAAGCCAGAGCTAAAACCAAAGTCAAGGCGAAAGGCCAAGCGATGGCCGTACCCAAGGCCGCGCTACGCGTGCGCGCAAGCAAACTCGACGACGTGAAATGGATGACTCGTGACCGCAAACGTACCTCTTGAAACACTGGACCCCGACGACTGGCAGGCCATGCGCGCGCTCGCGCACCGTGCCGTCGACGATGGCTTCGACTGGCTGAGCACAGTGCGCGAGCGCCCGGTGTGGCAACCGACCCCCGAGGCGATCGCCGCACAGTTTCATCAGCCGCTGCCGCATGCGCCGCAGGGCGCCGAGCGTGCCTACCAGGATTTCCACGACTGGGTATTGCCCTATCCGATGGGCAATGTGCACCCGCGCTTCTTCTCTTGGTTCATGGGCAATGGCACCGCAATGGGGGCGATCGGCGATTTTCTGGGCGCGATCGTCAACCCCAACATGGGTGGTGGCAATCACGTGGCGATCCAGGTCGAGACCCAGGTGATCGACTGGTGCAAGGAGATTGTCGGTTTCCCGCAGGAAGCGGGCGGTCTGCTGTTGAGTGGCGCCTCGATGGCGAATCTGGTGGCACTGGCCGTGGCGCGCAACGCCGCCGCGGACTACGATCTGCGCGCATTGGGTGTGGGCGCGCAGAGCGCACCGCTACGCGTGTATGCCTCGGTAGAAGTGCATAGCTGCGCGCAGAAGGCGGTGGAGATGCTGGGCCTGGGCAGCCAGGCGCTGCGCAAGGTAGCGGCGGGTGCGGATTATCAGATCGACCTGCAGGCATTGCAGCGCATGATCGATGAAGATCGCGCGCGCGGCTGCAAACCGGCCTGTGTGATCGGCAATGCCGGCACGATCAACACCGGTGCGGTCGATGATCTTAAGGCCCTCGCTACCCTGTGTGCGCGCGAGCAGCTCTGGTTCCATGTGGATGGTGCGATCGGCGCGGTGGTCGCGCTCGCGCCGCGGCGTCGAGCGCTGGTGGCGGGCATGGAGCTGGCCGACTCGGTGGCGCTCGATCTGCACAAATGGTTGCACGTGCCCTTCGAAGCGGGCTGCACACTGGTGCGCAACAGCGCGGCGCAGCGCGCGGCCTTCGCGCTGACGCCAGCCTACCTCAAACATGCGGAACGCGGGCTGGCGAGTGGCGCGCTGTGGTTCAGCGACTACGGCCCACAGCTCTCGCGCGGTTTTCGCGCGCTCAAGGTCTGGCTGTCCTTCAAAGAGCATGGCCTCGACAAATTTGGACGACTGATCGACCAGAACATCGACCAGGCACACGAACTCGCCGCGCTGATCCGCGCGCAGCCGCTGCTCGAACTGATGGCGCCGGTGGTGCTGAATATCGTCTGCTTTCGTTACCGGCCGCCGAAGCTTGTGCCCGAGCAGATCAACGCCTTCAACGAAGAACTGCTGACCCGCCTGCACGAAAGTGGCATCGCGGCGCCGTCCTATACCACGCTTAACGGGCAATATTGCCTGCGCGCGGCGATAGCCAACCACCGCACTGAGTCGCGTGACCTGCGCATCATGCTCGATGCGATCCTGGAGATCGGCGCCGCGATGACCCAGGCGCCGTGATGACTCAGGGCCCTGCGGGCAGCAATACCCCCAAATCTTAATCCGGCCCTAAGAGCCCGCAGTACCGGCCGCCAGCCGTCACCGCTATACTGAGCGTATGGCCCCAGCCCGTTTTCAGCCGTTACGCAGGCATGCCGGAAAGATCGGCCTGCTGCTGGCGTTCGCGCTGGTGTTTGCGCAGCTCGGCGCCATCACGCATGCCTACACGCATTTGCGCCTCGGGGCCGATCCGCAGGGCATTGCCGCCAAGACCAGCCATAGCTGCCCGGAATGCCAGTCCTTTTCGCCGCTGCTGGCTGGCGCCGGCACTGCCAGCAGCACACTGAACCTGCTGCAGCTGCGAGCCGAAGCTGCGCCGCAGGCGTTGTATGCGCCCCTGGTCACCGAGGCACCCCGACACACTTTTCAGTCCCGCGCGCCGCCACTCCTGTCCTGACTATTGCTGGTTGCGAGCCTCCGGGCCCGCCGCAGATCTGTCATCGGACGTCACAGGAGTAGCGTGTCATGGCGAAATTCCCGCCTATTGCAGTAATCACAATTTTGGGTTTATCTTGCTGGCCACTGGCGGGGCAGGCCGCCGCAAATGATGTAGCCAGCCTGCGTGCTGAATTGGCTAGCATGCGCGCCGAGTACACCGCTCGCGTGCAGGCGCTCGAAGCGCGCATCAGTCAGCTGGAAAACGCCGCCACGGCCGCCGTCGCAGCGCCGCCGGTAGCCGCGATCGCGGCGGCCGAACCACCACCACCCGCGCCACCCCCGGCGCTACCCTCGCGCGGCGGCAACGCCTCGGCATGCAACCCCGCGATCTCGATGACTCTCGCCGGCAACTACGCCAGCCTGTCGGAGGATCCGCCCACTTACCGTGTTGCCGGTTTCATCCCGCCGCCCTCGGGCACGGGCCCCGGTGAGCGCAGCTTCAACCTGGGCGAATCGGAGCTTACGGTGGCCTCCAATGTCGATCCGTATTTCTACGCCAACGTGACGGCCTCGATTCACGGCGACAACAGCATCAGCGTAGAAGAGGCCTACTTCAAGACGCTGGCGCTCAGCAATGGCTTTACGCTCAAGGGCGGTCGGTTCTTGTCGGCGGTCGGTTATCTCAACGAGGCCCACTCGCACGCCTGGGACTTCGTCGATCAGCCGCTGGTGTACCAGGTGATGTTCGATGGCCAGCTCGGGCAGGATGGCGCGCAGTTGCGCTGGGTTGCACCGACCGATTACTTTCTGTAGTTCGGCGTCGAGACTGGTAATGGCGGCCGCTTTCCGGGCACCCATCGCAATGTAAATGGCCTGAATGGCAACGCGGCATTCGCGCATCTGGGCGGTGACATCGGTGACTCGACCAGCTGGCGCCTGGGTCTTTCTGGCATTGATGAGCGTGCGAGTGATCGCAGCTACGCAGATTTCGATCAGTTCGGTGCAACGGTGGACAACGCCTTCAAAGGCAAGTCGCGTACCTGGTTGCTGGATGGCACGCTCAAGTGGGCGCCGCACGGCGATCCCACGCAGCATCTGTTCAAGCTCCAGGGCGAATACCTGCATCGCACGGAAGATGGACAACTGGCCTTTAATACCGCCATCAGCAATCTGGCCGGCACTTACCGCAGCTCGCAGTCGGGCTGGTACCTGCAGGGCGTGTACGAATTCATGCCGCGCTGGCGCGCAGGCCTGCGCTACGACGCGTTGAGTTCGGGAACGCCGGATATCGGCCTGGTCACGGCGGGCCTGCTGCCGCGCACGGCCTTTGCGCTACTGGCCGAGGCTTCGCCAGAGCGCACCACGGTAATGCTCGACTGGTCCTTGAGCGAATTCTCGCGCTTCCGGGCGCAGTTCGCCTGGGATCAGGCGCGCGCCAGCCAGCGCGATCAGCAACTGCTGCTGCAGTACATCTTTGCCATCGGCGCGCACGGCGCGCATAAATTCTAGGAATCACTCTCATGCATACATTCAATCGCTCAATCCTGGCGATCACTGCCGTGCTGCTGTGCTGCTGCACACTGCCGGCGCAGGCCGCAATCAAAGTGCTAGCCACCACGCCCGACTGGGCCGCCTTGCTCGACGCGCTCGGCGGCGACAAGGTCAATGTGTATACGGCCACCAGTGCTTTCCAGGACGTGCACCGCGTGGACGCCAAACCCAGCCTGGTCGCACGCGCGCGCAGTACCGACCTGCTGGTGGCCACCGGCGCTGAACTCGAGATCGGCTGGATCCCGGTACTGTTGCAGGATTCAGGCAATACGAAGCTACAGCCGGGCAGTCCCGGGAATTTCGAGGCCGCGCCTCTGGTGCGCATGCTCGAGGTACCCTCGGCAGTGGATCGCTCGATGGGCGACATTCATCCGCTCGGTAACCCGCACGTGACCCTCAATCCGCACAATATCGCCGTGATCGCCAAAGCCCTTACTGGGCGGCTCGCGCAGGTGGACGCCGCCAACGCTGCGTTCTACAGCGCGCGAGGCGACGATTTTCAGAAACGCTGGCAACAGGCGATGACACGTTGGGAGGCGCAGGCCGCGCCGCTCAAGGGCGTGGGCGTGGTCGTGATCCATCGCGACCAGGCGTATCTGTGTGAATGGCTGGGACTCAAGGAACTCGCGGCGATAGAGCCCAAGCCCGGTGTACCTCCCAGTGCCGGATATCTCGGTCAGCTGGTCACGCGGCTCACGGGCGCACCGCCGAAGATGATCCTGCGCAGTGCTTACAATGACCCCAAGGCGGCCGACTGGCTCTCGGAGCGCATCCACGCACCGGTCGTGCTGCTGCCCTATGCGGTGGGCGGCACGCCGCAGGCCAAGGACCTCTTCGGACTTTTCGACGACACCATCAACCGCTTGCTGGCCGCCAATAAATGAACGACCTCCATATGCAGTTGAGTATTCTGGGTCCAGCGCTGGTGGCCGGTGTGCTGGTCGTGCTCTCGCACGTGCCGCTCGGCCAGCAGGTGCTGGCGCGCGGTATCGTGTTCATCGATCTGGCCATTGCCCAGGCCGCGGGCCTGGGTGTGATCGCCGCGCACAGTCTGGGTCTAGGCGCGAGTGGCTGGACTACCCAGATCGCTGCCGCGGCAGCAGCACTTGCCGGTTCGCTGCTACTGACCTGGACCGAGCGCAAGCGACCTGAGGTGCAGGAAGCGCTGATCGGCGTACTGTTCGTGCTGGCCTCGACCGCGCAGATCCTGATGCTGGCCAATGACCCGCACGGCGGCGAGGATCTGAAAGACCTGCTGGCCGGGCAAATCCTCTGGGTATCGCCAACCCAGCTGCTGCACGCGGCGATTGTCACGGCTATTTTTCTCTTGGCCTGGTTCCGCTGGCGCGAGCGTCTCGGCCGGGTCGGCTTCTACGTGTTGTTTGCGTTCGTCGTGACCATCTCAGTGCAGCTGGTGGGCGTGTACCTGGTGTTCTCCACCCTAATCGTGCCTGCGATCGCCACCTACCGCCATCCGCCGCGTCGCCAGCTATGGCTGGGCTACGGACTGGCGCTACTCAGCTATGTCATTGGCCTGGTGTGCTCGGCGGTGTTCGATGTGCCCTCGAGCCCCGCGATCGTCTGGGCGATGGCGGCGGTGGGTCTGCTGGTGCATGTGACCGGCCGGGAGGCGCACAATGCGGTGGCCGGCAACAATGCCGGTGCACAGGCGCCGCCGGGCCAGGCAAGGAGTTCCTGACATGAGTGACGATTCCACACGATCGACTCACGGACGACGCCAGTTCCTCGCGCTCTCGGCCGCCGCGGCAGTTGCCCGCGTGCTGCCGGCGCGTGCCGCGTCCGCCGCGACCAGGCCGCGCGGCATCGGTGGTGTGGCGGTAGGCGCAATCTCCTACAGCTTCCGCGATCTGCCGGGCGATGCCGCCAAGGTGCTGGAATATCTGCTGGCCTGCGGCGTGGACACCGTAGAGCTGATGGGCGATGCCGCCGAAGACTACGCAGGCGCGCCGCCGTTCCCGCGCTACCTCGACCTCGCGGCATCCGGCATGACACCCGCGCAGCAAAAGACTCACATGGCCGCCTATGAAAAGGAGAACGCCCGCGTCGAGGTGGCCCGAAATCAGTGGCGCAAGTCGGTGTCGATGAGCCGCTATCAGAAGCTGCGCAAACTCTACGACGATGCCGGCGTGAAGGTCGACATCCTGAAGCTCGGCGAGGCCAGCTGGCCCGATGCCGATATCGACTACGCCTACAACGTGGCGAGTGTGCTCGGCGCGCGCGGCATCTCATTCGAAGCCGAAGACCAGGCCGCGAAGCGCATGGGCGCCTTCGCTGACAAGCACAACTTGCTCAACGGCATGCACAACCACATGCAATACGGCGACGCCGCGTTCAATGTCGATAAGCTGCTGGCGTATTCCACGCGCAACAACCTGAATCTCGATGTCGGCCATTACATGGCCAGCACCGGCCATTCACCAATTCCGTTCCTGCAGAAATATCACGCGCGCATCACGCACCTGCACCTGAAGGATCGCCGTTCATTGGCCCACGGCGGCGACAACATGCCCTGGGGGCAGGGCGACACGCCGCTGCGCGAGGTGCTGCAGCTATTGCAGAAGGAACGCTATCCGATCAGCGCGATGGTCGAGCTCGAGTACCCGGTGCCGAAGGATTCGAGTGTGCTGGGGGAGATGAGGAAGTGTGTGGAGTATTGTCGGGCGGCGCTTGCATAGCAGCAATTCTTCCGTACCGTCGTCGTCGAGGTGAGGGCCAAACAGGCCGGGCCCGACGCCGTCAAAATGAATGTCGCCTTTGATATCGCCAACTCGCGGTTGCGTCGGCTCCGCATGAATCGCTATGGCGAGATACGTCCCGTGCGCATCGTGTCGACAGACGGCGGACAGCAGGCCCAGCACCTTGACGTATGGTGTTGCGATGGGCGGGCCGCCGCGAACCCACGAGGCCTGCGGGGTCATGTTGGGCCGCCGGTGGTACGGTGGCAGATTAGGGCCGGCGTCCAAAGTTGACCAGTCAACTGAACTGCATCTCCTTGAAATAGTTGGCGCATATTCGACATTGTCCTGATCTGCATTGGGCGCCGGAATGTGCTGAAATCTGGCCAGTATTCAACGCCGATAGACAGCAGCGGAAGCCGACAGCCTATTCCACGTGCTGCAGAGGGGGGGCTGCAGCGATGCGCGGTAGCCCAGGTACAGAATCGGTGCACCCTTTCCAGCCGTTGCAAGCGCTGCAGCATCTATACGACAATCACCGGCACCATACGCACACGTGCGCAAGTCGCGTCACTTGAAGTCTCCGGCCGACGACCAGTCGATCTTGTCGGGATCCAGCCACTTACCAATCGCCTGATTAACTTGCTCGACGTTCAACGCCTGCACCTTGGACTCAAGGTCTTGTTCGAAGGCGAAGGTACGAGCATTCTCCAGCATTACCGTCCAGGCGGCGGCGACTTCCACATCGCTAGCACGGCGCGTGTGGTCGTCAGCCTGCATGGCTTTTTTTGCTGAAGCGAGCTCCTCGTTAGTGACGCCTTGCTTAACGAAGCGCGCAATCTCTTCGTCAAATCCCTGCTGCACGCGCAGGCGATTTTGTGGCGCGAAAATCGCATAAAAGACCATCGAACCCGACGGCTCGAAGTTCGAGGCGCGCAGGTTCGCGCCTGCGCCGTAAGAGAGCCCCTCCTTGCCGCGCAACCTCACCATCAAGCGCGAATCAAATCCGCCAGCGCCCAGAATGTGCGCCGCAGCCAGCAGCGCTGGATAGTCGTTATCGGTATCCACAAGTTTGAGCGGCAGTTCGCCGATGACGAACGAGTTTGCTTTATCCTTGGTCACTGAGGTCAGTCGCTGACCAAAAACCGTGGAGGCAGGTAGTGATAAGCGCTCATAGGCGCTTGTCGACACCCAATCGCCGAACAGACGCGTGACCGCGCTCTTGGTCGCCGGCTCGTCGAAATCACCGACGATCGCCAGCTCAGCATGATTTGCGCCCCAGAACCGTTGGTAAAGTCTTACCGCTGCAGCACGATCCAAGACTTTCAGATCTTGGATCTGCTCGGGAAAATCCGGCGCATAGCGGACGTCACTCACGGGATACACGCCGACCGTGCGCTTAAGTTTGGTTTCGGCAATCGGGATCGGATCAGTCGAAGCCGATTCGGCCTCACTAATTTGCCCGCGTACCAG
>JAYUZE010000077.1:0-5338 GCA_043752035.1 Gammaproteobacteria bacterium
GGCCAGCTTCACCGGCCGGACTCCGTGTCAGAATCGGCCGCGATCAAGGCATCCAGTGCCTCCCAGTCGCGGGACCTGGTGTAGCTGTGGGTCGCCAGCATTCCCGGTGCCCAGTTGGGCTCGACGCGGCCACAAGGACGCTCGCTATAGCTTGTTGGACCGAGCGACGTAATTTCCTGCCACTGCAGTGAATGCCCGTAGCGCAGGCGCCCGTCCTGCACCGGTCGAATCAGCTTCGCGCCGTTGCGAAACAGCGCACCACCATTGCGCTCGGTCTGCACCGTGGTCGCAATGGGCGAGCACGGATGCAGTTGCCATGGCGCGGTGAGCGAATCTGCCACGAACACCATAGTAAAGGGGTATTGGCCGACCATCGATCCCATTGAGGTCACGAACAGCCATTTCCCGCTAGGCTCGTCGAACCAATGCACCGTATCGACAGCACGGCCGCGAAACAGCACCCTTTCGAGCACCCAGTCATCGGGAAAGCGGCGTGCCCGCAGCAGCTGCACCGTGCCGTCCATCATGGACTCGGGGATCATGAAGTATTCGCCGCCGTAGGCGAAAACCTGTGGAAACGACAGGTGATACGGGCGATCAACACACAGCAGGCGATTGTTTGCAGCGCCATTGCCATCAATCTCGAGGCAGACGATCTTGCCGCTGGCGTCGGTGTTGATCTTCAGTTCCTCGGCAAACAAGAGAGTGCGCCCCTGGTAGTCGACCAGGTGGGGATCGGCCCATGCATAGCCTCGCGGCGCGCTCAGAAACCTGAAGCCGCTGCGATCGCGCAGCACCCCATCGATAGGTGCACCGGCTGCCACGCGGCGTAGCGCAATCTTCCATATCGGCACCACGGCAGGTCTACCACTCAGCAGACGCGCAGCACGACGGGCAAAAGGTCGAGCCAGCCACGCCAGCACAGGCAAACGGGTACGCGGCTCATTGCCGGTCTGCAATCCGGGCGCCGGCTCAGCGCCCGGCCAGGTGCGAGGTTGTTCATCGGAGTGCAATCGATACAGGGCCATGATCACCAGCAGACAGGATTCGAGCAGCACCCGCCGGCGGCTCTGCACCAGCGAATAGCTGGGGTCAGCACGCAACACCAACTCGCTCAGCAATTGGTCGACCGCAGGCGTGGCGTCCTGCTGCCACAGGCGCACCCTGGAATCCGGCGCGGCTGCGAAAAAATCTCCCGCACCTACCAGGCGCCAGCTACCTCCGGTGCCGATGCCAAAATCGAAGCGCCAGGTGCCGGCACTACACAAGCCCGCGAGCTTGCAATCTTCAACTTCGCAGCCCATCACCAGCAGGACGTCGAGGCCGAGTACACGCACTTGCCCGTATGATTTGTCGGTGCCGTCCAGGATCAGCGATTCGACCTCGTACTGTGCACCCTGTGGCCGCGCAGCGGCAAGCAGATTGTCATCCGCATTGCGTGTTTCATCGACCGTGCAGAAGAGCGCAAATAATGGCGCGACGTTGGTGCGCGTAGCCCTGCCGACAGGGTGCACGATCCGGGTGAGCTTCCGTACATACTCCAGCTGACCCAACTGTCGGAGCAGACTTTCGGCAAGCCGCGACAACGGCTCATCGGGCACCAGCAGGCCCACGCTAAGTTCGCGCCCGCCGGGGGCGCGATGGCGATACAGGTCGGCTACCGTGCCGGCCAGCGGATTGTTGTCGTCCGTCACAGTTGGGCTCTAATGGCCTGTAATTAGCTGCCGGCCCATCTTGGGCCTGCGTAATATATGCGACTACCTCGGATCGCCCAAGCCCACCAGATCGCTAAATGGCCGTCAGAATCCCGCGCTTTCTGCGACATGCGTCGCTGTATTCACTTGGCACCATCATGCGCAACGCAGCCAGCCTGCTGCTGTTGCCGGTCTACACGCGCTATCTCACACCCGCGGAGTACGGCTTGGTCGAGCTGATCACGGTGATGACCACGCTGGTCGGAAACCTGGTGAGCTTCGATCTGAACAACGGAGTGTTCCGTTACTACCACCATGCAACATCAGCTGAAGCGCGTCAGCGACTGATCATGGCCGCGATGGTGCTGGGCGTGCTGGCGAACTCCGCTGCCGGAGCATTGCTGGCATTGTGCTCCCCGCTTCTGGCGCAGAACTTTCTGGGAAGTAGCGGCAATGCCTATCTGCTCGCCTGGTTCTCGCTGTCGCTGTTACTCGAGGCCGTGTGCGCGGTAGCTTTCTCGCACATGCGCGCCGACGGTAAAGTCAGCCGCTTCCTCGCGACCAGTACGCTGCGACTGGTCGCTCAGATTGCCTTCAATCTGTATTTTCTGGTGGTGCTCAAACTCGGCGCGGCGTCTTTCATCTATGGCTACCTGATCTCGTGCGCGATCCAGGCCGCGGCCGCGTTGCCTTACACGTTGCGCCACGGGAGCCTGGCATTCACTCGCAGCGACATCAAACGCCTGATCGGCTTTGGCGGGCCCCTGGCGATCGCCGGGCTGGCCACGCTGTACATCTCGACCGGCGATCGATTTTTCCTGTCGCGACTGAACAGCCTGTCCGCCGTGGGTGTCTATGCCCTGGCTTATCGCCTCGCGCAGGCACTGAACACCCTAGTGTACGCACCGTTCACACAAGTCTGGGAAATTGAGCAATACCGTATCCATGCGCGGACGGATATGCACCCGGCTTTTGGTGTGGTTTTTCAGGCAACCTACTCGCTGCTGGCCTGCTGCGCGCTGGGACTCGCGTTATTCGCACCTGACCTGCTGCGCCTGTTGGCCACGCCGGCATTTTATGGAGCCGCACCGGTAGTACCCATTCTGTTACTGGCACTGATGTTTACGGCCATAACGGACTTTGCCCGCCTCGGGTCGCTCGTGGGCTCGCGCCCGATCAATGTCGTCGGCGGCGCAATGATCGGCGCGATCCTGGTCACCTTGTGCCTGGTGATCCTGGTGCCAAGACTTGGATCGATGGGCGCAGCTTCTGCGGTAGCGATCGCCGCACTGGCCCGATTGATTTTCGAATACCGGCGGGCCCGGCAGCTTTTCGATATGGAATTGCACTGGGGTCCGTTGGTGCTGACCCTGGCGCTGTGCGCGGCGGCTACGCTCACTGTGCCCTATTTCGCTCCCCTCACCTGGACCGGAATTCTCGCCAAAGGTGCGCTGTGGGTCGCGATTACGGTATTTACTGTAGTGTCTGCTTACCGGCGAGTGGTCGCACATCCCGAGCAATTGCGGGTCGCGAAACAGGTACTCGGCCGCGGGAGCCCCGCACAGGCTTTGACGCCTGCAGTTGCGGAGCAAAGCCCGCGATAAAGGCCAGCAGGCCCCAGATCAGGAAGCTATAGCACTGCGATAGAAAGAACCCGGCGACGAAATTCGCCACCAGGGAAATACGCAGATTGCCGGCTATCACGGCACGTTCTATGGCCTCAGCTGTGGCGTCACCGCCAGCGGGAATGTCAGCTGATGCAGTCTCACTCGTGGTTTGAACCTGTTCTGGTCGTATCCAACGACCCAGCTGACGCCAAGCCAGGAAATACAGCCGCAAGTACAAGATACCGCCAATGACGCCCAACTCTACCGTCACCAGCACCACTGAGTTGTGCGCCGTGTGATAGATGCCGCCGGTGCGACCGTCCACGGCCGGAAACGTATTGAGACCGAAACCTATTGGGCGCCCTGCAAGCTCCGTCAAAGAGCGCTTCCAGATGTCAGTACGCGAGTCATGATTTCCGGCCTGCAGGTTGTAGTCAGACCCCAGGTCCGTGATCGACTGCAGTCGTTCGCGAGTTTCGGCCGGCAGGAAGGGCCAGACGGCTATCGCCGTCACCACCAGTAAGACAGCCAGCGCCATCGATTTGAATATCGCCGAGCCGCGATTTCTCTTTATTAGTGCCCGGTCGCCGACAAATACGTACCAGACCGCCACCAGGCCCAGCGCAATCATGCCGCCGCGCGACCCGGTAAGCGCAATTACCACGGCTGCCAGCGCACATTGCGCCATCCATAACCAGCGCCAGATGCCTGTCGACAGCTTTCGCAATGCCACGAAAACTGGCAGCAGTGTGACCAGCACATAAGCCAGATCGTTGGTGTCGTACCAGGATTCGACGCTGGCCCGGCCGCCGCCGTAGCCGATTGCAGCAAACACCGCCAGCATCACACCACAGAACGCAAACGCCGACAGTAACCGGCGACTGATGTAATACGAGCTGGCGCCACGCGTCACCGCGACGAACAGCAGAATCAGCACTGGCAGTTCGTTCTTCATGAACAGGAAAGTCTGCGATTTCCAGATCGAGAACGACATGCTGACAATGGCCAGCAGCAACAGCGCGAGCGCGTTCCAGGCGAGCGGCGTGCGCAGGCCGCTGGCATCAGTACCCGCGGGTCGGGCGAACAGCAGCGTCGCCAGCAACAGCAGCGCAAAGATCTTGACCAGAGGCAGACTGTGGACACCCGGGACGTATTCCGCGAGCCTGCCAATCAACAACAGGATAAGCGCGGCGGTCAACCAACCCATCGCGCCCACGCCGGCAGGACTCGTACCTTGCCCGGATTGCACTCCGATCGACTTGTTCATGAGGCTGCGCAAATCAGGGCCCCGCTTTGGGCGGCAATTGCGTTGGTGTCCAGAGCTTGTGCGGTTTGACGAACAGGATCGACACCGCGCAGGCGGCCGCCAGCAGCATCGAGACCACAGTGCGGAGCGGCGCCGTGATACGCCGCCACGGGGCGCTGCTGGGCGACACGCCATCGAGTGCAGCCAGGCCATAGATGCCCAGCTGCCCGCCAAGCACGATAGTTCGCCAGGGTTCCGGGAGGCCAAAACAGACAATCAACAATGCCAGCGCAATCCACGGCAGCAACAGCCGCAGCAGCTTGTATGAAATGAAATGGAACAACATCCGGTTGCGCAGTGTCAGCAGCCACGGATAGTAGCGCAGTAGTTGGTAGTTGCCCGCCAGCGTACGAACCTTGCGGCGGAATTCTATGCTCACGTCGGTAGGAAAATCGAAGGCCTGGGCTTCTGGCTCCACCACCAGCCGATAACCCTCGAGGAACGCCCCCATGGGCAGGTACATGTCATCGAGCAGCAGTTCGCGGGGCATCTGCCGGAACAGCGCGCGGCGCATGGCATAAAACGCCCCGGTCGCGCCCATGATCGAATCCAGTCGGCCCAAGTTCGCACGAATCCGGCGCTCATAGCGCCAATAGGCGCCGACCGACGTTTCCTCAAGGCTGCCCTGGCGGATCAACAGATCGCCACTGACCACACCCACGCGCGGATCGGCGAAATTCGCCACCAGCTTGCGCACGCTCTCAGGCGCCAGGAGCTGCCGCACGTCGGTG
>JAYUZE010000078.1:0-2531 GCA_043752035.1 Gammaproteobacteria bacterium
TGGCGGGCGAAACTGGGTACTGCCTGGACCGCCGGTGCCGCCAGCAGCGTGACCACCAGTATTGTCAGCGCGCTGACACCGCTTCGGACCTTTCTGAACCTCATCGTTGCTCCCTGCCGGTAATGCCGGCACCTGACGTTTCTTCTGGGCGCGGAGATTAAAGGCCGCTAAGGGGTGCAGCCATCCCGGGATATACGTATACGGTGAGGGTTCGTACGGATCTGTGCGGTCGCGTACGCTGCCTGATCCGCCGGCGTCCGCCGGCTCGCGCGTGCAGTGGGTGCGGTGGCTATTTCAGCAGGCTGCGCAGCGGATCAAGGAAACTCTCGTAGTTCCGCCACCGCTCGACGGACTGCGTGCTGATCTTCTGGCGCACTTGCCACCTGCTGGCCGTGATGACCACGCGATCGGTCTGGTGGAAATCGAGACAGCGCGGGTCCCACCGGAGACCGATGAAATCCACCATCCGCCGGCTCCAGCCTTCGGGGTCCGCCACCAGCGCCTCATACGGAAACTCAAAAAGGCTGGTCGCAGGCAGCACCGCGCGCCAGTGATCGGTGATGCGCTGGTATTGTCGGTAATAGTGCGCGAGATCGCCCAGATCGTTGGCGTAGGGACCGATGTTGTAGAAGTTCTGGAAATAGATTGACAGGCAGGTGTCGAAGGGATGGCGCTGCATATGAATGATGCGGGCGCGGGGCAGGGCCGCATGGATCAGGCCCGCGTACAGGAAATTCCCCGGCATCTTGTCGACCACGCGCGTTGCGCCGCCGGCCGTGGCCGTCAATCGCGCGAGATAGTCCTCGCTCATGGATGCAATTAGCTCGGGCGTGGACGTGCCCTTGGACTCCGCGCGTCGGAAACGGTCGTAGGCGCTGTTCCAGTAGATGACCTCACCCGCTCCGAATACGGACGGGTGCGAGGCGAGGATCTGCTCCGCGAGCGAAGTGCCAGAACGGGGCATACCGATGATGAGCACCGGTAATTCCGAGCAGTTGGCTTTCGCGCCCGGAGCACTCGCAGACCCCGGCGCGAATTGCGCGATAATATCTTCGACGCGCCGGGTGAAGCGCGCCCGGTCGTAAGTCGAGCCCATGCGCCTGGTGAGTTCGTTGGCCCGCCGGTAGTGGCCAAACGCCGCGTCATATTGCCCGAGATCGTCGCAATACTTGCCCAGCGCGTAGTACAGGCTGATTTCATGCGCCAGCGGCACCCGTCTGCCGAGCAGCGCTTCGGCGCCGCTGCGCCAAGCGGTATCCGCGCCGCTCATGCGACGATGCGAGGCGATACTGGCATACGCAGGCGCGAATCCGGGGTTGATCGAGATGGCGCGCTGGAACAGCGCCTCGGCCTCAGCGAACTGGCCGCGATCGGCCAGCAATTCACCGAGGGCGGCCAACGCCTCGACGTTGTCGGGTTCTGTGGCGAGTGCCGCGCGGCAGCTGGCTTCCGCTTCGGGAGCGCGCCGCTGCTGGCGCAGCACCAGGGCCAGGCCGAGGTGCGCAGGCACCCAACGCGGTTGCAACTCCAGCGCGCGCCGATAGCTGGCGGCGGCTGCTTCGACTCGGCGCAACTCGAACAGCACGCCACCCAGATTGCAATGGAACTCCGCGCTGGCGGGGTCCAGCTCCACCGCACGCATGTAGACGGACCAGGCCTCACGCCGCTCGGCGAGGTCGCGCAATACGGCGCCCAAGTTGGCAAGGATCTGCAGGTCCTGCGGCCGCAGCGTCAGCGCCGCACGGTAGCAGCCGGCCGCATCCTCGTAACGGCCGAGCTGCAGATAGGCGTTGCCCAGGTTGTTGTGGGCCCCGGCGTGGCGAGGCTCGCACTCGAGCGCGCGCTGGTAGAGCGGCTGCGCGTCGGCCGCGCGGCCTACCGCCTTCAGGGCATTGCCACAATCGACCAGCGCCTCAACGTCGTTTGGCCGGAGTGCAATCGCCCGCTCGAGGCTCGCTATTGCCTCGTGCCACTTTTCATGGTCGTGCAGGTAGGCGCCGAGGTTCCGATGTGTCTCAACATCCGCGGGCATCAGTTCGGCAGCCCGTTGTAGGGCCTGCAGCGCGTCCTTGCCCTGGCGCGTGAGCGCCACGCTCAGAACCTTCCAGGCAATGCCGGCGTCGCCCTGTCGCCCAAGCAGGGCGCGCGCACCGCGCTCGGCTTCATGCAACCGATCTTTATTGAGATGCTCGACCAGAACCCCGATCTCATACGCACTGCTAGCCGTGACCGGCGCCGAAGGCGCGGGCGCTGTAGCGGTGCCAACGCCTGCCGGCTGCCCACAACAGTGTTTGAATTTCTTTCCGCTTCCACAGGGGCACTGGTCATTTCGGCCCGGCTTCATAGGTTCGCGCTCAGTCGCGGTAGCGCTCAAGCGCGTCACCGAGGGCAGTGCGAAGCGGCCAGAGCCAGCGCTCGAAGTGACGCCAGTGCTCAAGGCCTTCGCGAAAGATGGGTTGGCGAACCTGCTCGGAACTGGCCGTACGCACACTGCGCTGAGTCTTGTGGAACTCAACGCACGCGGGCTCGAA